>CBINDO010000230.1:0-13194 GCA_966249405.1 uncultured bacterium | reverse complement strand
TCCGCCGCCACCGCGCCGCCACGCGGTTCGGAGCTTGGAAGGTCACGCTGACGCCAGCAACGAGGTCGGATTGGGGTCGACCGGGATTGCCACCGAGAGCAGGCCTGCGTAGACTCGATCTTCTATGCGCATTCTGGTGACAGGAGGCTCCGGCTTCATCGGCGCCAACTTTCTCAACCTATCGGTAGCAAGGCGCCCGAACGACCAGTTCCTAAACGTCGACGCGCTTACGTACTCCGCCAACCCCAAGAGCGTCGAGCCGGCGGCGGCATGCCCCAACTACGGCTTCCAAAAGGTCGACCTGGCAGACGCCCAGGCGACCGAGCAAGCGGTCCTGGCATTCCGGCCGGAGCTCGTCGTCCACTTCGCCGCCGAGAGCCACGTCGACCGAAGCATTCTTGGTCCGCGCGCCTTTCTGCGTGCGAACGTCGACGGCACACTCAACTTGCTCGAAGCGTGCCGCAAGCTGGGTAAAGAGTTCGGACTATTCCACCACGTGAGCACCGACGAAGTGTATGGCTCCCTGGGTGAGTCTGGCTTGTTTACCGAATGCACGCCGTACGATCCGTCATCTCCATACTCAGCCTCGAAGGCTGCAAGTGATCACTTGGTTCGTGCATGGGGCCGAACATATCAACTGCCCGTCAAGATCAGCAACTGCTCGAACAACTACGGTCCCTATCAGTTCCCCGAGAAGTTGGTGCCGCTGATGATCTTGAATGCACGAGCGAGAAAGCCGCTCCCGGTGTACGGGACGGGGGCAAACGTGCGGGATTGGCTTTACGTAACCGACCACTGCGAGGCCATATGGGCGATCATCGAGCGCGGTGCGGTGGGGCAGACTTACAATGTCGGCGGGAACAACGAGCAGACCAACATCGATGTCGTGAGGCACATCTGCCGGCTGGTCGCCGAGCGGGAAGGGGTCGCGTCAGAAGACTTGGACCGGCTGATTACCTTCGTCGGCGACAGGCCAGGTCACGATCAGCGCTACGCGATCGACGCCTCCAAGATTCGGCGGGACTGCGGTTGGGAGCCGAGTGAGACATTCGAAACGGGTTTTCGAAAGACGGTCGGCTGGTACTTCGACAATCCCGAGTGGGTGAGTAGCGTTCAGACGGGCGCCTACAAGCAGTGGCTGGATCAAAACTACGCCGATCGAAATGCTCGATGAGCACTGGACGAACGCGCACATGAGAAAAGGCATCATTCTGGCCGGGGGAAGTGGAACGCGGCTGTACCCGATTACTCAAGCGGTGAGCAAACAGCTCATCCCCGTTTACGACAAACCGATGATCTACTACCCGCTGAGCGTCCTCATGCTCGCCGGGATTCGCGAGATCTTGGTCATCAACACGCCCCACGAAAGTGACCAGTTTCGGCGCTTGCTTGGCGACGGCTCACAATGGGGGATGCGCTTCGAGTTCGCTATACAGCCCAAACCGGAAGGTTTGGCGCAAGCGTTCCTGATCGGCGAACAGTTTCTCGCGGGCCAGCCTTCCGCGATGGTCTTGGGAGACAACATCTTCTACGGTCACGGCTTGTCGAACATCGTCCGGGACGCAGCCGCTCAAACGGTGGGAGCGAGCATCTTCGGATACCACACGACGAACCCGTCCGATTATGGGGTGGCCGAGTTCGATGCGTCGGGCAAGGTGATCGGCCTCGAAGAAAAGCCGAAGGTACCAAAGAGCAACTTCGCGGTCACCGGGCTGTATTTCTACGACGAGCACGCGCCCGCTTTGGCGTCGCAGCTCGTCCCGTCGGCGCGTGGAGAGCTCGAGATCACGGACTTGAACCGTGCTTACTTGGACCGAGGTCAATTGCAGCTTCGCAAACTAGGCCGAGGGATCGCGTGGCTCGACACCGGTACACCCGAGAACATGCTTGCCGCTGGTAACTTCATCCAAACGATAGTGGAGCGGCAGGGGCTGCAAATCGCCTGTCCCGAGGAGCTCGCGTTCGTCAACGGGTGGATCGACGAAGCCCAGGTCACCCGGTTGGCCGAGCCATTGAAGAAGACGCGGTACGGACAGTACTTGCTCAACATGTTGCAGGCCAACGTCTCGCAGTCGTCGACTAACCCGAGGGGCCGCGATGCAGGTTAGGCAAGGACGCATCCCTGGCGTCATCGTGATCGAGCCCGTGGTGCGAGGGGACACGCGCGGATTCTTCCTCGAGACGTATCACGCGGCGCGATACCACGGGTTCGGTGTGCGTGAGACATTTGTGCAGGACAACCTCTCGCGGTCCTCAGGTGGGACACTTCGCGGCCTGCACTTGCAGAACCCTTTCGGCCAAGGCAAGCTCGTGAGCGCCGTGCTTGGCAGAGTGTGGGACGTCGCGGTCGACGTTCGAGTCGGTTCACCGACGTTCGGGCAATGGGAGGCTTTCGAGCTGGACGACGTCTCTCAACGCCAAGTTTACATCCCACCCGGTTGTGCCCACGGCTTCCTCGTGCAGTCGGAAGTGGCCCTCTTCATGTACAAGTGCACCGACGTGTATCACCCGGAGTCCGAGCTGGGTGTTGCCTTCGATGACCCCGACGTCGGGATTGCGTGGCCGACCCAGGTGACGACCGTTTCCGACCGCGATCGGTCGCTGCCTCGGTTGGCCGACATACCCAGCGAGCGACTCCCACGATACGAGGCCCAACGTTGAAGTCGATGGACGGCGCCGACGATCGCGTGCTGCTCCTCGGGGCGGACGGAATGCTCGGCCGCGCTTGGGAGCGTTTTCTCGTGGAACGCGGGATCCCGCACGACGCAATGGCCCGCGGGCGACCGGCGCCGCTTTCGCTCGACCTCACCGACGCCGTTTCTGTCGACCGAACCGTGGCCCGCGGCTATCGCTGGGTCGTCAATTGCGTCGCGTACACTGCGGTGGATGCCGCTGAGTCGGACGAGGTGAACGCACGGCGGGTAAACGCTGACGCCGTTGGAGAGCTGGCCAAGAGCACGGCAAACCATGGTGCGGGGCTGATCCACTACAGCACGGACTACGTATTCGACGGGACTTCGAGGACTCCGTACCAGGTCAGTCATCCGATCGCGCCGGTCAACGCCTATGGCAGGACGAAGGCGGCCGGCGAAGCATGCGTGCGCGACGCCACGAGTCGGCATCTCTTGATTCGAACGAGCTGGGTGTATGGCCCGTGGGGCAAGAACTTCGTCCTCACGATGCGTCGCTTGCTAGACTCTCAGTCGCGCGTTTCCGTTGTCGACGACCAGCGCGGACGCCCGACCTCGGTCTTCACGCTCGTCGACGCGACGTGGGCGTTGATGCAGCTCGGCGCCTTTGGAACATTCCACGTGACCGACGCAGGCGAATGCACCTGGTTCGAGTTGGCGTCTGAGATAGCGCGCGTCATCGGCTCGAGTTGTGAGGTCGTCCCTTGCAGCACGGATCAATTCCCCAGGCCGGCACAGCGACCCGCCTACAGCGTGCTCGACATCGAAGACACCCAAGCTCGGATTGGACCGCTGCGAGATTGGCGCAGCGCGCTTCGGGATACGTTGGCTTGGCCTGGCAACTGACGAGCTCAGACCCCACGGACCCTGGGCCGGTGGGCGCGCCCTGTTCGCTCGGCGGGGGTTCCTCGGAGCACATTCCCTTGACTGCAGATTCCCCCTGCGTAAACTCCGCCCACTTTTCAGCCAACTTAGCTCAGTCGGTAGAGCAACGGTTTCGTAAACCGTAGGTCACCAGTTCGATTCTGGTAGTTGGCTCAGCGCTTCTTTCAGCTGAAAGAAGCAGTTTTCTCGGGGGAAATAGGCTGGATGTCATGCATCCGCCCTTACCACATTTAGGGCCTAGCAGGGTGGACTAGGACGGGACGAGACACCTGTTTTGGTAACAACCTTGGTAACAGGATCCGGTGTTACCAAGGGACATGCGCGGAGTTGCGAGGTGTCCCGGACTATGGGCCTACGCCAAAAGTTTTTTCAGTTACCCCGACGAATTTGGGCATCCGAGGGCAGCTAAAATACTTTTGGCGGTGTGAGGGGTAGCATGTCCCTCACACTACCTAGTCATTCGTCCAATCCCGCCGACACCGTTGTTGTTTCCGTTCGCGTCCCGATCGCGGTCTCGATCGAGATCAACAAGGTCCGCGTCACTGAGCGCAGTACCAACAGCACTGTCGTCACCACGCTCCTCATGGAGGCGCTGGCAGCCAGAGCCGGTGTACCCGTCGCGTCTGTCGCTCCAGCTGCCCCTGCAGCTCGGGGCCCCAAGGCGAAGGCTAAGAAGGACGAGCCAGGTCCTCCGTACGTGATGAAGAATCCTTCGACGTCGCTGGTCGGCGCTCTCAGGGGAGCAAAGCCCCTACAGGTCTCCGCAACACGAGCTCCAGCTCCCGCCGTCGAGGTCACCGTCTCCGACTCTGTATCTGTACAGGACGTAGCGGAGCCCGCCGTCGTTGCAGCTCCCGTTGCTCACGAGTTCGACGACCCTTTCTCTGAGTTCCTCGACGACGATGCCATCGACATCGCTGCACTCGCGGCAATCGACGACGAGGAACCCCCCGTCCTGGACCCTTTCAAATTGGTAACCTGACGTCGATTTTGGTGAGGAAACATTAATCGACCGCGTGAGGTATGCGGATCCACCCCGCCACCTCCCGAACAAGATCACAGCTCCCAGTCCATTGTCGAGTCGTGGGTGGAATCACGACTTCATGGGCTGGGGGCATTTTTGCGTGGTGTTAACCCCCAAAAGAAAACCCACCGAGCGGAGGAACGCTAGGTGGGTTTCGGTGGAACGCCGAGAAAGAAACAGGCTTCTCAGATGTCCCATACTGTACTTGCTACAAACGGAATTGTTAGTCAAACACAAACACCAAGCCACCGTGACCGCGTTCTTGCGTTGCTCAAAACCGGCACGGCCGTTTCAACGCGGGATAGCATCCAAGCGTTATGGCGGTTTTCTCGATTGGATGGCCACACCGTCGAGTGTGCCTCCATGGATTGCGGGCAATACGACCCGGGCCACCGTGGTAAGCCGCTGACCAAGATCGGCTACGCCAGGTCAGTGGACGAGATGTTGGCACTCGTTCGTCGTGAGACACACGGTACTGGGTACTATATGGTGCCTGCTATTGCTCGTCAGGACGCGTTGGCTCGATACCCCTATGACTGCGACTGGCACCCTGCCCAGAAAGAGGCCGCTGTAAAAGAAAGCGAGGTGGTTCATTCCCGAGTGTTGGCGATTGACCTAGACACGTTCAAGGCGCGAAAGGCCAACGCGTCGAGTGCTGAAGTTTTTCACGCGGGGGTTGTCGGCATGCAAGTCAAAGACTTGCTGCTGCAGCTAGGCGTGCCCGAATCGGCCCTGGCAATGGGACTTTCAGGCAACGGATTTCACGTATTGCTAGCGCTCGATATTGCGTGGAGTGTCGAGCTGAAGGCTCTCCGTGAGACGGTGCTGGGCTGTTTGAGTGCGTTGTTCAGTGGGGGATGGGGGAAGGTCGATACCGTCTTGGCGGACGGTGCACGCTACATTCCGATCTATGGCACCCTTAAGCGGAAGGGTGCCGACCTACCTGAGCTGAATCGTCCGCAACGCAAGACGTTTCTTGTTGCGCCAGAGACGGTGACTCCGCTGGACCTGGCTCGATTCACAGCGCTTGTCGACCAGCTCAAGGGGCAGCTGAGCCAGGAACAACTAGAGTCCATTTCGTCTTCGAAGAAGAAAACGGGGTCGCAAGCGACGAAGAGTTCCGGAGGTGATCGTGAAGACACACTCGGCAAGTGCAACGCCGTTGATGTCGCCACCGTTGCTCGATTGTTGGGTATTGATCCAGATGCTCCCCAATGCCCTGCATGCGGCGCCGAGAGCGGAATAGACTGCCTCACAAGCAAGGGGCAGAACATCATCAAGTGCCTTCACGCAACATGTGGCGAACGCGTTTGGTCTCCCGTAGCTCTCGTCGCGAAAGTCGAGGCCGGAGTTGACGACCTGACCGGAAACAAGGACGCGGTTCGAACTGTGATCGAGTGGTTTGTCGACAAAGGGTTGGTTGAGGCTCCCGCAGAGAACAGGGCGAAATCCACGTGGTCTGACAAGGAGCTCCAACGTCTCACTGCCATCACCAAGGCGGAGTCCGAAGCGGTTGGTATCGGGATTGAGGAGGTGGGCGAGAGCCCCTATGCGAGCGACTGGGAGGCGTCGCTGGAGGCGGCATGCAGCGTTTCGGCAACCGAAGTGTTCGGGCTCCACGACATCGGGAATTCGCAACGACTCGTGAAGTACGTTGGTCAACGAGCCGCGTACGTGCCGCATTGGGCTTCGTGGATGGTTTACAACGAGGGGACGTGGCAGGAGGACAAGAAGGACTTAGCCATGAGGGCCTCCGCTGAGAGCGCCATCGCCAAAATTCCGAAGGAGGCCGCTCTTGCCGACGCGAGTGAACGTGCTGCGTACAAGTCGTGGTACACCAAGTCGAGCAGCGAAGGACGTGTACTGGCGGCCGTGAACTTGGCGAAGCATCGCCTCGTCTCGAGTCCATCCGAATTTGTGTCGAACCCCAGGATGCTCAACGTTGCGAACGGGGTGGTTAACTTGGAGACAGGCGAACTCCTGGAGCATGCTCCAAGACACAAAATGACTCACATGATCAACGTCGAGTACGACCCCCGTGCTGACACCACGTTGGTCGACACGTTCTTCGCCAAGAGCCAACCGGATCCCGAGGTTCGTGCTTATCTGTGGAGGTTGCTCGGCTATTCGATCTCGGGGGTCGTTGCAGATCACGTCATAGCTCTGCACTACGGCAAGGGGCGAAACGGTAAGGGGACGCTAATCCAAGCCATCAGCACCATGATGGGGTCGCTCGCAACTCCGGTTCCAGACGAGGTTCTGACGGTGGGAGCGAAGGGGCAACACCCCACATCGATTGCTACCTTGTTCAACAAGCGTTTCGCAGTTGCTTCCGAGATCCAAGCGGGATCGATGTTGAACGCGGCGATGGTGAAACGTCTCACTGGTGGTGACCTCATCACCGCTCGTGGAATGCGGCAGGATTTCTACACCTTCGCTCCTACGCACCACATTCACATGCTGATCAATGACCGCCCAAAGGTCCCGAATGCCGCGGATTCCGCCATCTGGGATCGTTTGCACATGATCCCGTGGACCGTGGTTGTGCCCGTTGAGGAGCGCATCTTGGGGCTCCAGGACCGGTTGGCGAAGGATCCCGGGTTGCTACGACGTGTTGTCGAGGGTGCTGTTGCGTACTTCTGCGATGGTTTGCAGCCGCCGGAGATCATCCGGGTATCCACGTCGGACTACCAACGCGACGAAGATCGCTACGCGGACTGGATCGACGAATGTGTCGAGGTCGACCCCGGTGGGACGGTCACCGTTCAGGCGCTCTACGAAAGCTGGGTGAAATGGGCCGAGAAGCGCGGCATGCGCAATGAAGCCTACAACACTTTTTCGAAGGCCTTGGAGCTTCGAAACGTGGGTTCGAAGTGCATGGGTGGGCCACGAAAAAAAACCGCTGCTCGTGCCGGTGTTCGTCTTGCGGGGGTGGTTGTTGACGACCTGACCGATATCGACATGCACCTTGCAGCGGGTGTCGTAACTCCGCCATCGGACGCTGAGCTCGATGCCGAAGAGTGGGCTGATCGCCAAGTGCTGTTCGAACGCGTTACGCTGAACTGAACGACACACTGTTGTTGAGGTTGTTGAAGGGGAGCCCGAGTGGTTCCCCTTTCTTCGTTCTGGGGGTCTGCCGAGGGTGCCGAGGGACTGCCGAGGGAGATTTGATCGTCCCTCGGCAAAAATAACGAAGTGATTTCAGTGTGTTATGAGCTTTGCCGAGGCGCCGAGGGAGATTTGACCATTTAGCACTCAAGATGAGCACTTCGAGTTCTCTCGCTAGGTGTTAAAGGACGATTTCGTTGTTTTGGGGGGTAAACCCCCTCACCCTCCCTCGGCGCCTCGGCACACTCACGATCCAGCCGAATTAGGCTGGATCATAGTGCCGAGGGAGATCAGCTCGTCCCTCGGCAAGAAGGAGCCGGGGCTGAAGCGGAGACGCGGTTACCGGCGGGGGGTCCACCCTTGGAGCTGTTTGAATCGAGCGACCAGTCTCTTAACTGCCATGGTTGACTGAAGGTATGCCCGGACAACCCGCGTTACGCGGCGGTCCTCCACCCTATCGAGGAAGTCTCCTGTGCAGCTGACGTACTCAAGCTGGTTCAAGTTGTTGGCCTTGATCTTGTCGGCGTCTGTTCGGAGGTAGGGCTTACGCTTTTTGCCTGGCACGACGTCAACTCGGGCTCCACGCACATATCCCCAGTTGCGCTTACGATACGAGGTTCGAACGGTTGGGGGGCGGTGACTCAGCAGCGAGTCGATTACGGTCTGGCGGTCAACTTCGGTGCCTTCGACTCCGCGGTTCAGCTTTTCGTAGTCGTCAATCCAAACGAACGTCTCGTCGTCAACTCGCGCGTAGATGAACCAAATGTCACTGGATGCCGGCTTACCCGGCTGATTCTTGTTACTCATGCAAGCTACTACGAGATCGACCTCCCCAGAGTTTAGGTCGGGCCCTTACCCCGCGGTCGATTTGGTCGTAGAGCCGCCCCGTTCATCCGATGGGCCCGTCCGGCAAGCGGAAATCCTCGTGCTGTTCCAGCTGCTCTTCGAGGGCTTGCAGATGGCTGATCACGATCGCCAGTTCGGTTCTCGCCTCCGAGAGCTTTCCGTCGCGGAGATTGTCCATGGTCATTTGGGCGTACGTGGATATGTAGGTTACCTTGCCCGCTACTTCCTTGAGGTCGATCATCATACCCCGCAGCTGACCACGGTTACCCCGCATACCGGCCATAGTCATTTCTTCCGGTTGTGGACGAAGCCCTTCAAGGGGTTCTTGGGGTCGTGGACGTAGTCACACGCATCGAGGTCGCCGAGGTTGTCCGAAGTAACACTGTTGGACTGTGTTCGAACGTGATTGACCACCAGATGACCTTCGACGGCGGAAATTGGGGCACCGTGCTTGCCATTTGTAGCGGTGAAGAAGACGCCTGTAACGCCCTGACTTACGCGTCGGAACAACTCGTCGCGACCGATGTGGAGGATGTTGTGGCTGTCCGGAGTTAGGGTTAACCCATAAACGACTTCACCGGCGGTCTCGTGGCGGCAAACGATGTAGTTGTACATCCCCGCACGCAACCACGGTCCCGGCCTAAGGCCACATAGTCATTTGTTCACAACCCGGACCAAACCTGTCCGCCCGCAAACGCGACCACTTGATTCACCAGGAGCACACGTGGTTAACGCCGGTTATGGCAACAACACGCGAGCAACGACACGACCTCTTTCTACGGCACAAGCAAACGATCCGGTCCTACTTGGAGCAGAAACTAAGGGGGAAGATCGTCCACCTGGTTTACGATGGTCTGGGAGGAACCGCAGTCATGGAGCACGGCGGTTCCATCTACATCGATCAACTTGTTGCCGACTGGGTCAACGCGGAAGTGGAAGGGTTGGAGCAGCGCCCCGACCAGGAGTCGTACGATTGGGAGCCTAAGGCCAAGAGCGGGGTTTAATCACGGGTATCCCTGGGTATCCCCGCAATAACTACTCCCGTTCGGGATTCGTTGGCCTAGTCCCCGCAAACCCGACGTCGTCATTTTTTTAGGTCCGGATCCGCGCGCAACGATTCTCGAAGGAGACGTCCAAGTGCCTCCTGGGCAATGCCTACGGCGTGGGGAGTCTGTAACATGTTCAGTTGGTTCAACAGCTCTGGGAGGTCTCTAGCGAACTCCTGATAAACCTGCCACCTCGCCTTGTTGGTCTCCAAGTCCTTGGTCCGTTCGACGTACTTGTCTCTCTCGGCGATGACGGCCTTGTGTGCTCGCTGTAGCTGGTCATGGTCATTCCTGAGTTCAACTAGCTCGGCAGCGGCAACGTTGGCTTCTGAACTGAGCGTTTGGTTCAGCTTCACGAGCTTGTTGATACCCGCTTCCGCCTTGACCAGCGGTTCAGGTGTAATCTTGGGGTTCAGCTTCGTTCGTATCGTGACCCACAGCCGCTGAATCGCCTGAACAAGGAATGCCAGGAGCTCATCGGCGAATGCGAGCAACAAAGGCACACAAAAAGCTGCAGCCGCGGGTTTGAGCAACAGACGTGTCCAAGTCCACGACACTTCGTTGATCAGGTAGGTTAACTTGTCATGGTGAGGAGATAGGTCGGTGTAGGGCACTTCGTCCGTGGTGAGAACCAGCGTTACGAAGAAGTACTTCCAGTTGATGACACACCAAGCGACGATGAACGCGCCCCAGAATGAACTCTTTGACCTTGTTTTGAGCGTTCCCTTGAGTGACTCCCAGAGTTCCCCTAGCGGCATGCTCCAACGCTACTGCCTCTCCCCCGTGTAGGTGCAACGAGGTCCAACGCCGTCTGAGCAAACTCCTACGTCCCACGTTGAGCCAATGAAAACAGATGTCCCAACCCCCTCGGGAGATGTCCCTGGATCCATCGGCAAAGGGGGGAGGTAGCTGAGGCGCGGCCGGCACCCGAAGGGGTGCCTGGATTCGACTCGAACCGACTTGATTTGGCAGCCGCCCCACATCCCTTTGTGAGTTGGAGGACCCGTTGACAACCTCTGGGGTCGTGGTCAGCTTCGGGTGAATGGCTAAGTCATCGAAGAAAGGGGCCGCAATTCTGCAACTCGTGGCAGAGCAACAAGAGCCAACGATCGTCCGAGAGGGGAGGCCCGGTCGAACCCGTAAGAACAAGGCCACGGCTGTGGTCGACACTTTGACGGACTTGGTCCCATTGGCCTTCGACGCCGCAGAAACGTTGTCGAATCGTCCGCCCGATGAGGTGACAAAGGCCGCGGTCGAAACCTGGCGCGAAATTGCCACCACCACAACCGACCAATCCGAGAGGCTGGAAGCCGGTAAGGAGCTATCCAAGTTGGCAGCCAAGTCGAGCTCGGGCTTACCCTGGGGCTTCATGGCAGTTGGTGCCGTCATAGGTGGTCTGTTCGTCGCGAAACTTTTGCAGGGGGACGACTGAATGGCCCGGCCCAAACGGCCTCGACAGAGTAAGTCGCAACGTCGATACGAGCTTTGGTCCAGGATCGAATCCCTGCACTGCCAGGTCAATCTGGAGCCGTTGAGGCCAGGAGTTGACCCCGAGCCGATGGACAACGCCAAGGCAGAGAAGTGGTACGTCGCCCACCTGCAGAAGGAGAAGGCGTTGATCGAGTGGCTCGGAAGGCCAGGCGAACGCCTCGAACAGCTGAAGCGCGAAGCAAGGTGCTGAAGGAAGGGAGCCAGTCACACGACTCGGCTCCCTTCTTGTCAGAAAATTGACCATTCAACCCGGGGCAATCCGGTGATAATTCCACGGCTAACTGGAGGAGTGTAACATGCCTTGGAGATTGGTCACGACGAGTCCATCACGGTCGACCAGGGGCGACCCGCCACTATAGCAGCTGACCACGGGTAACCGCGGTATGCCCGTAGTCATTTCTTCAGATGCCGATGCGGATCAAATCTGACCGACCCACGAATGGCTCGCTTGACTGCTTTCGCTACACGCGGTTAACCGGAGCCCATGTCATTACCGAAGAAAGCAGAACACTTGTACGGCGCCGAATTCGAAGTGAAGGGGGAGAAGTACAAGTACACAGTCATCCACGCAGGGAAAAGCCCCAATGAGGTGTCGGTCGCGATCTTCAACTTCCGGGAAAAGGGGGTGCCTGCCGACGACATCATCGACGAAATCGTCACCAACATGGAAGCCCGAGGTTTCATGACCAACTTCCAACGCGAGGACCTCCAACACGATCCTGAGCTGGAATTCGTCCTCCGAAAAGAGCTGGCTACGAGCTGAAGGCGAACAACCCAACGTGACCACGGGCTACCGCAGTATGGCCATAGTCATTTGTTCTCGGGTTTGCCGTGGTAAGCGAGAAGTAATTCCTGGAACAGCTTGAGCGCACGCGTCAACGCCGGTATCTGTTGTGCGTGAACTATCGGGCTGATGGCATCCACCGCGATCGGTATCTGGTTCACCACGAGGGACTCAATGGATTGGCACCTGGTGACCATGTTTTCGCCGTCCTTTAACTCTTTACGGACGTCGGCAAGCTCACGCTGGGTGCTTACAAACTGATTGGCCACTTCCGAGTACGATGACCTTAGCTTGTCGTACTCTTCCTTCGACTGCTTTAATTCGCGATTCAGGTTTTCCGCTCCGTCTCGGGCGGAAGCCAGCTGCACCAAGGCATCCCGCAGTTCGCGTTCATTTGTAGCCTGTTCTTCGTTCTTCTCCTTCTTGGTCGCCTTAAGCAGGTCCCGAAGGCTATCAACTTGGTCTTCAGCGAACTGCTTGGCGTTCTTTTCGTCTTGAAGGTCCTTACGGGCAACTTTCAACCACTTCGTAACCTCGTCGTAGTCTACCTGGGAGTAAACAGGTTCGTTCACGAACCACCCACGAACTTTGATCGATGTGTTCGAGCCCCACTGCTTCAGCGGCTTGATCGCCAGCTCATCCACGGCGTGTGCCAACGGTGGGAGCAGCAAAGCGACTACAACCGGCCAAATTAGGTCTTCCCAGCAGGTGTAAGGCAGATCTCGCACGTAGCTGACCTTGTCAGGATAACAAACCTGCTTGTACTCGTTAGGCATCTCAAGCGTAGATGGCCTGCCAGTGAAAAGCCAACCAGGTGAGGATGAAGCCACCCAGGAAGTGACTTCGAAGGCGGTCCTTCACCGCACCTGCAACGGAATCCAGCACGTCAGAGACTTCGTCCTTCTTCTCGACCTTCTCCGACGGCTCTTGCTTCTTCTGGTCATCCATACCCCGGTAACGCTACCCCAACCCCTGAACGGGCCTCTAGTGGTGCCAGAACCGCTGAAAAAGCTCCCATGACCCGTTTTGGGCAGTCGGTGGAGGTAGGGAAAGCTTAGGCCGCGCAACTGAGTCTGCCGCGGTCCGAACTAAGGGTATGACTCGGAATACCGCATGGACGTGGGTGCAAGACAGCGAAACTCAAGGGCGAGCAATCTTGCCAAACCACGGGCCTAGCGCTCCTCATTACCTGGGACGAGACCGGCATTGTGTATGGTCACTGGAGGTGGGGCAGCGTGGTGGCTCCCGAGCTGTTCTCGGAGGTGGCCAGCTGCTGAAACGAGTGTCGAACAAATCCCTATGGCTGCATCGACGTAAATC
>CBINDO010000229.1:0-13194 GCA_966249405.1 uncultured bacterium | reverse complement strand
CTCTTGTCCTTGATCACGATCGGGATGTTCCCCGACACGTTCATGGCGAGTGGCATCTCGCCTACCGCGTCGTAACTCGCGTGGCGGGTAAGCAACCACTTCGAGCTGGTGCTGAACGAGAGCCCCGTAACGCCCGGAGTGATCACCGCCGGAGACGTGGGCGCGGTGAGATAAAACCCCCTGTTGGCGTTCGTCGTCCCGGCAGATACGGCGACGTTGAGACCGTAGGGGATCTCGCCGACGGCGTCGTAGCTCGTGTGACGAGTCAGCGTCCACTTCGTCGACGCGCTCCCCGCGTTCGTCACCGTGTAGATGCCGTTGCGGCTCGTCGTAGTCTCGTTCTTCACGAGCACCACCGTCCCGACGGTTGCGGCCCCGCCATCGATGGTCAACGCCCCATTGGCAGACGCAGTGAGCACCGTGGTCGTCGCCGTATGCGTCGGCAAAGCTGCCGTGGTTGCGCGCCCGGCCGCCACCACGGTCGTCGAGCCCGTGCCTTGAGTGGTCACGGTGTACACGCCGTTTTGGGATGCCGTCGCTTGATCCTTGACCAAGATCACGTCACCCACCGCCGGCGTCGCACCGTCCACGACGAGCGGTCCGTCGAAAGTGGTGTCCGTCAGCGTCGTGGTCGTCGACGTCGCGGTGAGCGCGCCCGTCGTCGCGTAGGTGGCCGACGCGACCGTAGCCGAGCCGGTGCCGAGCTGGGTCACCGTGTACACGCCGTTGTCGACGGCGGTTGCCTGGTCTTTGACGAGAATCGTCTCGTTCAACGCTACCGAAACGCCGTCGATGACGAGCGGACCAAACGCGCTGGGGTTGAGGACGTTGGTCGAGCGGGTCGCAGTGAGCGCAGCGGTTGTCGTGTAGTTGACGGGTTTCGCTGTTCCGGTCCCGGCTGCGCCTGCGGCGCTCACCGTGTAGATCCCGTTTCGTGCCGTGGCCACCTCGTTCTTGACGAGGACGGTGTCACCTCCAGCGAGCGCCGAACCGTCGACGGTGAGCGCCCCGTTGGTTGCGGCGGTGATGGTCGTCGCGGTCGCCGTACTCGACGGAAGTGCCGCGGCAGTTCCGTAGGCAACGCTCGTGCTCGTGCTCGCGCCGTTACCGACTTGAGTTACCGTGTACACGCCGTTGTTGGCTTGCGTCGCTTCGTCCTTTACGAGAACGGTGTCATTCAGGGCCAACGCAGTCCCGTCGACGGTGAGGGCACCGAACCCCGACGGGTTTAGGACGTTACCCGAGCGCGTATTGGCAGGTAGTGCGGCGGCGGTCGCAAACTGCAAGGTCTGCGCGCTCGCGGAGCCGGAGCCTTGAGAGCTCACCGTGTAGACCCCGTTGTTGGCTGCGTTGGCTTCGTCCTTCACCAACACGACGGAGTTGACGGCCAACACCGTACCGTCGACGCTCAGTGCTCCCGGCGCGGTCGGGTTGAGCACGTTCGTAGTGCGCGTGTTGGCCGGCAGTGCTGCCGTCGTGGCGTAGGCGATCGACGCTGGAGCTCCAACTCCGCCCGCGGGCGCTGTCACGAGTCGATAAGGGCCGTTCTGGCTCTGAGTGACTTGGTCTTTGACGAGCACCACGTCGCCCAGGTTGACGGTTGCGCCGTCGACGACCAACGCGCCGGGATACCCCGCGATCAACTTGGTTCCGCTCTGCGTAACCGTGCCCGGCGACAAGATGCCGGTGGTGGCATAGGTTGCAGCCACTGCATTCCCGAACACCGGCGGGGGATTGGCGCGACGAGCGAACGTGATGCCTGTCGTGTTTACGGTGATGGCCCCCGTGTTGGCCACGTAGAACACCTGCCCGCGGTTGACGATGCCGTCGGTGACCCGGACCTCCATCTTGCTCACGATTTCACCGGTCGAGTTGGCATCACCGCGACGCGTGAGGACCCACTTGGCCGAACTACTCCCCGCGTTGGTGACCGTATACACGCCGTTACGCGCCGTTGCGGTCTCGTCTTTGACGAGGATCGAGCGGTTGCTCGACATCGTCACGCCATCGATCGTGCCGAGCGCTCCGTTCACGGAGGCGGTGATCACGCCGCCGGAGAAGGTGTTACTCGGTAGCGGTCCCGTCGTGGCCACCTGAACGCCCGCCCCCGGCAAGTCCGTATTGACCAAGAAGTACGGCTTGGGAAACCCGGCCAAGCCCATGTCCGACGCAGACTGCGTGTTGTTCCCACCACTCGGGATGTCGTCCGTGTTCCCCCAGTAGTTGGACCCTTGGAACACGCGGGAACCGTCGGGCGACATGGCACCGTAGGCAAGTCCGTAGCTCTGTTCGCCGCTGGAGTCGCCGCTGCTCGACGGGTTCGTGTATTGGGGCGCAGAGCCAACTCCGTTGAACAGGGCACTGCCACCCGAGGAGCCGATGTCGTTGATGCCTTTGCTGGTGCCTCCGCCCGTCGATTGGGTATTTTGTCCCACCGAGACGTGCCGACCGCCGTCGGGCGAAATCGCGTGGCAGACAGGACACCCTGCCGTACCGGAAAACGGGTCGTTGTTGACGGCGGTGGTCGAGGAGAGATCGATCGAGCGCGTCGTCGCGTCTCCCATCGAAAGCCCTTGAATACATGGCCCAACGGGACAAATCGACCCCGGAGAGTAAGACGACGTCACGCGGACGTTGGTACCCGACGAGGGACAAGAGCTCGACGTCAGGAACCGCTTGTACTGGGTGTAGTAGACGGTGCCCTTCAGCGAGTCCGTCGCGAACTTCACCGGAATGCTCAGCTCCTTCTTGACGGTACCCCCATAGCGACGTTGGATCACGATTTCGCCGCCCGTGGCGTCGCCGGCCGCGGTGTGATCGAACACACTCCAGACGTTTTGCGGGATCTTCCAAGCCGGCTGTGACGTGCTCAGACACAAATTCGTCTGGGCCGACGTGCAGGTGGGTTCCGTGCCGTTATAGATCTTCGAATAAAAGAAAGTGCAGTCGACGCCAGGCGTGCAGCTTTTCGGGAAACGCAGTTGCACCTGTACATCGGTAGCGGTGTTCGAACCTGCAAACGTCGGCCCCCTGTCCCACTGAACCAAGGGTGACTCGAGGTCCAACGGGAAAACGGTGTTCTTGTACGGGTACAGCGTCGTTGCGGAGTCGGCCAACACCGAGACCGCGTCGAAGGCGAGCGCGGTGCTCGCGCTCGAACCTCGGTCCTCTATCGCGACGCGAACGTCGAGAGTGGCAGTGTCCGAGTCGGTCGCGCTCGCGCCGGTCACCTGGATTGGGCCCGCCACTCCCGAATACGGCGTGACCACACCGTTCGACGAGATGACGGCGCGGTCGTAGGAGTCGATGGTCCAACTCGCTTGAACGGGAGCGCCGTTGGCGCAGGTGGACTGGAATTGGGCCGTCGCGGGACTCGCCGTGATCGAGCCGTCCGCGGCGATTGCCGTGATCGTCACCGTGGTCGAGCTCGGCGTGATCTCGATGTCGGAGCAGCTGCCGGCGTGCGCGCTGCCTGGTAGCGTCACACCAGCAGGCGATGCGAATAGGTCACTCGGTACGACCAGGCCGTCAGGAGTATCCTGGAGCATTTCGCACTCCGGGTCGCATAGGTTGTTGCAGTTCTGTGTGCTGCCCAACCCCTGCAAACTAAGCCCGCCCTGCATGGGAGCGGCAAAACTCTTGAGCTTCTTGACCTCCGTGACCGCCAAACACTCGCCCCACTTGCCGTCGACACAAGCGCGTTCGCCAACCGAACAGATGACATAAGGCCCGCGCTCTTCTTTCACGGTGCCGCAGGCCGACACCTCCTCCGCGTCACAAGGGCACCCTTCTCGCACCTTGGCGCACGGGTCCGTTGCAGGAGGTTTGGCCCCATTACCATCAGAATTGCCCGAAGCCCCGGCTGGACGTCTATCGGAACACCCAGAAAGTACCGTAAGCAATAGAGCGAACAGCAGAGGCAGCCTAGACTCGTTGTAGGCAATCATGGCTCACAGCATCCAATGTAGTAGTTGCGCCGCTCCGATCGACTCGGGCGACTAACGGCAGACGTTTAGAGGCAAGTGTGACGAAGTGCAACGGCTGTGCCAGTTTGCTCCGCAACTCACAGCACAACGATGCCCGCTCCCCGGTGGACACTAACGGCAACTTCGAGCCTTCCCACCTCGCAAAGTTTTCAACCGGCGAAACACTTTGCATGTGAGAAGTGAACTTCATCGCCTTGGTGTCGGGGCCGGTGTCCCACACACGGTTAGCTCTTGGACCGCAGCACAAATGCACCGTGTCCAAGTATCACACGCTTTCCAGCGCCTGCCTCTCACCTCCCCTATTTTGGTCGGTTCTGCGTCGCCTCGTGTACGACCTTGTGCGGAACCCGTCGTTCACCCTTCGCAACGAAACAGCAGCTGACAAATGGTCCGCTGCAATGAGTGGCCGCGCTGTCTCGGGCAGCGGAGCCGAAGTGAAGGCGCGTTAGCTGGTCCGGCCGCCGCAGTGAGGGTGCGCCAAATGAAAGAAGGGGCGGCTCGCGCCGCCCCTTCTTTCATTTGGCCTGTTCGACCGTCTCACTCACCGAGCGAAAGCGTTTGTACGCCCGCCTGCCCCAACGCAACGACCGCGGTGTCGCCAACCAAGTCCAAGTCGGAGACGTAACCCGCCAACTCGATTGAATCAGCGACTACCGGTTCCGAAGCGTCCGTGGCGTCCACGACGCTCATTTGGTTTTGCCAACCGGTCGCGATGACCGCCTTCTTGCCTTTCGCCAGAATCGACGAGAATCCGTAGAACGAGTCGGTCGTCTCGAGCTCCACCGGCGCGACCGTCAGCTCCTCGCCGCTCAGCCCACTGGCGACCAGTAACTTCGCCTTGCCGACGCCAACCGCGTAGTAGCCGTACCCGATGTAGCCGACGCCGATTGCGCCTGGAGCGATGTCGGGCGACGTGGGCGGCGGCAGGCTGGGCGATACCGGAACGCCACCGCCATAGTAGCCGCTGCTGCCGGCCGTGCCGAGGAAGACCCGGTCGTCACCCAAAGCCGCGGCGCTGATGTACACGCCTTTGTCCACTTCGTAGCTGTCGACGATGGTTGCGCGCTCTCCCGAGACGTCGACGAGGTGCAACGTGAACCGCAACGCAGTGCACGGACCGCTGCCGGTTTCGTAATCGACGCGCGACGGGTCGCTGGTCATGAACGTGCCGAACTCCTCCTCGTAGCACTGCTTGGGAGAGATGCTCTCGAAGTTCTTGTATTGATAGTCGACCGTGAGAGCCCGCTTTTCTGCGTCGTCGTACGCGAGCAGCGAACCGGGGATGTTGATGGAGTCCAAGACCACCGGCTCGCTGGCGTCGGAGACGTCCACGCGGTCGAGGTAGAAGCGAACTGCGTCCACGTTGTCGGGTGCGGCTTCGAAGTGGCTCGTCGCGATCGTGTCTCCGCTCTTGAGCAGCCCGGTCGAGCCCAACGACTTCGGCATCGCAACGCTGGTGCGAACGGGCTCGTCCGCGTCGGCGAAATCGACTACCTCCAAGCTCGACTCGTTCTCCACGATGAACCCGAGGCTGTTGTATTGGATATTGTGATTGGTAAACACCATCGCGCTACCCAGAGCCAGGCTATCGCTTCCGTTGTTGATCATACCAGGGACGTACGTGTAACCGCCCTGCGGGATGAACCCGAGATCGGCGTCACCTGCCACCTCCGGGTTGGCCGGATCACTCACGTCCAGGACCTTGACTCGCATCTGATCGCTCTTGTTCTCGGTGTTGTAGGTGTACTTCGAATACTGGAAGTACACTCGCTCGCCACCGCTGAGGATGCGTTGGAGGTACGTCTGCCCGTTGCAGTCGTAGACGTTGATGTCGTCGAAGGCCACGGTCACGCCTGGCTCGAGCCCGACGAGATCTTCGAGATCCGAAACGGTGACCTCGAGCCCTTGGCCGTTACCCCAATAGCTGCTGCCGATACGTACGACCGCGTCGTCCGCGACTTCCAGTTGGTTGACGATCTGGGCGAGATCGACCTTGGAGGTGGACTCGGGCGCGTCACGATCGCTGATGTCGAAGGACTCCAGACGCTCATCGCTCATGGTCAACAAGCGCTCCTTGTGCAGGAACGCGCGGCGCGCTTGCCCCTGACTGGGCGCAACGCCAGCCAAGGTGAGGTCGTCATCGGCGAAGTTGATCAGCTGCACGCCGGACTTGTAAGCGCCGTAGCCGGTGCACTCGTCGGTCGAGTACTCGTAACCCGAGAACGGCACCAAGACGAGTTCGTCGGCGTCGAGGACTTGGAACGATTTGTGGATCCGGTTCTGGTCCTCTGCGAAGTTGCCCCAGGTACCCCCGAAGTTCACGCGGTCGATCATGGTTGGGGTAGCCAAGTCACTCACGTCGAAGAGCGAAACCGTGAGCCCACCTTCGGCGTTGCCTTGGTCGTACCCGAGCCCGATCAAGCGGTCACCGCGCGGCTCCATGTAGTAAACCCAACCCGGCATCTGCAGTTCGCCGGCTTGAACGGGGTTGGCCGGGTCACTCAGGTCGATGGTAAACAACGGATCGGTTTGGCGGAACGTGATCGCGTAGCCCTTGGCTCCGTCGAAGCGCACGGCTTGTAGCGTCTCGGCCTCGGGGAGGACCAGGTCCACCGAACCCAGCGGGTTGAACTCCGTGGAGGACGCGATCTCGAACGTCTCCACGGAAGGCACCGTGACCTGAGCCCAGGATAGGGGTTGGCTGACGACGCGGAGCACACCTTCGTGCTCGTCCATTTGCCAACGGCTATTGATTTGACCCGCAACCTCGATCGCGGCCCCCTCTTGCATGTCACCGCCAGCGTCGGTGATGTCGATCACCTGGATGGTAGAACCCTCCGGCTCGACGCCGTTGCCATAGCGGGGCCCTGCTACGTAAAGGCGCTGATCGTTGCCGCTCAAGCTACGCCCCCATCCGTAACCATCTTGACGTTCGTCGAAGTCGATTTCGTCGACCTTGACGATCTCGCTCGGATTGCTGACGTCGAGAGACATCACGTGGGTTTGCGGTTTGTCACCGCAGCGGTAGCAGTAGGCGTCGTCATACGCTACCACGTAGAGCGCGTCGCCAACGAGCCTCGAGTCAGCGATGTATCCGGGAATTTCGAAACGCTGTGCCTCGACGATGTCCTCGGGATTCGAAACGTCGAGCGCGACGACGTAGCTCGTCTGGTAGTAGGTGTACTGCTCGGTCTCGTCGTCGTACTCGTATTCGCCGTACCCGTTGTACAATACGAACACCGTCGCGTCGCGGACGTACATCTCGAACGGCGTCGCCGTCGCGCGGAAGCGTCCAAGCAACGTCATCGCATCGGGATCGGCGATGTCGACCACGGTGAGTCCACCGATCGCGGACAGCGCGTACAGACGGTCGCCCTCGCGTTTGATGACGTCCGCCTCCTCGATCGCCCGCTCCGGAGTCATCTCGGGAGTCTGTGGCGTGGGCGAGGGGTTCGAAGTCGCCGGGGGTGTTCCCGTTCCCGGAGTTACGGGGACCGCAGGAGTTACTCCACCTTGGGTTGGCGCGCCCCCACTGTCTCCGCCCACCGCGCCCGGAACCGGCGGCGCCCCGGGTACGACCACACCGTTTCCGTTGTTAGCTCGCGTCGCAGCCGTGCCCGACGGGTGCGCGGACTCGAACACGCCGTTTTCAGGGTCGCCGCCCGCCGTGGGCACGGTCGGGGGAGACGGATTGACCGCGGGTGTCGTGCCAGCTTGCTCGTTCGGCTCTCCCGAACTGCAGGCCATCGCCGAAATCAATGCCGTGTGAAGGACGGCTCCGCGAAAAACTTTAGTGTTGCGCATAGGGGTAACCTTTCGAGGGTGTCGCCGGCACAGCCGGAAAGCACGGACACGATGTGCCGCGGCTGTGCCGCGGCGTCCACCGTTCCATGAGTTAAGCAAACACCGTGCCACACGTCACAATGCGGAAACATTCGTTCCGCTGGCACACGGTGGCACAGCAGACCCAGACCCTGGCCCAACCCCCGCATCGAGTGTCCCGAGGGCGGAGTTCACAAACCGCAGCGGACGCGCTAAACGCGCGCGCCATGAACGACCCTATCGCCAAGAAGTCCCTGCGAGGACGACTCGCTCTATTGACCGGAGCATCGCGTGGCATCGGGTCGGAGCTCGCCAAGGCGTTCGCCGCGGAGGGCATGCGGTTACTGATCACCGCGCGGTCGGAGTCGGGGCTCGAGGGCGTTGCGTCGAGCCTACGCGCGAGCGGCGCGGAGGTGCATACGCTCGCGGGAGACATCACTGACGCGGCGACGAGGCGTGCGCTCGTTACCAAGGCCGAGTCCGAACTCGGCGGGCTGAGTCTGCTCGTGAACAACGCCGGGATCGAAATGGTCGGCAAGTTCGAGAGCGTCACCGACGAAGATCTCGACCGCATGCTCCAGGTAAATCTCTTCGCACCGATGGCGCTCACGCGTTTGGCGTTGCCCGCAATGCAGCAGCGCAAGTGGGGGCACGTCTTGAATGTGGCCTCGATGGCCGGCCTCGCTGGCGTGGCACACGGAGAGACGTATACCACCACCAAGCACGGACTGATCGGCTTCACCCGATCACTGCGCGCCAGCGCTCAACGCGAACGAAGCGGCGTGAGTGCGTCGGTGATTTGCCCCGGTTTCATCGCTGACACCGGCATGTATTCGGAATGGAAGAACCGGCACGACGCGAGAGCTTCGAGCTTGTTTCGAGCGATTTCGGCCCGTGATGTGGTCTCGGCTGCCCTGAGAGCCGTGAAACACGATCTCCCCGATGTGCTGGTGGCCCCGGGCCCGATGCGTTTGGCCTTGGCCATGGCCACGTTGGCCCCGCGCCTCGGCGAAACGGTGGGACACGTCATGGGCGCGCACGATGTGTTTGCTCAGGTAGCCAAACGCCGCAGTTAGAGCCCCCGCTTCGACCCTAGAGAACCAAACTTCGAAGAATGGGTCTGGATGGCTGGTGGAAGCGAAGGCTCACGCCTTTGGCAGAAATCGTGCGTTGATTGTCAATTCTGCCACCTCGGCACGTGCAGTGCTTCGTTGCACGATTGAGCCATGGATCCATCGACACAACTGCTGTTGGTACGTCTCGTGAAATTCTCTTCGGTCTTGGCGTACGCGGGCGGAGTAGGCATTGCGCTCAGTAGCGCCGGCGTCGCCGAGAAGAAACGCGCCGTTCACCTGTTCGCCTCGCCTGCGCTCGTCCTCGTCTGGCTGTCTGGCTACTTACTGACACTGTACCAAGGCATACCGCTCAGCGAGCTCTGGATCGTCGGCGGGTTCCTTCTCTCGCTCGTGAGTCACGTTCTGCTGACGCGCGCGGGCCGCGCCGCGAAGGCCTCCCCTTGGGATCGAGTCGCAGTGTTACTTACTCTGGGCAGCGCCCTGCTGCTCATGGTGTTTCGCCCAACGTGGTGGAGCTTGGCCACATGACGCCGCGCGACGTGTTGCGCGTCTTTACGCTGATGGAAGGAGTGTCTTACCTGCTGCTCCTGTTCGTCGCGATGCCGCTCAAGTACTGCCTAGGTCTGGCGTTGGCGGTACGTTTGGCTGGAGGTTTACATGGCGTCTTGTTCCTGGCGTTCCTGATCGGCCTGTATCAGGCCCAACTCGAGTACACTTGGCCGAAGCGGCTCACCTTCGCTCTGTTGGCGGGCGCGCTCGTCCCGGGCGGTTTGTTCTGGCTGGACAAGCGAATCAAGGAGGCCAACTGAAAGTAGTCCGGCGCTTGCGTTCAATCACGGGGTGACGGCATTGGCGCGGTCTCGCCGCGAGAAGGTCCGGCGATAGTCGGCGGGGTTGACGCCGACGATCTCTCGAAATCGCGTACGAAACGCCAGCGCCGATCCGAACCCCGCCTCCTCCGCGATTCGCTCGACGGAAAGTCGAGTCGTCTCCAACAACGACTGCGCACGCCGAATGCGCGCGCGCGTCACCTGGCCGGCGTCGTGCCCGTTTGCTCGAGGAAACGGCGGGCCAGCGTGCGCTCACTCATCGCGGCGCGCCGTGCAATGACGTCGACTCCAAGATCGGCTTTCAAGTGACGAAGCATCCACTCCAAGGTCGGCGCGAGCGAGCCGCCCTTCTCACCGACTGGCGGCTCGTGAACGATGAATTGTGCTTGCCCTCCACTTCGCTCCAACGGCATGACGGACAGCCGCGCTGCCATCGCCGCGACTGTCGCGCCATGATCGCACCGGATCATGTGCAAACAAAGGTCGAGCTGAGCCATACCCCCAGCCGAGGTGAGCAGCTTCCCGTTGTCGATGTACAGCACCGAGGGGTCGACGTGGATGGCGGGATGAAGCGCTTGTAACACGTCGGCGGCGGCCCAGTGGGTCGTCGCGCGTTTACCATCGAGCAGGCCGGTGCGCGCTAGCACCAGCGCGCCAGAACACACCGACGCGATGCGCGCGCCGCGCTCCGCCGCGCTTCGGATGGCCTTGTAAATCCGCCCGTCGAGGTCGCGATCGTGGCGGTCGACTCCAGGAATGACGACCGTGTCGGCACTGCGTACTGCGGCAAGCCCGCGTTCGACCTGGATCGCACACACAGTCGTCTGCACCGACCGGCTGAGGCCGCACACCTTCACGCTGTAGGCGGGTTTGCCGTTGGCCAAGCGCACTTGGGCAAACGTCTCGGCTGGCAAAATCAGATCTACGGCAACGACCCCGTCGTACGCGAGCACAGCCACCGAATGCATGGCAGTATTGTTACATACCGCTTGGTTTCTGCCACGGCCCCGTCGGTATCAGCCGAACTTCGCCGCAATTCTGATGAGAGCTTGAACGGCGTCGGGGAACTTCGCCGGCTGCGTGGAGACCTGCTGCAAGAGTTGTTCGATTTCCGGCAATGCCGCCATGGCTTGGTCTACGCTCTTGTCGCTCCCCTTCTTGTACGCGCCGAGCGTGATGAGGTCGCGCTTGCTCTCGTAGACGCCGAGCAAACGGCGTACGATGCGAGCTGCGGCGTCGTGTTCCGCGGTCACACAGCGACTCATCACGCGCGACAGCGAGTGCACGACGTCGACTGCAGGATAAAAGCCCCGCGCCGCCACCGCACGATCCAAGATCACGTGCCCGTCGAGGATGCCGCGCACTTCGTCGGCGATAGGCTCCTCCATGTCGCCGCCCTCGACGAGCACGGTGTAGAGGGCGGTGATCGAGCCTTTGGGTCCTTGACCCGTGCGCTCCAGCAGCCGTGGCAACGCCGCAAAGACGCTGGGCGGGTAGCCACGCCGCGCGGGAGGTTCACCCGAGGCAAGCCCGACTTCGCGTTGAGCACGCGCGAACCGCGTCACCGAGTCGACCATCAGCATCACCCTCTGCCCTTGGTCGCGGAAATATTCAGCGATGGCAGTCGCGGTCTGCGCGGCGCGAAGCCGTTCCAGAGCCGGAGCGTCGCTAGTCGCAACCACGACCACGCTGCGCTGCAAGCCCGCCTCCCCGAGACAGTCGGTGAGAAACTCGCCTACCTCGCGTCCGCGTTCGCCCACCAACGCCAACACGGCGACATCCGCCTCCACGCCGCGCGCGATCGAGCCGAGGAGCGTGCTCTTTCCAACGCCAGAGCCCGCGAACAACCCGACGCGCTGGCCCTCACCGAACGTGAGCATCGTATCAAGCACCCGCACACCGGTGGCCAGCGGCGCGTTCACGGGTCTTCGCGATAGAGCCGCCGGCGGTGAACAATCGACCGGCACCCGAGTCAGCTGCGCCACGTTCAGCGGCTTACCATCGATGGGGCGCCCGAACCCATCCAGCACGCGACCGAGCAGGGCGTGCCCGGCAGCGACGAGGAACGGCTCTCCGCTCGACACGACTGGGTCGTCCGGCCCCACGCCGGTGAGCTCGCCGAACGGCATCGCTACCACCTCACCGGCGCGAAAACCGACGATCTCGGCAGGTAGGGTTCCCCCGCGGCGGCGGATTTCGACCAAGTCTCCCACGCGCGCGTTGGGTAGCTTCAAATGAACGCTGAGGCCGGTCACGGAAACCACTCGCCCCTCTGCACGTAGGCTCGAGACGTCGTTGAGCCGCTCCCGCAAGAACTTGGTGTCCATCAGGGCGCTACCATACCGCCGAACCACGCTCGTCGGCCACTACTCTCGGGTTCCAGCGCGCTGCGAACGACGCTGCCTCATCGAGCCAAGCTCGGCCAAGGATCACTCCAGGCCGGCAGCGCCATCAGGCGGTCGTGCCAACGTCGAATGTTCACGTATCGCGTAATCGGCAGATGAATCTCATCGGCGTAGGGCAACGTCGCGGCGAGACAAAAGTCAGCAACGCTGAGGTCCGCGCCACCCACGTAGTCGCTCGCAGCGAGGTGGACGTCCAGCACTTTGGCGGCGCGATGAAAGTTGGATTCGTTGGCGGCCAGCTTGGATTCATCCGGGGTGCCCAGGAGCAGCCGGGGCTTGACGTGGTGCTCGAAATAGTACGCTCCCGCGAGCGGCATGAAGTTGGTTGCGTCCCACGTGATCCAGCGCACGAGGTCGGCCTGTCGCGTCGGGGACGACGGCCAGAGGTCTGTTCCCGCATCCTGAGCCAGCCACACCAGGATCGCCGAGCTCTCCCACAGGTAACCTTCCCCGATCTCCAAAACAGGCACCTTGGCGTTCGGATTGCGCGCCAGGTGCGCTGGCGTGAACTGCTCCCCGCTGGCCAAATCTACGCGCTCGAAATCGATGTCGGAACGCAGGTACTTCGCGGCTGCACAGACCTTACGCGGGTTCACGGTCTCTGCGTAATAGAGCTTCGGTTTGGGACGGTTCTCTGGATTTTGCATGGCACCAGGCTGACAGCGCCCAGAATATGTTCAAGAACATATTCTCAACGCGCCGCCATGCGTCTAGGCTCACGGAAGACGAGGATTGCATGCCCTATCCCAAAGACCACAAGGCGCGCACACGCGCGCGCATCATCGACAAGGCGCGGGTCTTGTTCAATCGACGCGGCTTCGAGCAAGTGACCATCGACGAAATCATGCACGCCGCGGGTCTCACGCGGGGCGGCTTCTACGGTCACTTTCGCAGCAAGGACGAGCTTTATGCGGAGGCGGTGCGCAGCTTCTCGCGGTGCAACCCGTTCGCGGCAAGACGTGCCGAACTGTCGTGTACACCTTCCGCGGCAGCGCTCGGACGCATGCTGGAGGAGCTGTACCTGAGTGACGCGGTGCTCAACGGCAACAACGGCATCGGCCAGGCCCGATTCTCA
>CBINDO010000228.1:0-13201 GCA_966249405.1 uncultured bacterium | reverse complement strand
AGGGTCGCGCCAAACTGCACCCGACACGGACACTGCGCGCGGCGCTGTGGACGCCGGGGCCGAAACCGGTCAGGTCGAGAACAAGAAGGCTTCGCGTAAAGGGGGCACCAGCGACCTGGCCGAGCAGAACCGACTGTTCGAGACCGCTCGAGCTGCGCGCCGAGCCGGTCAGTCCGATCGCGCGCTGCAGCTCTTCTCCGAGCTCATGACCCGATTTCCCGCGTCCGAACAGGCTCACAACGCTAGGGTCGAGCACTTCCGGTTGTTGCGTTCGCTCGGGCGAACCGAGCAAGCCCGTCGCTCCGCGCAAGCGTACTTGCGCGCCTACCCGCGCGGGTTTGCCGCTGCCGAGGCTCGACAGTTGACGCGGTGACGTCGAAACGGGCAAAACCGTCGTCATGAGGCTCCCGTCCGTCGTTTGGTGCCTGCTCGCTTCGTGCATTGGTGGGTGTGGTGATCGGCGAACACTCGAGCTGTTTCCGAAGAAACAACCGGACATGATGGCGCCCGGCTGTGGCGACGTCCCGATGTGTCCGCCCGACCGGAACCTCTGCGTCGACGCCCAGTGTGTTCAATGCGCTTCGGACGAAAACTGCAAAGACCCAAAGCCCGCCTGTTTGGACGGTACTTGTGTCGAATGCAGTACCGACGAGCAGTGCCCGATGGACAAGGTGTGTCACACCGAAGTTGGGCGTTGTACCGAGGCCTGCTCGGATGCGGCAGGATGCAAAGAGAAATCCCGTAGCGTCTGCGACGCCACTCGTGGTCGCTGCGTGGCGTGCACGATCGACACGGAGTGCGACGCGAAACACACGTGCGACGAGCGAATCAACGAATGTGTGGCGTGCATCGTCGACACGGATTGTCCCGACGGCGGCGTGTGCGATCCGGAACGTCGAGAGTGCGCCAAGTAACGCGCTGGTCGACTGGCCAAAGTTCGCAAGAACCGAACGTCCGAAGCTACTCACGATGGGTCACCTCGAACGGTGGCTTTCAAAGCAAGTGAGGCAATCATGAATTACGGACGTTGGTTGGTGTTATTACCTTTTGGCATTGCGTGTAGCAGCGCAACACCCATCGAGTCGACACGACAAGACGCAAAGCCGACGGTGGACAGTCAAGGAGCATCGTTGTTTGGCGGCGCGGGCACGAGCGGCGCGGGCGAAGCACTCGGCGCCGAAATCCCGCCGAGCACGGCCCACGACTGTGTTCCGGTCGGGATTGGAAACGCCGTTCCGAGCGCGGGCCCCGCCGAGGTCACGTGCTTCTACGACAGCGAGGCGCAAGATACCCTCTCGGCGACCATCGAACGACGTCTGGAGATCGTCAACGACACGCGTTGGATCCACTTGCGACTGACGTTCAATCCGAACTTCGTCGACAACAGCTATGGTGAGACGGCCATCGGCTGGGGCGACGTCGAAGAAGCTGCACCCGCGCCGATGCCCGCCGACGGCATGGCCAAGCCGAAGCCGAAGAAGGGCAAAGGCGGGCACACCTTCAAGGACTTGGTGGGAAGCGATCATGCCGAGTTCCAGCTGTTCGACACGGCCAGCACGCTGATCACCCAGTTCAAGCTCGACTACATCTCCGAGTCGAGCGAAGTGGCTTCGGGATATGCCTGTGGTGGCGTGACCGAAGGTGAGGGCAAGATGATCGTGGGCGAGCCATCTTGGATCTTGGGTGCGACCAGCTCCTTGGACCGCAACCTCAACGGCTGCGGACTCTCGCAGTACTTGGTGGATTCGCCAGCGACGGATGACGCCTACACGCCCAACCCCGACGCGCCCGAGTGGGACTTCCGCGTCGTCTACGAGGTTTGGGTTGCCGAAGAGCCGTTCGGCGTAGACGGGTTTGGTGATGCGCGGATCGAGTTCGTGCATGCCTCACCAAGCAAACAAGACGGCGACACTCAGATCGTCGTGCCCGGACCTTGCACCCCAGACGTCCCACCCACCACCACGTCGACTCCGACGACCCCCACCCCACCAGCGACGACCGAGCCGGATTCCCCGTCGGTTCCACCCACGGACGCAGGCGTCGAGCCGCCGCCGTCACGTCCGGTCACGCGCTGAGGTATGGACGCTGCCCGATGTGAGACATTCGCCTCGGGCAGCGTCGTTCGCACGTCATTCTCCAAATTCGCAGGTGTAGCGCATCTCCCAGTCGTGGAGAATGGGCGCGTGTTTGCCGTCGCTCGACGGTTCTAGCGTGATGCTGATGCGCAGGTGCTCGTAGTGGCGGGAGACCTTCGCTGCTTCGAGGGCTCCGCCCACGTCCAAGTAAGCAGGTGCCGTTGGGGATACGCGAGTTTCGGTCGACGTCCCTAGTGCCACTACGGTGGCGGAGTTCAAGTCCGCCTGGTTTCGTGCGGAGCGCGCCGTGAACGTGAGTTTACTGTCGCCGTCGGTCGTGAGATGAAAGCTGAAGAGCTGCCAATTCGGGTGTTGTCCCGTTCCGCACTCCGCGCTGTAGTCGCGAGTGAAGGTGCCAGCGCTGTAGGCGGAGGGGGCTGCGCACGCGAAGTCTACGCAGGCGGCGCCGTTGCAGCAGTCGGCGGAGGTGATGCAGCTTTCGCCTGCATTGTTGCAGGTGCCGTCCAAGGACTCGCAGGTCTTGGCTGGCGGTCCGTCGGCGGACGTCCAGCCCGACGGGGCTCGACACGCCTGAGTAGGCGGAGAGGATAGGGCACCGCAGCACTCGTCGTCCGATGAACACGACGCGCCGTCGTTCTTGCAGAGCGACGGTACTAGGTAACCGCGCTCGTTGACGAAGTGGTTGGCAGTCGTGATCTTCTGGATGTTCTGACCGGGAAGAAGGAACGCCGGATGGCTGCGATCGGTGCCGTCAGCGACCTTGTCGGTGATGGCGGACATCCACAACATGTTCGCAGAGCAACTGAAGTGAGTCGGTGTGCCGGAGCTGGACTTCTGGTTGAACTGATTGCCATACGCGCGTGGGCTCGCGAAGATCACCCAGCGGTAGCCGCCACTAGAGAACGGCAACACGGTGGGTTGGTAGGCGCGATCTCCGTCCGTCGCATCGTCGGCACCGCCGTCGTCGTCAGCGTCGTTGAGCTTCGACAACTCGGCACGAGTGGCCGCGGGGTTGTCGCTATCGAGCGAATACAGGCGACCCTTCCAGTAGCCGCGTGTCGTGGGGCTCATGCTGCCGTAAGACGCTTCGAAACAAGCGCGGCGTATGTCGCTATTGACGGAGATCCCGTTGTCCGAGTCCGCCTGAGCACAGAACTCGCTGGGCTCGCTCTCGACGTAGATGATGCTCCGGCTATCGCTCTCGAAGAACGGCCATTTGAATGGCACGCCCAGGGTCGACGCGTTCCAGGTGTTCAGCAAGCGTCGACGTTGGGACACGCTGCGCGTGGCCGGATCGAAGTCGACGATCGATAGACCGCGACGCCAGCCGGTCGGCGCCAGGCCACCGGCGGTGTCGGCGTCGGCGTTGACGTAAACCACCTGCGTTCCGTCCGGCGAAAACTGCGGCGTCATCATGGCTGGTACACCACCCTCGGAGAACGAGATCGCGGTGCTGTTGACGTTGATGGTGCCGCTGGAGGGCGACGAAACGTAGAATACCCGGTCGTAGTTGGTGAGCCCGCCGCTGACCTTGACCTCCAGGCCCGGGGTCAACGTCAGCGAAGTGCTCGTATCTAGACGACGGGTGAGACGCCACTTGGTGACCGCGGTGCCCGGCACCGTCACCGTGTAAACGCCGTTGCTCGCCTGCGCGGCCTGATTCTTGACCAGCACGCTTTGACCCAGACCGAGTGTCACACCGTCCACGACGAGCGCGCCCGCAGTGCCAGCCTCGAGCAGCCCCGCGGCAAACGTTACCGTGCCCGGACCCAATGCAGCGGTCGTGGCCACATCTACGGTCCGTGATTGGGTACCGAGAATCGAAGGTGTCAACTCTACCTCCGTAAAATCGAGGCTCGATGAGTTGATGGTGATGGTGCCGCTCGCCGGGCCGGTGAGCGCGAACGTGCGTCCAGCCATGGCCACGCCGTCGGAGACGCGCACTCGCATGTTGCGGCTGAGCTCATCGGAGCTACTCATGTCGTAGCGCCGCGCCAAGCGCCAAGGGTTGACCTGGGTCAGGGCGTAAACGCCGTTGCGGAGCTTGTTGGACTCGTGCCGCACCAGCACCGATTGCCCGACTTTGTTCAAAGTGATGCCGTCAACGGTGAGGGCACCCGAGCTGCCCGTGAACTGTCCAGTCGACCAACTATACGACGGCAACGCGCCGGTCGTAGCGAATTGAACTCCTACTCCGGCTCGATCGGTGTCGACGAAGAAGTAGGACTTCAGATGGCCCGCGAGGCCCTTCAAGGTTGGAGCCTGAGTGTTGTTGGCGCTCGGCGTGTCTTCGGTGTTGCCCCAGAACGTGGGGCCCTGCATCACCAGCGAGCCGTCTGGGCTAATGGCGCCATAGGAGAAGCCTCGACTGTTTTCGCCGTTGCGCTCGTATTGGTTGTACGGATCTCCGTCGGTCGCCGATGAACCTTCGTCCGAGAGCCCGCTGTAGGTGGGTGCCTTGCCTTGGGGTGTGAAGGTGGGCTTACCGTTCACTATCGACACCTCACTGATCCCGCCGGAGATGGGCTTTTGCCAGCCCTGGTTGCCCGAGACGAACACCGAGCCATCCGCCGACACCGAGTGACACACCGGACAACCGCCCGCATTGTTGAAGGGATCCGTGTTCGATGCCTTGGGCGATGACAAGTCGATGGCGCGGATCTGTGATGTCAGCGTACCGCTGCCGTGGGTGACGATCCCCACTGGACAGATCTGCCCGGGGACGTAGCTGCTACCCGAGTAGTTGCAGCTCTGGCTGGAACAGGTGCCCGTGCTGAGGGTTCGAAGATACTGGGTATAATACGCGGTGCCGCGGACCGCCGCGGAGGTGAATTTGACCGGGATTTTCAGCTCCGCGTAGGTCGTCGAAGCGGTTTTTCTCCGTATCAGGATCTCGCCCCCGACGGGGTCGCCCGCCGCACTCCGGTCAAAGGCGCTCCAGACTTGTTGCGGGACTTGCCAAGCCGGGCCCGAGGTATTGAGCGTGCCTTGGCGCGGCTCGGAGCTGTAGGTATTGGTGTAGAGGAATTTGGGTGTCGCGGAGCCGGCAGGATAGCGCAGCGCGACCTGAACTTGTGTCGGTGTAACTCCCCCGCCATCCCATTGAACCAGCGGCGCCGGCAAATCCAAAGGGAACAACGTGTTCTTGTAGGGATACAACGTCTTGCCAGGATCAGCCGTGGTTCCGGTGGCTACGAGGGTGCCTATCTGCACCTTGACGTTGACCGTCGACGTGTCGGTGTCGGTCGCGGTTTTGGCTGTTACCTCGAGCTGGCCGGCGATCCCCGAGAACACGTGTAATTCTCCGGAAGCATCGATCACGGCGCGATCATAGGCATCGAGGGACCAGTTGGGTTGTACCGCGAGACCGCCGCTGCACGTGCCGCTGAACTGGACGCTCGAGGGCGTAGCGGTCACCGCGCCGGACGTCGCGATGTTGGTGATCGTCACGGTAGCGCTCGAGGGCGTCACCGCCAAGTCGGAGCAGCTGCCGCCGCTGGAGCCAGAGATCAACGTCAACCCGTCGGGCGTCGCCTGGAGCTCACTCGGAACCGCAATTCCAGTGGGCGTGTCCGCCAGTTTGGTACACTCCGGATCGCACAGGTTGTTGCACGACTGAGCTCCGCCGAGCGCCAGGAGTCGTGATTGCGGTAACCTCGCCTGGAGTGACTTGGGGACGTTGGTGAGGTACTCGGGAATGCACTCCCCCCAGACTCCATCAGTGCACGCGCGAACACCCCGCGAGCAGATCAGGTAGTCGCCCCGTTGTTCTTTGATCGAACCGCATTCCGTCTGCTCGCCCTCTTCTTCGCAAGGGCAACCCTCATCGGGACGTGCGCAAGGGTCGGAAGCTGGCTTTTCGACGTTTGGTCGGGCGGCTTGGTCTAGGGGGGCGGGGGCGGTGCGTTGGTCTTCGCAGCCGAACGCACCAGCACCAATCGCCGCTACGGCAACTGCTATCTTGGCAAAAGATCTCACGACGATCGGAGCGCTTCCTTGGTGGGGAGAAATGCTTCGGTGTTTCTCCTTTGGAGTCGCCTCATACATGGTGTTCTACGGCGAACTAGCCATCGCTCCAGGGCTGAATGCGCCGTTCTCGCCCCTAGACTCAATTTAGGAAGCCAAGTGTGCTACACGCGAGCACGTTATTCCGCTCGGGCTGTGGGGTTGCATGCCGCGGATGGGACGATCTTGCTGCCCGCTGTGTCGAAATCGCCGCTCCCGTCGACGGTGAGACGTTGCGTGTAGTGCCTGGTGCGCACGGCGGGCTGCGGCGAGTGAAGCCAGCGAACCCGCGCAGGCACCTCGCGACGTAGGCGCGGGCCACAAGGTAGTCGTACGCTCTGGTGAGCGCCGCTCCTACGTCGGGGCGAGTGGGAGGTGTGTCACCGCTCCGTGGAACGTTCCGCGTCGTGGGCAGTAGGTGCAGCGAGCGGTGAGTGGTCGGAAGTGAGCAACACGCGTCCAAGCGAGAGCGCGCCGCAAGCCGAGGCGGCGCTCGCGGCCAGGATGCCGACCTTCGCTCCCGCGAGCAGTGCTACGTCGCGGAACGCGAGCTGTGCAATGAAGAGCGCCATCGTAAACCCAACTCCGGCAACCGTGCCCAAAACGACCAAGTGACGCGCGTTTATTCCTAACGGCAAAGTGCCCAACCGCAAACGCAGGGTCACCCAGATGGCCAGCAAAATCCCGACCGGTTTCCCCAACACGAGGCCCAAGGCGACCGCCAGGGACACCAGCTGCGGTTCGTGGCCGGGCAAACCCCCCGTCAGCGGCACGCCCGCGTTGGCTAGCGCGAACACCGGCATGACGCCGAATGCAACCCATGGGTGCAGCAGATCGATGAGGCTCTCCGCTGGCGAGAGCGCCTCGCGCCGCGCGCTGTTCACTTGCCGTAACTCGCTCTTGATGTCTACGGCCGGATTGCCGCCTGCGGACGCACTCTCGAGCTCACTCAAACGTTTCCGCGCCGCGGCGACGAAGCCTTCCGCGCCCAGCCAGGCGCGTACCGGAGTGACCAGCCCGAGGAGCACTCCGGCAATGGTCGGGTGGACACCGGCGACGTACACACCTGCCCAAACTACGAACCCCGGGGCCACGTAAGCGAGCTTGCGCCGGATCCCAAGACGCTGCATCAGGAGGACGCAGACCAGGCCGCCGAAGGCGATCGCAAATCCTTTGGCGGCCACGCCGCTGGAATAGAACAGCGCGATGACCACGATGGCGCCCAGATCATCGATCACGGCTAGCGCGAGCAGGAGCACCCGCAGCGCCGGCGGCACGCGTTTACCCAACAGGGTGAGTATGCCGACCGCGAAGGCGATGTCCGTCGCCATCGGGACGCCCCACCCCGAGCGCGAACTCGGAGCACCGGCAACGGCGAGGTATAGCAGCGCGGGAACGAGCATTCCGCCGAGGGCGGCAGCGATGGGCAACGAGGCGCGCCGCCACTCCGACAGTTCACCCTCGTGAATTTCGCGTCGTATCTCTAGGCCGACGACGAAGAAGAAGATCACCATCAGGCCGTCGTTGATGTACCACTCCAAGCTGCGGTCAAAAGTGAACGAGCCGATGCGAACTCCGAGCTGCGTGTGCCAGAACGCGACGTAGTCTTCCGCCCAGGGGGAGTTGGCGGCGCCCAGCGCGATTGCGGTGGCTATCAGCAGTAGAACGCCGCTTGCTGCCTCGATGTGGAGGAAGCGATCCAAGGAGCGGCCGGCGGCGCGGGCGAAACGCGCCAACGGTTCCCACGCTTCGGGGGGAGACGAGGAAACGGAATCGGGCTTTGATAAAAGGACTTGCGGCACGTATATTCCCGCCAGTTCAGCTGGCTGGGATGGCGGCCCGACCATCCATTGTCCTGCGGCCTGCCTGGCCGCACCCGTCGTGTTGTGATTGGGTGGCATCATCGCACAAGTCTCCAACCCTTTCCAGAAGAGTCGGTCAGAGACGGCGCGAAGTCGCCTACGATTTACAGGCTCGCGAGGAGTGCGTGAAGGCGGGCGCGTTCGATGGGCTTGCCGAGATGACCGTCCATGCCTGCCTCGATGCACATCTCGATGTCTTCAGCCAGGACGCTCGCCGACAACGCGATGATCGGCACCCGTGGGTTGCGGTCGGAGGCGCGAATCCTCCGCGTCGTCTCGAAACCGTCCATGTCTGGCATCTGGCAGTCCATCAGCACTAAGTCGAAGTTCTGAGCGCTATGTTGCTCCAGAGCCGCGAGCCCCGAGTCCGCGGTGACTGGAACGCAGCCCAGGCTGAGTAACATCTTCTCTGCTACTTTGCGGTTGACGACGTTGTCATCCACCACCAACACGCTCAGGGAGCGTAGCTCCGTCAACGTATCGACCTTGGACTCGGCCATCGTGCCGATTGTCGCTTCGCACTCGAACGAGAAGCAGCTGCCACGGCCCACCTCCGATTGCACGGACAGCGAGCCGCCCATGAGTTCGACTAGCCCGGCCGCGATCGATAATCCGAGGCCCGTACCTCCGAAGCGTCGTGTCACACCCGAGTCTGCCTGACTGAACTTTTCGAAGATCGACGTCAGCTTCTCGGGAGCGATTCCGATCCCCGTGTCGATCACTTCGACGCGGAGCCTGCACCGCTGCACACCGTCGTAGTCTTGGGACGGCGGGACCGCGGCGACCCTGACGCGTAGCGTGATCGTGCCGTCGAGGGTGAACTTGACGGCATTGCCGAGGAGATTGTTCAACACTTGTCGCCACCTCACGGGGTCACCGCAAATCGCGCCGGGCATGTTGGCTGTGAAGTCGGAGACCAAGCTAACTCCCTTCCGCTCGGCCAACACCGACGCCACCTTCGCGCATTCGCGAAGCATGGCGCGGAAATCGAACACGACTCGTTCCAGCGTTGCCTTGCCGGCCTCTAGCTTCGAAAAGTCGAGGATGTCGTTCACCACGCACACGAGGGCTTGGCTGCTCTGACGGATGATGCTGACGTGCTCGCGCTGATCGTCGTCGAGCGACGTGCCCAGCAGCAACTCGGACATCCCCAGGACACCGTTCATCGGTGTGCGAAGTTCGTGGCTCATGTTGGCCAAGAACTGCGACTTGGCGCGGCTTGCCGCCAATGCTTCCACGCGCGCCCGCTCGAGCTCCGTAGTCCGCGCCTCGACCCTCGCTTCGAGCGCTTTTGCTGCATCCCTGACCAGATCGTGCTGCGCGCCACCGAGGCTTGCCAAGAAGCCGAGGAAGAAGGGCGCCGTGCCGATAATCCAGAGGAGTGGATCTGCCCAAATTCCGGAGCCTGGTGCTGGGCCTGCTACGCGCAGCGCCACGGCCAGGACGGGAAAGACGACGCCAAACGACGCTCCATAGATGCTCCAGCGTGCACGGCTCGAGGTGAAACCAAAACCCACGACTCGATTACGGCCGTCCGACACAGGGTTACAGGGTCTGGGAGCGCCGCCGCAAAACATGCGTGAGAATGCTTCGGTGCTTTGTCCGGACCGTGCTTCGGACGTATCCTGACGTGAGCTTGCTTCCAGGGTTCGAAGGACTCTGGACCGCCGCACGCCGCCTCCCCATGTTCTCCTCCAGCGATGAGCCCCGATGCGAGATTCTGGTTCGACTCAAAGAGGATGCCTGGAGTGTTAGTTTGGAGCCGCACTCCCAAATCGAAGTGGGTAGAGACCCGAGGTCCGGCATTCGTGTGGACGCGGACACCGTGGCCGACCACCACTTGCGAATCGTGCGCAAGGGTGACGGCATTTACGCGGTCGATCTGGGGTCGACCTCGGGGACGTGGCTGGTTCGGAGGAGTGGGGCGGCTCCCACCGATGGGGCTCCCGCCTCGAATCGACCAACGCGCCTGACGCCCCATGAGCCCCAGCTGCTGCAATGGGGCGACAGTTTGTGGGTGGGTCCTGCGACTCTCGGTTTGCCGTTCGCGACGCCCACCGCGTCGTTGATCCCGAAATCGAGCCGCGCCGTGGACGCTCCGCGGGTTCTCGTCGATCCCGAAATGAAACGAATTTACGCGCTGGTCGCCCGAGCCGCCGCTAGCAACATCGCTGTTCTCGTCATCGGTGAGACAGGGACCGGGAAAGAGGCGTTGGCCCAGACCGTTCACCAGAGATCGCCGCGTAGACAAGCTCCGTTTCTGCAGTTGAATTGCGCCGCGCTGTCCGAGTCGCTGTTGGAGAGCGAACTCTTTGGCTACGAGAAGGGGGCCTTCACTGGGGCGCAAGCGGCCAAACAGGGATTGCTCGAGGCTACTGAGGGAGGCACCATCGTGCTGGACGAGCTCGGAGAACTTGGCCTCGGCATCCAAGCCAAACTGCTCCGAGTGCTCGAGAACCACGAGGTGATCCGGGTCGGTAGTACCAAGGCGCGCCGCATCGACGTGCGGTTCGTCGCGTCCACGAACCGCGATTTGACCGCCGAGGTCGCTCGTGGTCGTTTCCGTAGCGACTTGTACTACAGGGTGAGCGGGCTGACGGTTCGAATCCCGCCGTTGAGGGACCGGCCATCCGAGCTCGGACCACTGGCGAAACTGTTCGTCAGTGAGTTCTGTGCGACCCTGGGGCAAAGATCGATGCCCATCCTTCCGGCAGCTCACGAGCTCATGCGCGCGTACCACTGGCCGGGCAACGTCCGCGAGCTCAAGAACGTCATGGAGCGCGCCGTGTTGCTCGCGGAGCAGCACCCGATTGGAGCGGAACACTTGCTCCTCGACAACGTCGCGAGCGCTCCGGTGATAACCTATGGCGCGGACGCTGAACTGCAGTCATCGCGTGCTGGTGTCACGGCGCCGCCGAGTTTGCCAACGAATTCTGCGATGTCCCGAGGCTCGTCGCCCGACGTGGAGCGGGACAGGATCGCCAGCGCGCTCGAGACGTGCGGTGGAAACCAAACCCGCGCCGCCGAGCTCCTGGGTATTTCCAGGCGGACGCTCATCAACCGCATCGAGCAGTTTCAGCTACCGCGGCCGCAAAAACGCTAGACCGAACGGTCGCGGGGGTCTCGCACGCGAGGCAGGGGCGCGTTTGCTTTCGGCGCGAGCGCGGAGCGGCAAACGCTGCTCCACGCTCGGACCGGGCAGGGGGTCAGTAGATCTTGTAGTTTCCGCTCAGGTGCAACAGGCCAAACATGTAAAGAAGCCCATCGTAGTAGCGGTAAGTGCCCGTCGGCTGGGGAATGTCCCACAGGTTGTTGACCAACGCGGCGGACTTCGCAGACACCGCGCTCGAAGCAGCCAAGGTCGCGACGGCGTTCATGGCGACGGCGCCCGCCGAGTGACCACCCGATCCGCCTGTGCCATCCAAATTCCAGATGGCGTTGTAGCTCGTCGCTCCTTGGCCGTGGAAGAAGTTCACGAGAGCATCGGCACGCGCTTGGTAACTCGTGCCACCGGGCTCGAACCACAACCAGTCCATGCCCATGTTGCCCCCCGTGCGCCAGGCGTCATAGGCGTATTTGCCGGCGTTGCTGTTCCAGGCAACGGGATGGGCCGTGCCATCGTAGTTTGCATAGTCGGGGGACAGACCGTTGGTAGACTTCATGGTCTGGCCAAAGAAGCCACGGCTCGTGGTTGCTGCTTGGTTCCAGAACGAGGCGTCAGCCGATGGCCCGTACGCAGCGAACAAGTTGTAAAACGAGGGCAGATGGTAAGAGGGGTCGGTCCAGTTGTTGCCCGAGGTTGGGTCGAAACGGATCTTGTATGCCGCGGTGTCCATCAACGAGCCGACAGTCACGGTGCTGTAGCTTGCATTCCCGGTGCAGGGCTTCCCGTCATCCGCGCCGGAGTCCACCTTGCGCATCCTGCTGCCTGTGATGTTGCCACGATTCTTCATGGCACTGACTATTTCGTCTGCCCAATACTTGTAGTTGTTGAATGCGGTGCCCGTCGCGCTGCCCCACCGCCGATGAGCGAAGTAGAGTGACATCGCGAAGTATTCCTCACCATCGGGAGCCGAGTTCTCGTCGCATTTGTTGCCGGCGGTATCCGTGACCCATGCGAAGTAGCGATAGTTGGGGTGGGTCGTGGTGGTGATGCGCATCTTTTCGAGCGCGAACTTCCACAACTTGTTGAACTTCGCCTGGTCGTTGCGTTGAACGGTGATCATCATGCCGTAGGACATGCCCTCGCTGCGTACGTCGTTGTGTGCAGCGTCGATGATGTAAGCTTTGTCGGCACCCAGCTCGTAATACAAGCGGTTCGCGTTCGTGGTCGAGAAGTACACGTTGTACGCGCCATTCACCTTGGTATCGATCGCCGATTGCGTTTTTCCGAGCTCGAGAAACACGTTTCGGTAGCTGCCGCCATAATACACGCCCAATCCTTGATCGACGGCGTCGAGTTCGATGTCTTCTGCAGCGAGGTCCTGATCGACGGCACCTCCACATGCGACGACGGTAGCCATGGACAGGGACGCAACTGCTGACAATTTCGAAAAGGCTCTAATCACGATTCCTCCGGTTGACCGAGTGCGACCGCGTGCGGACGAAATGACCTCAGCGCTGCGCAGTGCTCCTCTCATGTGCACGCTGCGTGCCAAGAATGTCCTGTTCATCCGAGGCATGGTGACGGCTCGTTTTCCCACGTCGACGCCCGAGTAATGCAGGGCGGCTACACAGACTGTGCAACCCCGTGCAGCAGGTTGTTCAGGAGACGCACGACTTGTGCATCGTTGCACTCTGTCGCCGGCTACAGCAGTGGGTCTCTAGCTCGAAATGTGGGATAGAGTCGCAAGGGTGAAAAACTACCGATTCACCGTCGATTGACTCGGCGCGTTCCCTCGCGCGAGCGTCGTCGAGCCGTGCTTGGTGCACGCTTCTCCTTGGGTTCCAGTGATGTCGCGGGGGTGGGACCCGCGAGCACCGACATCGCCTGACGTTGCGCTGCCTTGCGAAGCGATGCGCGCAACTCTGGGTCTTCGGTAGTGCGCGCGATGACCATCCCCCCCACGCACAGGTTCAATACGATACGTGCCTTCTCGTCGGCGGCCGGATCGCCCTCCAGCGCGGCCCGGAACACGGACAACATACTGCGCACGATGTCCGTGTAGGCTGCCCGTGGCTGCAAACCAGCCCGAGCGACGTCGGACGGCAACGCGATGAGCGGGCAATGTACGTCCA
>CBINDO010000227.1:0-13250 GCA_966249405.1 uncultured bacterium | reverse complement strand
GGCCATTGTCGGCGTTCGTGGAGGTCGACTGAAACAAGATCTCACAATCTTCGGCCTGACGAACGTGCCACCACGGCTTCGCCTTGTCCTCGTGAGGCATGAACACTTCCAGCCCGGGCCGTGAAGGCACGAAGTCGGAGACGTGCAGCGCGTCACCGTGGTTGAGCCCGGTGGAACAGCCAAAGGATCCGTCGCTTTGAATCATCGCGGCGCCGTAAATGATCTCCTGCGCGCCGTCGGAGTCCACGTCCGCCACGACCATACTGTGGGAGCCTTGCCCGACCAACGCGCTGGAGCCAGCGTTACCGCTATCTGCCGTCCAGATCCGCGTTAGCGCGCCGTCCCGCCAAGTATAGGCGTTGACGGTGGCGCGCGTGTAGTAACCCCGGGCCATCAACAGTGCGGGCCGACCGGAACCCTTGCCGCTGCCGTCGCCGTCACTGACGAACCCGACACTGGCCAGGAAGCGGTCGACGCGGTTACCGTAGTCGTCGCCCCACGAGCTCACGCTGCCGCGCGCGGTCTCGAAATTGACGGTCGCCAGCTCCTTGCCGGTCGCGCCCTCGAACACGGTGAGATATTCGGGGCCCGACAAGACGTACCCGTCGCCGTTGCGGTGGTCCTCCGAGTCGTCGTCATTGGCGGCGGGGCCTTTGCTGAGGTAGGCGCCCGTGCCATCCTTGACGCCGGGGGCCGTGCGGAACGCGACCTCGGCCTTGCCGTCGCCGTCCAAATCGTAGACCAAGAACTGCGTATAATGCGCCCCGGCTCGGACGTTTGGTCCGAGGTTCATGCGCCACAAGCGCTCGCCGGAGAGTTTGTACGCGTCGACGTACACGGGCCCGGTGTGGCCCGCCTGTGAGTTGTCCTTGGAGTTGGACGGGTCCCACACCACGACCATCTCGTATTGTCCGTCGCCGTCGAGATCGCCGGGACTGCCGTCCGAGACGGACCCAGCCGAGCGCGTCTCGGTGCCGATGTCGTAAGCATACGTCTCACCGCTGGGTGCCGTCCCCCCGGGAGGCGGTTCGAGCGGAATCGAGAGATAATTTTGCGCCCACACTCCGGCGTCCGATGAAAGCTCGCACTCCTTGCCGTCGCGGACCAAACTCACCGCGTACTTGGCGTCTACGCCGCCCTCCGCGTCGAGGTAGTTGGTGCTGTCGGTTATCGTGGCGAGAAGTGAACCGTCGCGATACAGCTTGTACGCGACCTTCGTTGGGTCGGCGTCGTATTCGTAGCCGAGCATGCGCCACGCGACGAAGTTGCCGCCGTCGCCCCGAACGGCGACGAGCCCCCGATCCAGATCCTCCATTTGGAAGTGACCGTTGCTGGGCGCGAGTCCACATGCTTCCGTTGGGGGCTCGCTGCCCGTCGCGGAGTCACCGTCCCCAGACGAGTTCGAGGGCTCCTCGGTGCCTGCGGTCGTCGGTTCGTCCGACGTGGCCGCCGGTACGGCGGGCTGCACCCCCGACGTCGTGGTGCTTTGTCCTCCCGGCGTGACCGTGCCGGGCGGCGTCACTGGCGGCGGCGTGCTGGGCTGAACACTCAGCCCCGGTGCCACGGTCGATGCCGAGCTTTGAGAGGGGCTAGGTGCGGTTGATGAGCTGGAAGCGCTTGCAGAGCACGAATCGCAGGTGTCATCGGCAGATCGGGAAGCCGAACAACCCGCGACCACGCTCAACAGCCCAAACCCAGTTGCCAGAACTCTCTTCATCGGAACACCTCGTCGCCAACCCGCAGTTGACGCTCGTAACCCACTGTTCGGCTGAGTTCACCCCGCCGTTTTCGTGCCGCTGCTCGTGCGCCGAGCTACAGCCGGTGGGGCTGTTTCATTGCCGCAGTTCGGCTGAACCGAACTCTCGCGTTAAAATGCCGAAAGACGAAGCACGGATCGAGCCTGCAGGGCCATCACCACATCAATCCGCCGAGCTTGAAACTCTAGCGTCAAGGTAGCAAATCCGCTCGGTAGATGGCCATCTCGCCATCGCGGTCGGACGCAAAGTACAAGGTCTTTCCGTCGGGGCTCAGCCACGGGTCACGTTCTTCGGATTCGGTGTTGAGACTCGCGAGAGGAACAGCCTCGCGGAATGGCTCCAACAACGACGCGCGCGTCGTCATGTACAGCTCAGCGAGTTGGTCCGGGAGCACCAAGCTGTAGAGCAACGTCAGACCATCCGCAGTGAGGAACGCGTCGGCAGCGACGGCTCCTTCGGGCGCCAACTCGGGCACGAGCGTGATCTCTTCGAACGGCTGCTCGGTGTTCGGACGCACGGCAAAATACGTGAGATATGTGTCTGTCTCACTCCCACGGCGCGACGCCAGCGGCATGATGCGGCCATCGGCACCGGTGGGACGCGGGATGTCGTCCCACTCGGAGTTGAGTTCGACAACCAAACTGGGCTCTCCCCACGCTTCCTCGCGGTTCGCCCGCGTCACGCGAATGATGTCGAGCCCCCCCTGACCATCTTCTCGAGCGCTGCTGAACCAAAAAGTTAACCCATCACCATCGACAGCAGGACTAGTATCGAACTCCGGGCTGCTCAGTTCCTCCAGAAACACAGGCTCGGAGAACGGTTCGTCGACGGTAGTCCGGTGTGCTCGCCACAGATCGGTATCCTCCTCGCCACGCTTGGAAGAGAAGTATATCTCGAGCATGTCCCAGGTCAGCGTCGGGTTGTCGTCCCCGAGTGCGGAATGAAGTTCCTCGACCAAAACGGGCGCGCCGAACACCAATGGAAACGGCGGCGGCACGCTAGCGTCGCTGCTGACTGTCGACGAGTCCGAACTAGACTCGGAGTCCTGGCTCGTTGCCCCTGCCTCCGAACTTGCGGGTAGAGTTTTCGCTTTGCCCAGCGTCAGCAATTCTTCGCTCGAGCAGCCGCAGACGACCCCCGACACGAGCGCCGCGACGAAGAGGGTCCTCGGGACCAGAAAGACGCGACGTGGCACCGCCGCCTCTCCATAACCGAGGGTCGCAGCGCCGCTCGACGGCATGCGCGACGCATCGGCCCCCAACCTGGCCTCCGAACGTCGCACTCTGGTCACGTTTCCAAATCCGGGCTCCACGCAAATCCTTGCTGAGAGTGGCAGGATAACCGCCGAGGGGTCAACCTCTAGCACTTGTTGGATCGGAACGCGATGGGGATGCATCAACGTGTATCATGGCGACCATGGCCCACCTGGACCTTCGAAAGCGTTCATGCACCGGATTGATTTGTTGGGGGCTGGTGAGCTGTGCGACCCACGGCGAGCCGTCTGGCCCCGGCCAAGCGAGCACCACCGAACCGAGCACGACCGTCCCCACGACGAACGGCGACGTCAGCACCGTTACACCGAACCTTCCCCCATCGACACCACCTGCGCCGTCTACTGGGGCGATGACCACACCGTCGCCCGACAGTTCGGTGGACGCGCACGATACCGGGCTTGGCAGCGATGCGCCGAACGAAACCAGCGCGTCGAGTCACGGCGAATCGGATACGTCATCGGCGACGGCTTCGAGTGAAGCGTCGAGCCCGTCCGCGGACACCAGCGCCAACGATGACTCCTCGCGGCCTGCCGTCTCACCGCCTGCCTTCTTGCTCGGCGCCGACATCTCGAGCCTGCCGGAATACGTAGACGCCGGCGCGACGTTCGTGGACACCGACGGCAAGACCAAGCCGATGCTGGAGTTACTGCAGAACCACGGGTTCAACGCGATTCGCCTGCGCACCTTCGTCAACCCCGACGCACCGTACGGCTACGCACGCGGAACTGGCGGCACGTGCGTCAAAGCCGAGCCGTACAACGACGCCGCTCACACCGCAGAGTTGGGAGCAGCCGTCAAAGCCGCGGGCATGCAGCTGCTCGTCGATTTCCACTACAGCGACACGTGGGCCGACCCAGGTAAACAGATCATCCCCGAGGCTTGGCGGGACGCGACCACGATCGACGCTCTCGCCGCTCGGGTCGGTCAATACACCACGGAGGTCTTGGAGCAATTGGTGGCAGCTGGCGCCAAACCAGACCTAGTCCAGGTCGGCAACGAGACCACTCCGGGCATGTTGATTCACGTTCCCGGCAACGACACCGACTGCTGGGGCAACAACTCCAACGTGAACGCCGGCGTCAACGGCCAAGCCTCCAACGGCAACTGGGACAACCTAGCCAAGTTGTTCAAAGCCGGCGCCGACGCGGTCCACGCCGTCGACCCGAACATCAAGGTCGTCTTGCACATCGAGAACACCGACGACCTCGAAGGCGTGCGGTGGTGGGTGAGCAACGCTAGCTCGCGGAACATCGACTTCGACGTGCTTGGCCTGTCGGCGTACACCGCCTTTCAGGGCCAACCTTCGGTGTGGGAGGACACGCTCACCACGATGGCGAACGAGTTTCCGGACCTCGAGTTCATCATCGCCGAATACAACCCCGAACGAACACGGGCCAACCAGATCGTCCACGGGTTACCGAATGGGCGTGGCCTGGGCACGTTCTTCTGGGAACCAACCCAAAGTGGCTCGTGGGGTGAGTCGATGTTCACTCAAAGTGGCAACACCTACACCGCGCGTTCGGCAGACTTTGGCGAATACGACGCACTGCGCGACGAACTCGGACTTTAGCACCTACTCGCCAGAGTGAGCTCGGTTCGATTGGTGGCACTACTCTGCGCCTGCGGCGGCTTTGGCCAACGAAGCAGCTTCTGCTCGCAACGCACCCTGGGGGAAGGTGCGACCGTATTGCGCGAGTTTCTCTCGCGCGGCGCCGATGTCGCCAGAGATGATCGCGCGCCGCGCCGCATCCAGCATGCGCACCTCGCGGCCTAGATCGCCGGTCTGCTTGTTCGCCTCTTCGTGTCCCACTGGCGCCTTGCTCGAGCTCCGTGAGACGCGCCGACCGCCGGTGGCTTCGCCGCGGTCTTGGCCGATTACGCCGTCGGAGACCACACGTTTCGTCGCCTCGACCTCACCACCCCGAGAGACTTCCGGCACCGGCGCAGGTGCGGTTTGGGCTCCGTGCGCCTCCGGTGCAACAGGCTGCACGACCACGGGAGCGGCGACGCCACCATCCACGACCGCGGTTGGCTCCAGCCATCGCTCGACCAACGTTCCGAGCCCTACCGCGCCAGTCAAAGCGCACACCGAGAGCGCTCCCTTGACCCAAACCGCGGAAGTAGCCCACGCAGTTCCTTGAGCTAGTGAAGCTCCCCCACCGGCGGCGACGTTCGCGCCACCTGCTGCCAGCCCGGCCGCACCGGAGCCGATCGCGCTTTCGCCGGCAGCGGCGCCAACCGCGCCACTCTGAACGGCGCTCGAGCCCACCCCGAACCCGACACCGATCGAAGTGGCGCCCAAGGCCGCGGCAAACCCTTCGGCCATCCTTTGGCGCAGTACGTCCGGGACGCGTTCTGTCTCGGCAGCCCGCAGTAGTTCGTGCGCGAGCGCCGAGTGTGGCTCAGCCATGAGGCGTTTGGGGTCGTTCATTTCCGCTCACCTTCTGCACTCAGTTCCAACTGTTCAACCTCAGCCTTGAATACTTGGCGGGCGCGTCGCAGGCGGGAGGCCACCGTCCCCAGCGGGATGCCCACGAGTTCGGCGATCTCGGGGCTCGACATCCCCTCCAGCTCGAACAGTACGAACACGCTGACCAACGTGGTGTCCATCTTGCTGAGCACGCGGTCCATGAGCTGCCGCGCGTAGTGCTCACGCGTCGCCTTTTCGTCCGCGCGCAGGCGATTACTATGCAGCTCCATGTTGGCTTCCAGCTGACACCGCCACTCGCGGCGCCGACTGGTGTGCGCCAGCCCGAGCGCCGTCGAGAAAAGGAACGCCCGCTCACAGCCGGGTCGGATCTGGAAAAACCTCTCGGCCGCGATCACGAACGCCTGCTGGGTACAGTCGGCCGCGCCCTCGGGGCTAGCGCCCAGACGCCGCAACGTGCGCCAGATGAGCTCGTGATGAGTGGTGAATAGGCCGGCCAACGTTCTCTGCACCTCGGCCGGTGTCTGCTCGGGGCGCACGACCGGACCGAGGTTCTCGGGAGGCGGTTCGGACTGCGCAACCATCGACGAGCGATGGTCGGAAGACGCGACCTGAAACGACGGTGCGGGCTGAAGCATCTCTGAAGCTGAATGCTCGGCAGCGAGATTTTGATCGGCGATTGCTTCGCCAGCGCTCAGTTTCGCCATCCCAGCCCCAACATGGCCCAACGCGACCCCGGTTAAAAGGCAATCGATAGCAATACCCCAGCACTGGGCAGCCAAGTTGAAACGCGGTGGAAGACGAAGGGATCGAACTGGAACGCGTACCGCGTGAACGGGCGCGCCAATCCGAGTTCACCTTCCACCTGGAAGCCGGCGCCGAGCTCGATGCGCGCGAGGATCGACCCGCCCGCGTCGAACCACGGCCGATCGTAGCTCCCGGCCTCGATGGTCGAACTCCCCACCGCCTCCAGCAGCCCGGCCCGCCCTGTAACGACGGCCGCCAGGTGCGCGACCCCGAGATGCCACTCCGGACCCACCGCCAGCTCCGCGCTCCAGCGCCGAAATGTCGCCACCCCTCCGGTGAAAGTGTCGGGCCCCCCGACCTGCCCGGAAGCCGCGAGCCGCGCGACCCCACCCACTCCAAACCGCGGCCCCCAACTCACAGCCAAGGCCGCTCCGCCTCCCCACATCGGCCCGGGTGCGACGCCCCAAACCGCGTTCCCACCCAAACCGCCGCGCCACGTAGCGGGCTCCTGGTCCGCCGCTCGTGGTCCAGACGGGCTCGGGTCCGCGTCGGAACGGAGCCGCCGCCGTTCGGCTGCGACGGGTGTGGGCTTCGGCGCCGGGGGCGGAGCCGAGGTGGCCTGCGGTTCCGGCGAGGGTTCGGGCGCTGCTTCCAAAGGTTGCGGCTCGGGCGGGTCGTAAGTTACCGAGACCACGAAGCCGACGGCCTTAACCAGATCGTCACAGCTCTTGGCCCACAACTCCCGATTCTGTACCAAACCCATCTCGGTTCGCAGCACCAGCACCGCCCCGACCTGGCCAGATGCGTCCCGTGCCTGGCCGTCGATGGTCGCCTGCCTGGCGGCAGACGACGGCACGAACCGGAGCTGCGGCGAACGGCGAGTCACCTCGGCCTCCACGTCAGCGGCGGACGCGCAAAACGACGCGGCAACGGTAACCTGCACTGGCAACGGTACCGTCGGGGGAGCGCTCGCACCGGAACTCTGGGCGAATGCAGGGCCGGCAGGGCTCACTCCGGCGATACCCACGACCAGGGCGCCGGCGAAGCGCGACCAACGTGGCCGCAACTCAGATTGGTAGCCCTTCGAGGGTGTCGTCCCGTCGCTCAAGCCCAAGGTTTTGCCATCGCGGCCACGCACTGTCTAGCGCGACGGAGCCCGGAGCTCTTCGTTCAATGAACGCTGGAGCCCCGAGTTCGAGCGAGGCTTCTCTCAGCGAGTGACGGGTTTGCCGGTTTCACAACCGAACACCACGTCGATGCGTGCACCAGGCGTCGACGACGCTACGTCGCAGGCAGACGGACACAGCACGACCGACGTCGGGCTGGTTTCGCTGTCGTAGTGCCATGCTTTGGAGCTGCCACATTCGCCAGCGTTGTTGACCTTGTTCCATTGCTCCTCGGTGTCACCGACCGTGAGCGTGACGTTCACCTTCGACGGATCGACGTTCGCACTGTTGGGCAGGTCGAACTCGCAGGACATCGCTTTTCCGCGGATCGCGTTGAGGGCGGTCAGCAAGTCTTCTTCAGCGTTGCCGTCGCCGACGAAGATCGCCTCGTCGGTGCCGCCCTCGCGAGCGATCGCATTCATCAAGTCTTCCGGCGCGCCCTGCAGACCTACGGCGAACGTGAGCACGTCGGCCTCGAGGCCTTGCGCCGCAATCGCCGCAATGTTGCCCGTGTTTTGGTCGCACCCGCTGGGCTCGCCGTCCGTCACGAACACCACCACGGCGCGCTCCGTGTCCGGGGCCGTGGCGTTGAAGTCCATGCTCCAATTGACCGCACCCTGGAGCGCGGCAGAGATCGGCGTTCCGGGCCCTTGTTCATTTGGCACGCGACTCTGGATGGCGTCGACCAGCACGTCTTCTTGAGCGTCACCGGCGCCGGAGGCCTCGGTGAGCTCACCGAGTTGCACCAGAGGCTGGGAACAGGCCTCGACGTTACACTCCTGAATGTTGCAACCAGCCGCGGGCTCATCGCTAGCGAAGAAGCGCAGCGCGACCTTGATGCCGCCCGTCTCGGGTGATTGGAGGAACTGAACGAGCGCCGCCGTTGCACGATCCCAGCGGTCGTTTTCGAGCATCGAGGACGATTGGTCGAACATGAGGAACATGTTGACGTTGGCGAGCTTGGCTTCCGAACTACCGGTAGCGCACGCTGCCCCCCCGCCACCACCACCGCCACCGATGCCACCGATGTCGATGCCTTGGTCGGGATTCACGGCGGGCTCCGTCACGGTCTTGATCGTTCCGTCACAACGCCCGCGGTCGCTGCAAGTTCCGTCGCATTGACCACCCGAGGTCGTGCAGTCAGCCGTGCAAGCGCCGCTCTTGCAATAGAGGCCGTCGCCGCACTCGCCGTCTTCCTCGCAGGTCCCACCACAATCCCCCGCGAGTTCGTTCGAACATGGTGGATTGGCGGGCCGAGTGATCGTTCCCGCGCCGTCATCCTCCTTCGAGCCGCATGCCGATAACACCGGTGTGAGCGCGGCTCCCAACAACGCCACGTTCATCAACGCAGCGACGCTGGAGCGCGTCGAGGACAGACCCCAAGGCGGAGTCTTTGGTGCGGAAGAGCCAAAAGAGAAGTGCCGGACGGCTCGACGAGCCAGCGCAGAAAACAAATTACGAACCATGCGTCTATTATTGCCTCAACCACCCACTGTGATCCAGCCCGCGGCATTTGCGCCGATCGCGGTTGGCCAAAACGGTATTTGAGTTTACCGTGGGAGCGTGAACATTTCGGCACACTTGGGAAGCAGGGCGTTGTTCCCCGACCTCCAACCGGTTGCCTACCTCAACCACGCCGCGATCTCGCCTCCCAGTAGCCTCGTGATCGCAGAGATACAAAAAGCGCTGAGCGATTATTCGCGTCACGGGGTACAGGCTTTTCTTCGTTGGGACGAGCAACGAACCGCGCTGCGGAAGGAGTTTGGGGAGCTGATAGGAGCGTTGCCCAACGAGATTGGCTTCATCTCGAACACGACTTCGGGCGTGAGCCACGTCGCGTTATCGTTCCCCTGGCGGTCCGGCGACCGGGTGGTCCTGTTCCAGGGTGAATTTCCCGCCAATGTCACACCGTGGCAGCGGGCCGCCGAGCTCTTCGACCTCGAGTTGTGCTTCTTGTCACCGGCCGAATTCGAAACCGAGCGCGGGCTTTCGTCCCTGCGCGCGGAGCTCGAGCGAGGTGTACGTCTAGTGGCGGCAAGTGTCGTACAGTTCCAAACGGGGCTACGGATGCCGATTCGGAGCATGGGACGACTTTGTCACGAGTTTGGCGCTCAACTTTTCGTCGACGCGATCCAGGCTTGCGGCGCGGTCCCGTTGAACGTCGCAGACGACCACATCGATTACCTTTCCACGGGCAGCCACAAGTGGTTGATGGGCATGGAAGGAGCCGGCTTCTTGTACGTGAGACAAGAACACCGGCCGGCGCTCAGACCGTACACGGCTGGCTGGTTGAGCCACACTCATGCGACGGACTTCCTGTTCATGGGTGCCGGACACCTGAAGACGGACCGCGAGCTGCGCCCGGACGCGGCCGTGTTCGAAGGCGGCACTCAGAGCCTGCTCGCCTTGGCGGCGCTCGGCGCTACCGTCCCATTGTTGCGGCAGATGGGGCCGCTCGCGATCTTCGACCATGTGTCGAACTACCTGGATCGTCTCGAAGAGGGGTTGCTCGAGCTCGGCTTTCGTTCACTTCGTGCGACCAATCGGGAGCGCCAATCGACGTTGTTGTGTGTCGTTCCCCCCGAGTACACGACGACGGCATTCGTCGCAGGTGAACTGCGTCGTGCTGGCGTCTCGGTGGCCACTCCCGACGGCAACTTGAGGTTTTCACCGCATTTTCCCAATGGGCTCGGGGAGATCCCACACGTACTGACGGCAGTCGAAGCAGCGCTCGATGCAGCGCGCGCCGGCGGCTGACACTGTGGACCGCTCACGCGATCAGTCGCCGGCCAAGAGCAACGGCCCGCGCACTCGTCGCGCGACCTCTTCGCCCACCAACTGCTCGATCAGCGCCAACGCGAACTCGAACGTGGTGCCGGGGCCCTGGCTGGTGATTAAACGCCCCGAAATTACGACGCGACGGTCGTGCCAGACGTGAGTGGCTTCCAGCTTGGCGCGCAGGCTGGGGTAACACGTGATGTCTGCACCGGTAGCGATACCATGCGCCGCAAGCGCAAGGGGAGCGGCGCACATGGCCCCCACCAAACCACGAGCGCGCCACTGCTCGGAGAGGATCCGCCCCACGGCAGAAGAACCGCACAGGTGTTCGGCACCCGCGGCACCACCAGGCATGACTACAGCGTCGAACGTCCGCTGCTCGAGGGCCGGCAGCAGCTCCAGAAGCCCGACGTCGGGTACGATACGAACGCCGCGACTGCACTTGACCGGCTGGGGTCCGTCGACGCCGGCGAGCACGACGTCCAGTTCGGCGCGCCGCAGCACGTCGACGATGATCGTCGTCTCCATCTCTTCGGCGCCAGGGGCTAACAACACGAGCACGCGCTTTTTCACGCGTTCCTTCTACCACTTCTGGCGTGATGCGGCGCGACAATACCCAAAATCCTTTGCGTCAGGGAACGAACATGAGAAATGGCGGGTAGAACTTCCGTGCATTTATGACTCGCTACACTTCCGCTTCGAAGCTCGTCCGTACAACTGCTCTCTTGTCGACAATCCTGTCGTTGGCTTGTCAATCTTCCCCCTCACCCGACGCGGCCACGAGCGCCTCGTCCGCGACGTCGGTCCCCGCGCCTCCCGAATTGCCGGTACCAGCCGCGACCACCGCAGCGGTCGAGGGCGCCACCACCCCAGCCGCGAACGCGACGACCGCAGAACCGAAGCTCGACGCCACGCCAGCTCAAGCGCCCGCCGACGGCAAGGCGGGAACGGTCAAGCCGGTCACCGACGCTAAGCCGAGCAAGCCAGCTTCCGACCCGTCCCCAGCCGCGACGACCCCCCCGAAGGTCGACGAGCCGCCAAAGGACGAGCCCGCGGCCATCGAGAAGCCTTGTCTCGCCAAGACGTTCGAGTTCGCGTCGGTGCGTAAGGCGTGCGAGAAGGGCGGCGTACCCAAGGCCAAGGCGCTCATGAAGTCGTGGACCAACAAAGCCAAAGACAAGGGCGAGAGCTTCAAGTGCACCACCTGTCACGACAATCAAAAGACCTACAGTAACAAGGCCAACGCCAGCGCCGACTTGCGCAAGCTGTTGGACGTGATTAAGTGACCGAACAGCGAGTCACGCTCCAGAGAGCGTCGTAGGCGTCGTCAGAGGTCAGAGGTCCCGTGCCGGAAAAGTTGAGCGTCTTCAATCACGACCGGGACAACGCGGCCCTCACCTACGTGTATCCCGTCGTGTCGCGACGCGCGCGTGGCGTTTCGGTGGGTATAAACCTGAACCCCGACAACACCTGCAACTTTCGGTGCATTTATTGCCAAGTTCCGGGTTTGGTCGCAGGCAATGGCCCGCGTTTGGATCTGTCGCAGCTCGAACGCGAGCTGCGTTTTCAACTCGACCAAATCCTCAACGGCGACTTCATGCAGGAACGCGTGCCCGAAGGCAGCCGCCGCTTGAACGACATCGCCTTCTCGGGCAACGGCGAGCCCACGACGAGTCCCGACTTCGCGGCGGCGGTGGATACCGTTCTGCGCGTGATGAGCGACGTCGGGATACTGGGTATCGTAAAACTCGTCTTGATCACGAACGGGTCCCGTACGGATCGCGCCGACGTGGAACCTGCACTGCTCGCGTTCGGCAAGAGTGGCGGTGAGATCTGGTTCAAACTCGATGCCGCGACGCAAGACGGGGCGGCGCTGGTAAACAGCAGCAACGCGCCGCTCGCCGCCCGCCTCGAGCGTCTACGGCGAGTGGCCTCGGTGTGCCCGACGTGGCTCCAAACGTGTTTCTTCAAGCTCGATGACGAAGAGCCCCAGGCGAGCGAAGTCGCCGCCTATGTAAACCTGATACAAGATCTCGTTCGAGACGGCGTCCCGATCGCGGGGATATTACTGTACGGTCTAGCGCGGCCTTCGTTCCAACCAGAGGCGCCACGTCTGTCCAGACTCCCCCCGGAATGGTTCGAAGCGCTGGCGTCGCAACTGCGAGAGCTGGGCGTCACGGTCACCGTGTCACCCTGAGCGCACCCAGTGCCGGTCTCCCCGTTCGATGCGCATCGCCGTAGTGCTCCGCGCTGAGCCTTTCTGGCCCCGTGCTGGAGCCGGTCGATGTCTCACGCTGCTCCGGTTGGGTGCGTCGGCGGCGATAGCGCCCATTCCCGGAGTTCCCGGATGGCGGCACTTGTGTTAAACGCTGCGGCCGTGAGCAACGCAGCCAAGCGCACCTTCAAACACCTGTGCAAGCAGGTGGCAACCACGGTCGGCAAGTACAACCTCCTCGCCGCGGGGGATCGGGTGGCGGTCGCGATGAGCGGCGGCAAGGACAGCTACTCGATGCTCGTGCTGCTCCAGCAAGTGGTTCGTAGCTTGGAACTCGACGTGACGCTTACGGCGCTACACCTCGACCAAGGCCAACCGGGCTACGACGGCGCGCCGCTGAGACGTTGGTTACAAGAGCGCGGTGTGGAGCACCAAATCTTGCGTGAAGACACCTATTCGGTGGTGCTCGAACACACGAAGCCAGGCAACACCTATTGCTCGGTGTGCTCGCGGCTGCGACGAGGCGCTCTGTATACAGCCATGGAGCGGCTCGGGCTCAACAAGCTGGCGCTCGGTCATCACCGTGACGACGCGCTCGAGACCTTGCTGCTCAATTTGTTCTACGCGGGCAAGCTGCAAGCCATGCCGGCGAGTTACCGCACCGATGATGGGCGTTTCGACGTGATACGACCGCTGATCGAGTGTGCCGAGCAGAACCTGATCGAACTGGCGGAAGCCGAGCAGTTTCCGATCTTGCCGTGCAATCTGTGTGGCTCTCAGGAAGGGCTCAAGCGACAGCAGATAAAGGACTTGCTCTCCAAACTCGAAACGGAGAACCCACACGTGCGTAGCGTCATGCTGAACGCGATCGGCAACGTGCGGCCT
>CBINDO010000226.1:0-13468 GCA_966249405.1 uncultured bacterium | reverse complement strand
AGCGCCTTCAAGCGTCGCGGATCCAGCGCACGTTGGAACTCGGACGGTACCAAGGTCCGGGCCGGCAAGGTGAACTCCGAAAGCGCCGCTTCGTAGGTATCCCTGACCGTCAACTCTCTTGCGTTCGTTCCACCCCAGACGAAGCCATTGCTTTCGAAGTTGTACTCTTCGATCGAGATGTCGGGGCTGTTCACCTCGACCAAGCTGACCTGCAGCGGATATGGGGACATCGACGCGGTGAAGCGGAGCCCGACGATGCCTAGCGCAGAGGCGTCGAACGGCTCACCTCCGCCGCCGTCCGCCGGCGTCGCGAGTTCGATGGCTACGCCAACTCCTCGGTCGATGTTGCGCGTCCACGAAGAGCCGCCGTCGCCTCGCACGCACCACTGGAAGTTGCCGTAGCTCAGATCGAGCTCGGCACTCGCCTCACCGTCCGTCAACGCGATGAGCCGCCTCTGGCGTTCCACGGTTTGCACCGTCGGGCAGTTCGTCCCGTTAGCCCACGAGGGTTCGCTCGAACCGACGGAGGTCGACGGCGACGCCGTGGTTTCGGAATCGGTCGTAGGGGCGGCTGCTTCGCTCGGGTTCGCTGCAGCGTCCACGTCAGCCGCGCTCCGGGTACCGTCCTCGGTGCTCGGAGACCCCTCGACCATGCGCGCCGTCCCCGTCTGTGCGGCATTACGCCCCCCGCATCCACCTTGCGCGAACACGAGCCACGCGGCTGGCGCAACAGCCACCATCCAGCGGCGAGTCGAGGGCATTGTCCGCAGTCTAACGCTTGGGCGCCTCGAGGCGCAAGCCGGGACAGGTCGCTAGGCCCAGTAGTCCCTCACGCACTTGCCGTCGCGCGGGAGGTCTTCGAACGTGTCCAAGCCATCGAAGTGATCGATCGGTATGTCGGCGATCGCTTCGGGGTCACTGAGCCTCAAGTTGACGGCCATGCGACGACGACCATCATCGTCCGTGCGAAGCCCGCGCCAGCACACGACGCAGCCGCATTGCCCACAGAAGTGGAACTCGATGGCTTTGCCGCGGACGTAGACTCTCGTCTCACCAGTGATGGAGATGCCTTCGTCCTCGAAATCGTAGGCCCACAACGCACCATAGCGGCGGCAGATCGTGCAGTTGCAGGCCGTCGCGCCATCGATCACGCCGGCGAAGCGGTAACCAACGCTGCCGCAATGACACGTGCCTCGGAGTGACTTCACAGCTGGTTCCCGCGCAGACTCCACTTCTTGGCTCCTCTTTTACGATTCACGGTTCAAGATCTCATGCCTTCCTGCCAGCGGCGGCTCGGCAAATCAACCCAGCTTTTCGCCCCGACTCCGACGTGTCTGCGAACACTCGTTGCGCCGACCTCCGACCCATCGTTCGATGGACGGCACAAACGCCGCGCCAACGCGAGCCTAACCGTTACGTCGACACGCTCTCACGCGAGCCTGACCGTCACGTCACACGCTCTCACGCGAGCCTTGCGGGCGTCGACCGTTTCGACCCGCGAGAAGCAGCGGCGTTGCCCGGTTCCTGTGCCTGTGGCGGCGGGCCTGGCCTGCGGCGCGGTCTGGCCTGCCAGGGTTCGCGCAGGCGCGTCGTTGTCTCACGCGTGTGCCGGGTTACGTCTGGATCGCTGTGGCGGATGAACGTCGAAACGTACTCCACTTCCAGGCGAGGATCCCGCACACGAGGAGCGCCTGCGGCAAATACGACAGCCAACCCCAGACCGAGAACTGCGCTCCATCCAGCACGCAGAGCGCCAGACTACCGGCGATCCAGATCGCATCACCGGTCGCCTGAATGGCGAACGTGGCGGTCGAGAGGGGACACTCCCGCGAGGCGAGGTAGTTGTGTAGCGCCCAAGGCAAGAGCAACAATCCAATCAACCGCAGGCTGTCCGCATCGAGGCCTCCGCCACTCAGGAGTCGGAGTCGAGGTGCGAATTCGAGCAGCAACAGTCCGAGCCCTGCCGACAAGACGGCGTCGACCGCAAATACCCCGTTGACGTGACGCGTAGTACGATTCGTTTTCATGGGGCTAGGCTGCACTCCGTCCATCCCGCGCTCAATTCCCTCAAAGGTCATAAGGACGCGTTTCGGGGATGCGCCCGCGCTGCTATACACCGCCCGATGAGTCACTTCGGCGCCCTATTGCGCGAATGGCGGGCCCACCGCGGGGTGAGCCAATTGCATTTGGCGCTCGAGGTAGGGGTAACCCAGCGCCACCTCTCGTTCGTAGAGTCCGGCCGTGCCAAACCGGGCGAAGACTTGGTGCTCAGGCTGTCGGAGTTGCTCGGCTTGGCGCTGCGCGACCGCAACGCGTTGCTCGTCGCCGCTGGTTATGCGCCGCGGTTCGGCGAAGCCGACTGGGCGAGCCTGGCGCTGTCGCGCATTCGCGAGGCCGCGCGCCTGATCCTCGAGGGACACGAACCGAACCCCGCCTTCGTGTTGGACGTGGACACCACGGTGCTCGACGCCAACCGGTCCGCGCTCGAGCTCATGGGCGCGTCCAAGAGCGACTTGGGTCGGTTGAACCTGGTGGAGTTGGTTTTTGCGCCCGGGCCGGTCAAGGAAGCGATCGTCAACTGGAACGAGGTCGCGACGTATCTCCTGGGGAGGCTCCGAGAAGCGGTGAGGTGGCGCGGCCCGACCTCGCGAGTGCGGCCCATGTACGAGCGCGCCGTAAACCTGGCGGGAGCCGAGCTCGCGCGGTTGCCGACGCCTGCGGCGCCGCTTGCGGTTTTACCGCTCTCGTTTCGCGTCGGCAACGAGACCTTACACTGGTTCACGACCGTGACCACCTTTGGCGCCCCCCAAGATGCGCTCGTCGAGGAGATCACGATCGAGTTGTTCCACCCGCTATCACCCACCGCAACGCGCATCCTCCCGTGACGCGACAACGACCGCTGTCGCGACGGACCCGCTCGCTCGTCGAGCCACCTGCTCGGCCGGCGCTGTTTGCCGCACGTCCTTTCGGGATAGTTCTTGGTTAACGCGTGGGGTTGCGTTATCTTGACGCCAGTCGACAATCATGGTTCTTGCACGAGTCGCCCGCTGTCCGCACCTACTGATTGCGTGCCGAGCCGCGCAAGCAGCGCGTATTGTCGTGTTTTGTTGCAGCGGCTGGACCGTTGCCGCCCTGACCGATGTCGTGATGGCGCAGCCTGACGCCCAGGCCGCGCCATCGACCTTGCCCGCTCTCGTCGACTACCGTTGGCTGCACGCTCATCCAGAGTTGTCGGGACAAGAGCGTGAGACGAGTCGCTACCTCGAACGACGGCTGCGCTCACTCGGGGCTCGAGTGCAACGCGTAGGAGGACATGGCCTTTTGGCGACCTTGACGGGGGCAGCTGCTCCCAACGGCCCCACGGTGATGTATCGGGTCGATATGGACGCGCTACCGATCCACGAGCGTACGGGGGTGCCGTATGCGAGCCGCAAGCCGGGCGTCATGCATGCGTGTGGCCACGACTTGCACATGGCGATAGGTCTGGAGGTCGTGCGGCGTTTGAGCACTACCCGTCGAACCTGGTCCGGGACGCTGATGTTCGTGGCGCAACCCGCCGAGGAGACAGGGGAAGGCGCCTACGAAATCCTCGCCGATCCCACGTGGGCCCGAGCGCTGGGCGCAGTGTCGAAACCCACCTTGGTGGTCGCCGTCCACAATTCGGCGGACCTTCCAGCGGGAGACGTTGCATTGAGCGGCGGAGCAATCACGGCAAACGTGGACGATGTGAACATCACGTTGCACGGTCGCGGAGGTCACGGCGCAAAGCCCCACGAGGCGGTCGATCCGATCGTCATGGCGTCCGAAGTGGTGCTCCAACTGCAGACGGTGGTTTCACGTCGTTTGCCTCCTGGCACACCTGCCGTGGTCACGGTCGGCCAATTCCACGCCGGAACCAAGCGCAACATCATCCCGGCTTCCGCTATGTTGGAGTTGACGGTTCGCAGTCGTGACGACCGTACGCGTGAGACAATCCTCGACGAGATCCGGCTGATCGCGTCCAGCGTCGCTCAGTCGTATCATGCGCCCCGCCCGGCCACGGTGGAGGTCATGGGGCGCTCGGTACCGTCGGTCGTGAACGACGGGCAGTGGAGCGAACGACTCACACGCCGGTTCGAGCAGATGCTCGGCAAGGACCACGTGCACCCGATCGCCAGCGTGATGGTTGGCGAAGACTTCGGTCTCTTCGGTCGGAGCTTGGGGATCCCCTCGGTGATGTGGCGGGTGGGTGGGGTGAACCCAAAGCAATTCCACCAGACACCATTGACGGCGCTGCCGAGCAACCATTCGGATGGCTACGCGCCTGATGCGGAAGCAGCCCTCACTCCAGCCGCGGACACGGTCGTTGCGGCGCTTCTGGAAGTGCTCTCGCCGACCAGTCTCAGCGTCACGGCGCAGCCCTGAGCTTACCTCGTTGCCAACCGCTTCAACGTCGCGGTGGCACCCATGCCAGCCTTCACTCCTTGATACGACTCCGCGGGAGGAGCAGCGTCGAGCGTCGGGTCGTACTGGCCGGGATCGAAGTCGACCGACGCGTAACCCGAGGCCGCAAACCGCACGTTCACGAGGTTCAACGCGTCGCGCAACGTCGGGAAGCACTCGATGCGGTTGGCGTCGGGACATAGCCAATCGATGGCAGTGAAGGTGCCCCGCAACGTCGACTTGTCGAAGACGACGAAGACGCCCAACATGCGCCGCAGCGTATCTGCCGATTGCGAGACCCGTTGCGCCCAGAACTTGCGCACCTGGGCCGCGGGCGCTTCGGCGTGCCGGGCGTCGATCACGTGCAACGGTCGGCGACCGTGGGCGAAGCACTGATGCACCACTTTGCTGATCGCTTCGTCGTGCCAACGCGCAGATTCCAGGTCGAGGTTCCCACGAAAGGTGGAGATGACCAGGGGCAGGTAGGTGACGTCGAATCCTACGAGCATGTTGTCGCGTTGCCTAAGTTCGACCATTGCTTCGACTCCCTCTATCGTCGGAACCGCCCGCGAGCGAACCGCGCTCTGGTTGTGGAACGGTTCCAGGACGCCTGTGTGGTTGGTGCGCCTCTCGTGTTCTGCTCGTACAACCATCATTGTTCGGCGACCTTGCTCGAAGCTAAAGAACGCAGGGCAGGTGCGCAAGCGAAATGTTATCCCGTAAGTGTCACTTCGGAGCGTGACCCAATTCGGGATCGTGGTGGGCAGTAGCCAACGCGGAGACGGACGGCGTTATTAAGTTTCAGTCACGAAACTGACACGAATTGGCAATGTTCGCGCTTCGTAATTCAAGCGGACTAGGTGTCTCTTCGGCGAGCGAACGACGAGGACCTTCGCCAAACTCTTCGCCGCGAGTACTTTCAGCAATCGCATTTGTCTCGTCGACTGGATGACGTCCGCACTGGTGACCTTCTCGGACCACCGGTTCACGTCGGCGTCGCGGAGCTCGAACGGACGTCGAGTGCTCGTGTTTCGCGAATGACCGGGACGAGGCGTGCATCCGCGCCACGTCTAGCTCGCGCCGCGGAGTCCAAGCTGGTCGTAATCGGGTGGGCGACGCGGACAAAGCTGGTGCCCGGCGCATTTCGAGGTAGCGTCGGTCCAGAATGAAGACACTGGGCGTGATCGGCGGCATGGGGTGGGAAGCGTCGGCCTCCTACTACCGCATCATGAACCGCCAGGTCCGCGCGCGTCTGGGCGGCTGGCACGGCTCGCGCCTGATCCTCGATTCGTTGGATTTCCACACCATCGCGACGGCGCGAAGTCCCCACGAGTACGAGCTCGTTCGAGCCACCCTCGTCGACTCGGCTCGTCGCCTCGAGGCGGCAGGCGCCGAGGCGATCCTGATCGCGTGCAACACCGTTCATCGTTTTGCGCCGTCGGTGATCGACGCCATAACGGTCCCGTTCCTACACATCGCCGACGCTGCGGGGAAAGCGCTCGTTGCCGACGGTCATCGACGCGTGGGTCTGCTCGGAACCGTGGCCACCATGCGCGGCGGGTTTTATGGCAAGTGGCTAACCGAGCGACATGCTCTGGACGTCCGGATCCCTTCACCCGCAAGCTGCAAGACGATCGACGGCCTGATCGTCGGCGAGCTGGCGTCCGGTCCCGACCCGCGGGCGTGCGCGCCGCGGATCGACGCCGTGGTCGAGGAACTGTCGAGCGAAGGGTGTACGGCCGTGCTGCTCGCTTGTACGGAGTTCGGGTTGGCCTACGGGTCACTCGATGAACCCATTTTACGGCGCGCTCTGCCGCTCTACGACAGCGCCGTCCTGCATGCCGAGGCAGCCGTCGACTTTGCATTGAGCGACCTCAGCCTCTCACGTCAGGGTGGGCGAGACCCGCTCTAAACGTCCTCTTGTCGCAACAGCGTGTAGGTGAACGTGTTGCCATACAGACCGCGGTGTTTCTCTGCGAGAGCGATCAGCTTGGCGAAGTTCGTCGGGTTGGCGATGACTTGGCAGCCCGCGGACCATTCACCGACTTTGGGACTCGTTCCAGTCGCGTTTGCCCGATGGATGTTTATCCCGAACAGTCCTGTCTGGCGTGTCGGGCCGCCAAAGTCGAGGGTCCGGTCCCGGTCTCCGTCGCGGATCACGGTGACCGGACCACGTTGCACCAACGCGGTGTACGAGCTCTTGTGTAGACCAATCTGATAGGCGTCCACGTATTGGCCCGGCTCGAGTATCGCGGCGCCGATGGTGTCTTTGTACGGGGTAAGCAGGACCGTCAAGCCTGGGTCGACCGTGGCGGGGTAGCTCTCGTGGATCCACTTACCCGCGTTGTCCACGTAAAACACGTTGATCGAATCGTCGAAGCTATCGGGCACGGCGGTGGGGTTCCTCACTCCCACGATGTTCAGGCGATAGGGTTGTGTGTAGATGACGTAACCCAGGCGGCGCATGGCGTTCTGGATCCGCTGCAAGCTGATGGCGCCGGCGTTGGGCCCGACGGGTTGTGGTCCTGGCGTCTGACTGGGGTAACCATTGCTTGGATAACCATTGCTTGGATGACCCATGCTCGGCGGTCGCGTCGACGGTGCGCGGGGTTTCGCCAAGGCGGCCCAGGTCGCCGGTCCCACGATGCCGTCGACCAGCAGCTCGCTTGCTCTCTGAAAGGTCCGGACGGCACCGTCCGTCATCGAACCGAAAATGCCGTCGATGGGACCGGGTGAATATCCCAAGCTGCCAAGGAGCCGCTGCAGCTCCGTCACCGAGGCGCCGCTCGAGCCTCTACGGAGCGTGGGGCGGCTCTCGTGCTGGACTTCGAAGCCGAGCGGCGTTCCACGCGACGTGAGGTCCAGTACGATCTGTGAACCACTTCTCTGCCAAGTTCCGGTTTTCATGATGTTGTCTCCATTCGTTGCTGTTGTCGGCGTCGTCCTTTACCGAGGATGCGTAGTAGGTTACCGGCGAGGACCAGCCGCTGCTGATCGTTGGGAAGTTCCAGCGCCCACACCTTCGCCAGCTCCACTGCGGGATGCAGCCACGGTCCGTCTGAGCCGAACAGCAGCTTGTGCGGCCCGGCGCGCCGCACCGCCTGCTGCAACAGGTCGAAGCGGCGCACCCCACTGGTGTCGGCGTAGATGTTCTCGTGCCGACAAAGATGATCGATCATGGCCAGCTGTGCGCGCCAATCGTCCGCGAAGCTACCGAGGTGAGGGATGATGAAGTCGACGTCGGGGTACTCGCTGGCGAGTAACTCGCACGTCCAGACTTCACCCGCGACGTCGTACAACACCGGCATGCCCAGCGCTCTGGCCGCGTCGCAAACCTCACGGGTTATCGGCGCTTCGTGGCGGTGCACCTTGACTCCCACGAATCCGCGGCGTTTGGCCCAGCGCACGTGTTCAGAGATCGAGCCCCGCTGTCGCGTCGGATTCAAGAAGGCAAAACCCAGGAAACGGTCAGGATGCGACGCGACGATGCGTGCCACCTCCCGAGTACCGCGCGTGCAATCGTCGTTGAACGCGGCAAACAGCACGGTGCGGGTGATCCCGACGCTGTTTGCGCGCTTCAGGTATTCGTCGAGTGGCGCGCGGGTGTCCCACGGTCCCGTGAGACCGTCGCCGGTTCCAGCATGGCAGTGCGCATCGATGATCATCTTCGGCTCGACAGGGTTCCAAAGGTGCCTTCGGTCGAAAGTGGGCAAGGTCCTGCCGGCGCGGCCTCGAACACTTTGCCTGCAGGAAGCTGGAGGGACTGAGTGGTACGAGCGTGATGGTAGCCCGGACCGTCCGCTGCAATTTTCGCGGGGTCCAACGTGCGCAACAAGGCGCTCGGAAAGTTGAACTCGATACGTGTCTTGCTGCGCACGCGAAACGGCTGAGTCGACGTGCGATTGACGGGCGCGAGGCCCGAGCGTCGGAAAAGTCTCACCAAGGCGTGTTCGGTCAGCCGCAAGTCGCTCTCGGTGCCCGCGCCGCCGCCGGCTTTGGCTACGGACGCCGTCCAGACCGCGACGTGAGCGCTTGGTGGCAGGACTCCAGCCTGGCGTGCTTCGCGCAAGCGATCGGTCCAACGCCGTCGCGTCGTCGCGCTGATGCCCACGTAGTATGGTTTGGGTGATTTGTCTCGAGTTACCACGACGTAGACTCGCGCGCCGTCGGGCAGCCGCGGTAGATCGGCGGGAAGCTTCCACAACTTCCAGTCGCCCAACACCAGAGTCGCCCCGGGCCGTTCGGTCTCTTGGTCGTTGGGCTGCGGCTCCGGGGGCGACGTGACGGGTTCAGGGTCACCCGGCCAATACAACGTCGGGCACGTGCAACCAACGTCGAAGCTGGGCTCCAAGCCCATCCATCCCCAACGTCGTTTGGGCCAGCTGCGGAACCGTGCGCGGCGTCCCGCGCTGAGTCTGCCGGTCTTTCTACCCCTGAAGCCAGCCCAATTCTTGGCGCGGCTCCGCCCTCGCCACTCGAGCTCTTCCAGCCACTCATCGCGCTCCAAGTCGTGCAACGGACTTGCGTAGGTCTGCAAAAACGAAGGTTTCACGGTGCCTCCAAAGGGTTGGTGATGAGTAAACGTTCGCGGCGGGGCCACGGTGGTGGCGGGCACACCGAACCGCAGGCCCAGGTACGACGCTGCGGTGAAGTCGTCCATGACGGGTGCCGGCGAGTGAGACTCAACGCGCGCCGGCGGATTGTGCCGCCAGACGACGCTGCAGATGTTCGGATGGCGGACTGTAGCGCTCGAGAGTTTGCCGAGGGTGGCTGACCTCGCTGGCTAGATCGACGCCGGTTACGGCGCGATAGCCATGGATGTAGCCTTGGATCTCTTGGCGAAAAAAGCGCGCCCAGCTCGTGGCAGCGTCGGGGTTGTTCTGCGAGGCCCAGCTGCCGTAGCGAATCGACAACAAGATCTTCTCCCCGAACTTTGCCAGGTCGTTGAAGTGGACCACGCTCGTGTCTATCCAACCTTGGATGTTCTTCATCGCGTCGACGCGGTCCATCCAATCTTCGGGGTAGGGCACCATGTCGCGCGCCCGTAGGAAGTCTCGCGTCTCGGTCCTGCCAAGCAACCATTGCTCCATCAGCATCTCACGGCGTGCCACTTCGGGGAGGTCACCGAACTGGTTGTGCGCCCCTTGGGCGATCAAGTAGTGGGTCTCTTTCACCGCGTTGAGGACCGGAAAGCCGTCGGGGCGCACGGTGAGATCGTCGAGCTGGCGATAAAAGTGAACGCACCGATAGAGCAGATTGTGGAACGATTCGATGAACTTCGAACGGCGGTCTGCAGGGCGAACGTCGGATACCGCAAGGCCCTTCATCGGTAACCCGTAGTGGTGCTCGTACTCGTGAGCGCGACGCACCACGCTCAGGCGATGTTGTTCGTCTTCGACGTAACCCCACAAGAAGTTGTTGAGCGGACGTAGCGGGTCGGTCTCGAAATTTGCCAAAGGGTCGATGCCGTGCGGAGACCTTCGGTTCTGAAAGCGCCGGCTGATGGCCTTCATGGTCTGGACCAACATCGCCTCCTCGAGCCAGTAGTTCCAGATGAGCTCCACCGCGCACAGACCATGAAAGCGGCCGCGGGGCTCCAAACACTCCAAGCGGTACTGTGCCGTAGGGATGGGCAAACGTTCGCTGACTACGACTAGGTTTTCGATCGAAATGGGCTTGTCCGGCGTGCGGCGAGCTAGCCGCTTCTGCGCTTCGTCCAAGGCGTAGGTATCGAGGTAGTAGTACAGGCCGCTGTCCTCACAGCGATCCCTCATGAACTGCTCCGTGACCTCTTTCAAACGAGTGTAAGAGCGGACGTTCGAGCTGGGAGACCCCAAGCTGCGGCGTGAGCCTGCTCCGTCCCGCGGACCCTCGCGGAAGTGCTGCGCCACGAAGTCCCTGTACTCCTTGTAACTGAAAGCCTCGGACGCGGCCAACACGCGCACCCAAATCCACTCGTCATCGGTGACGCGCGGCGCAGCACCACGCACCAGCGTGTTCGGAACACCTTCGTGGGTCGCGATCGTCGCGGCCACGTCCTTTGGTGCGATGCCGCTAAACACGAGGAAGTTCTGTCCGGCCAGGACCACGCTGTTGTTGGCGCTGTCGGTCGTCGTAACCTCGAGGCGGTACCCGTTCGGTTTGGGGAGCCGGATAGTAACCCGGTACCTGTTTTCTTTGTCGGGATGAACGATTGCCTGGTCGGCGGCACCTCCGGCGGTGCTGGACGAAACCAAGGACTGCACCATGAAGGGCGCGTCTGCCCCGAGTTCCCGCAGCGTGATGTTGACGGGCGATGTGTGCTCTTGCAGTGCGATCACGAAACTGATCTCCTGCTCGGTGTCGATATCGTAGCTCTCTTTCAGGTTTCTGATGATGATGTGGTCCATGTCGATGTTTCTCCAATGGGCGAGCGTTGAGGGTGGATCGTGGCGGAGCTGGATTGATTGCTGACCAGGGAGAACCCTGCCGCGCGCTGGGCGCGTTTGAGCGCGCTGCGCAGGGCCCAATGCTCCAGCAACTTGGCTAACGTCTCAGCTTCAGCTTCAGGTGTGAGGTGTCCGTCGGCACGCGCTTGACCCAGCGCAGCAAATGCGGTCATGGGTAGTACTTTGCGCAACGCGGTGTGGTCGCGTTCGTGCCATGGTTCGAGCCCATCGAGGCGCTCGGGGGTTATCTCCGGCTTGGTGAGCGCGGCTCGCAGCGTGGCGCCACCCAGGCTCGGCGCGCGCGTCGTCAACACGGCCTCCGTCAGTTGCGGGATGAGTTGCTGCCGCCGTTCGAGCACCTGACGTTCGGCTTGCGGCAGATGATCCAGCGGATAAAACGTCTCCCAGCTCTCGGCCAGACGTTTCCACTGGGAGTGTGGATACAACGCATCTCCCAGCGCGCACGACAGTTTTACTCTCAGCCACGGCGTCGGATGAGGAGCTTTGGCGTTGCTTTGAAACACCACGCTTCTGGGTAGGCTGACCAGGGATATCAACCCCATGGTGGAGGCCACGCCGACACGACCGATGGCCCACAGATCTGCCAAGATCTCGGACAACCAGTTCGTCCAGGTGAGCCATGAGCCTCGCGTGGTGAGCGGGAACGAACTGGCGGTGCGTAACAACGATGCTCTGACGGGCGAGAGCAGCTCGAGTAGCGCTGCGGCTTGATGGCCCGCCTCGTGAGCGAGCGAAGACGCCAGCCCTGCGCCGAGCATGCGCTCACGTGGCAGACGGATCAACGCCACTGGGTTTTTACCTCCGCCAGGTAAACGTGAGTCGGCGCGGCGGATGGCTCCCCCCGGGTCTTTCGCCAAGAAGCACATCACCGGGGGCGGAGTAAAACGTCCGGGTACAGTCAAGGCGTCTCGCGCCGCTGCATCCAGCCCGGCAAGCCATACCCCGGTCTCCGCTTGGCTACGCTGGCTCACCGCCTCGCTGAAGAGGTCGAAGTGAAATAGAATGGCATTGAACCGCAGCTTCAAGAAAACGAAACGTCGATGCCGTGTGCTGCTCGACGCGCGGCGGCCAGAAGGGCCCTCGAGCCATTCCACATAGCGCAAGAGTTGCGTCCGAAGCGCGCGTCGCCCCGTAAACAACAGCTGCTCGATGGCTGCTTGTGCATCAGGGCTCGGAGCCGCCGCAGGAACCATCGTCTCGCGCAAGACCAACGGCCGCACGCGGTCGAGTCGCGTCAGCATTGCACGCGCTTCTTGAGAGAGAAGCCAGTGCGCATGGTCGTTGGTCGTCATCGCGAAGCCCCTCACACGCCCATCAGAATGATGCGTGTACCGCGCCTGACCCAGCGTCCCGAGTTTGCCGCCCGCCCGTTGGCTCCGCCGGTCAACAATCCAGGCGCATGTTTGCGCGCAGCGGTGGTGAGCGCATGTTTCGCGACCGCCGTGGGGTTGGCACCGGAAGGGGCTAACGCAGCGTTCTTGGCCGTATCCGCTGCCAGACGTACTACTTGTTTTGCTACCTCGAACTGTTGTTCTTCATAGTTCATCCCTTCGAGCTCGAGGCCAAATGCCGAGCCCGCAGCCGACGCCAAGCTGCTTCCTATCGCTCCGCCGATGCCGGGAGCGACTAGATTACCCAGCGCACCCCCAACAACTGGCAATGCCTTCTTGGCAACGCCTTTCAGAAGCCCTCCGACCTGCTTACCAAGCGGTGACTTGACAAACTTTCCTACGGCACCGGCGGCTTTTTTCACCAAGTTGCCAAGGAAGTACTCGAGCTCTTCTTCGCTGCTGACCGAGAGCAGCTCTGCGGCGAGGTCTTGGACTTCTTCTTCGGAGAACACTTCGGATCCATCCTCGAAGTTTTCACTGTTGAACTCTTGGCCGTCGGCCTCGAACTCCATGTAGACGCGATCGAGATCGTGCATGACAAAACTCCCATCAAACGAATGTTGTTGTTAGGCAATCGGAGTGCAGCTCCAAGGGTTCGCCTGGCACGGCTATGCCGCGCTCGTACGAACCCGAGTTTGTGAAGAGAGACGAGGCTGCCTAGTGTTACCGTCGGCTCGTTCGTGTTCTAGAGCAACACTCGTGCCATTGCGTGTTGATGGCAATTGTCGTGATGCCGACGAAGTTTGCTTCGTAAATTGTGGGTGAGGTCGGAAGCGCGCTTCGTCTTCGGTGAGTGAATTGTCGGTGGTAAACGTGTGTGCGATTAATTCCTATTTACAGTGCGGCGTTGACGACGAAGACTCGAGCTTCGGTTATGTTCGACAACACAGCTGGTGAGACGTGCTTCTCTCTGCGGGCTCTGTTCGTGGTGAATGCTCATGGGTTCAGTGAATTCGACCGAGACTTGGTAGCTGGGCTACGCCAGCGCAACATCGCGGTGGAGCTGGGGAGCGTTCAGGATACGCTGTGCGGACCGACACCCGACGCCTACGTCCTGCCCTTCGATGCGGTCAGCGATGAGGTGTTCGAAGCTGCAGCAACGCTTGCCGTCGGCGACGTGCCTATCATAGGAATCTGCTACGGAGAGCGCGGGTGCTCCGTGACGAACGTTCGGAGCTTGCTCGCGGCGGGCCTATGGGAGGTCTT
>CBINDO010000225.1:0-13540 GCA_966249405.1 uncultured bacterium | reverse complement strand
GTCTGCCCCCGACACCCGCGTTTCCCAGCATGGCTGGCGGAGTACCCACCTCGGCAGGGTTTCCCGTTCCCCCTCCACCCGCGAACTACGACCAGCGACCGGTGCCGTCCGCTGCGCCGCCCCCTCCTCCCGCTCCACCTCAGTCGAGCATCGGCGATTGGGACGACGAGGACGACAAAACCACCGTCTACAGCCGCGAAAGCGGGCACATGCCGACCTTCGGCACCCTGAACCCCAAAATCCCGGCGCCGTCGGTCGTGCCGGGTGCACCTCCGCCGCCCATGTCGCGGCCCTCGGCGCCCATTCCGATGCAACCGACGCCGTCGGTCCCGCTGCCTCGGCCGTCCCCGTTGCCCTCGGACGTCATGCCCCCGGCGTCGGTTCCACCCTCCACCACTGGGTCGCGCCTGGGTCTGTATTTGGGTGGCGGCGTCGCGCTCGCCTTGCTTGCCGCCCTGGTGTTCGTGTTGATGCCGCGTTCGGGCACGCTCGTCGTCACAGTAGCGGGTCCGGGTAACAAACCCATCGAACACGTCGAAGTGGTGGTCGACGGCAAAGTGGTGTGCCAAGCGTCCCCGTGTACGCTCAGCGACGTTGCGTCCGGGACGCACCTCGTGCGGGCACGCGCTACAGGTTACCAAGCGACCGCCGACACCGCGGTCCCCGTGACCGGAGGGCAAGACGCGGTTCACAACGTGAAGCTCGACCCCGCCAAAGGGACGGGCATGAAGGTTTCCGCGATGGGGAGCGGACTCCGGCTGTGGGTCGATGGCAAGGAAATTGGCCCACTACCCCAAGAGCTCACCGACCTCGAGCCGGGCACTCACCGCATCAAGCTCGTGGGCGACGCGTATCATCCGCTCGAGCAATCGGTCGAGGTTCCGCAGAACGAGGTCGTTGACATCGGCCCGCTGCGTCCGAAAGTCGCCAAAGGTGTCGCCCGCATCCTGCCCGGCGAAAACGCCGAGGAAGCGCGCATCGTCCTCGAGACCGGGGGCGAGCGCAAGGCGATCCCCCGCTTGCCCCTCAACCTCCAAATCGACACTTCGAAGAGCCACGTCCTCGTCGCACAGAAAGCCGGCTATGCCGAGTTCCGCAAGGAGCTGACGTTCGAAGATGGTGAACCGGAGCGTACCTTCGAAGTCGCGCTCATGGCTTCGGCCGAGTCGGAGGCTCCGATCCCAGACAGTGCCCTCGCGGCGCCAGCTGCAGCTCCGCGCGCCGTCGCGCCCGTGTCGCGGCCCGTCGTTGCTCCAGTGCCAGCTCCGAAGCCTGCGGCGGCTACGGGTGGCGGCACTCTGAACATCAACGCCATCCCGAAGGCGAGTGTGATCTTGGACGGTCGTCCGCTGGGGATTACACCCAAGGTCGGCATCGCCGTGGGCGCCGGACCCCACACGGTGATCCTGGTCAAAGACGGTCAACGCGTCACGAAGTCGGTGAACGTCAAGCCTGGCGCGACCTCGACCGTGGTCCATCGCTTCTAACGGGGCACAGGTCACTCGCAGCCGACTCTGCGGGTGCCTTCATCTGCCGAGCGCACTGCGCCACTCGAAGTCTGCCCAGCTCGTGGCGCACTGAGATGCATCCGCATCGCCCGTCAAACACCCGCCGTGCCACGGCGCCCCCCAAGTCAATGCCGCGTCGATTCCGATGAATCCAAAGCGCTGGCGCCAAACCCTTTCGAAGTTGGCGATCAGCAGCGACGCACGCTCCTGCTCCTGCTCGCCCACCCACGCCCGCAGCGTGTTGAGTGCGTCTCGCCTCACTTCCGGGTCTTCGTTCACCGCCAACGTCCTCGACAACATCTGGATCAGCGCTTCACGGTGCCCAGCCCGATTGAGCGTCGTGGCCGCGGCCAAACAATGAAAAGGAACGTTGCGGTTGTCGGTCGCGAGCTCGCAGGCGTGCGACAAGAGTCGCGCGCCCTCGAGCTGCCAAGCGCTGCGTTTGGCGGCGTCGTCGAATCGCGGCGGAGCCAGGTAACCGATGAATTGACCAGCCGTTAACCAAACACGCTGGTCCTTGGGTAACTCACGCGTACCCTTGAGGAGCAACTCGCGCGCCTCCTCGTAGTCCTCGGGGCGGGGCGGCTTCGGCTGCAAGGTGATGAGAGTGTCGGCGTAGAGGTACGTCTGAGCAAACGTCGGATCGAGCACCGAAATCGTGTTCAAGTAGCGAGCCACGTACTCGAACCGCCGCTTCTCTTCGAAGTGCAGGCCATAAGAGACGAGCATGTGCGCGTAGATGAAGTCCGCAGCCGCTGCCCGATAGCCGAGCGACATCCACACGACCTGATCCGGCGGAGGCAACGGGTAAGTGTCGTCTTCGGTGCCCAGTGCCGCATGTGCCTTCCGCGTCTGAATCTGCGTGAGCGCAACTCCTGCGGCAGCCGCGACCACGACGAGTGCAGTGTTCAGTGCTCTCATTCGAACGCCTCCAGTGCGTGCCTCTACGTTACTCTACTTCACGATCGAGTTCCAAATGGTAGACGAGCGGGGCTTGCCCCGCCTTGTATTCGCCGGTCACTTCGAAGCGACTGAGCACCGCGTCACCGTCGAGATCACCTCGTGCCACGGCGCTGAAGGTGGCGACGTCGGGTGCATTCTTGCTCTCGAAGGTGAACGAGAAGCGGTGCGGCTGGGGCGGAGAGAACGCCAACTCACGCCACGTTTGATGCTGCCACACGTCTGGCTTGTCCATCACGGCCACTCCCTGCGGCACCTCCGCCGGTGTTAGCCCAACGCTCGGCGGATAGGCGTCTCGCGGCTGCCGAGATTGGGCAATCAAGGTCGCTTGCCGAGAGATGCTCTGCAGGCCGTCCATGGCTTCACTCAGGCGCGAAACCCGCAGATTTCTGGCGAATGCAGGCACGAAGACCGCGAGCACGGAGAGCCCGATAGCCAAAAATGCCACCGCCTGAACGGGACTGAACGAACGCATGACCTGCGACCCTAGCCGGTTCGGCTCGTGACCGCAAATCCGTCAACCGCACAAACCGCGAAAGCGCGGGCATGGCCCGCGCTTTCGCTGATCTTTCGTCGACTACCCGCTCTTACTCGAGAGGGTTGGTCTCGTTCAGGTTCGGCGAAACCAACAGAGCATTGTCTTGAGCAGCGACGATCTGACCGTCCATTTGGAACGTCGAGAGCGTGGAGTCGCCGTCCAAGTCGCCGTTCGCAATCGCGTTGAAGGTGGCGCCGTCACCCGTGGTCGCCGACACCTGGTAGTCGTACGAGTATTGTTGCGGGTCCGTCATGCTGAAGCGCAAGCAAGCCCAACCAGCCTGGTTCCATTGAGCAGCCGTCGATTGGTACTTCGCGCCAGCGGGGACGGTGGCCGGGGTGAGCGTCGCGTCGGGGCACATCTGGTTGCTGAAAGCTGCCGACGCACCTGCAGCCAGAACGGTGCCTTCTGCACGGGGACGTTGGTAAGCGGTGGTTGCGTCCTTGGCGATACGAGCCACGGCGCTACGCGCCTCCGTCGTCTTGGCGTTGTTGACGTACTTGTTCACGCCGTAGATGGCGAGCGCCGCGAGCACGCCCACGATGGCGACGACGATCATCAACTCGACCAAGGTAAACCCACGTTTTGCTTGTTTTGCTAACCGACGCATACTGTTCTCCTTATTTCGCTGCTTTCAGCTTTGATCCGTAACCGTTTTTCGCGCGATCCGCATCAGCGCGGATCCGTTGAACTTGTTGTGAAGCTACTGTTTTCGCCTATTCACCTTCGTTTTCGACGTAGACCTCGTTGGTCAGGCTATGGCTCAGCATGTAAGAGAAGGTGCTGTCCCCGTCGATGTTAGCCTTTGCCACAACTACGTAAACCGGCTCGCTCACCTGGGACGGAAACCCGAAACTTTGCTTCGTGGTCGGCGGCGCTGGGACGCCCGAGCCGGGGTCGACGGCGACACACGCGAACGTGAAGTACGTCGCCGAGTCGACCTCTACACCGAGCTCACGAAACCGGTTTGCGGTCACCGAAGTGCCACCGGCCCACGCCGTCTTGAAGGCGCCGGGAGGCCCCGCCGGGTGGGTGTTTCCATAACTGCCCTGGGACACGTCCAGGTACTTCATGGTGTCCTGGCGGTAGATGTCTTGCGCGCCGCGGATGGCGTTGATGACGCCGTAAGCTTCACTGGCTTGAGCGCTTCGGATGTATCGCGTCACACCATAGATGCCTAGCGCCGACAGCACGCCGACGATCACCACGACTATCATCACCTCTACGAGCGTCATTCCACGACGGCCTCGATACGACGCTTGGCCACTGGCCAGAGCGGGTGTGAGGTGGGTGGAAGAAGTGATCGGCATTGGACGATTGAGTTGGAGCTCGGGACCGAGTTCAGGTGGACGCCAGCACGCTGGACTGCGGCTGGTCTCGAATCCCTAGTTTTGCGAAACCCGTGCCACCCGAGTCCGTCAACGGCTGTCTCGGGCGTAGCCTTTAGAGTTTGTGTTCCTTTTTGACGAAACACAAGAATTCTACTTGAATCTCAAATGGTTACCCCATTCACCCGGTCACGCCCGAGACCGCCGTCGCTGGCCTTACCGGCGTAGCACGCAATGGATGAGCCGGTGCCGCGACAATTTCCGTCCTCTCGATCCCCGGCGGGCGACAGAAATTGTCGCCCAAGGATCCGAGAACACATCGTCGCAGTTCCGGCAACCACACCGCACGCGACAAGCACACGGACGGAGAGCGGCCGAGCCGATAGCCCCTTTGCGCTACGAGGCGCACGCATCGTTAACTTAAAACAACACACCGACACGCGGCGTGGTAACGATGTCGACTATTCGGTCTCGTTCTCGAAGAACACGGTGTCCGAGAAGCTGGTGGCAACGAAGTGCGACAACACTTCGTCTCCGTCCGTGTCACCGATTGCCTCGACGAAGTACCAGAGGTCCGTGGGCGTACTCGCCGAAAACCCGCTGACGGCTATCTGCAGCGGCGGCAGGCTCGTCCCTGGTAATCCGGCACGCGTCATATAGCCGAACTGCACGGGCCCCGCGACGGTCGGATTGAGTTCCAACCAGCGCGCGTTGTCGGCGGGAGCGGCGCCGCCAACAGGATAGAAAAACGCGACTCGGTCCATCCCCTCGCGGCCGCTCGGCGTCCGCGGGTAGAAGCTCCCCGCACTGGAGACGTCGAGATAAACTCCGGTCACGGCCCGGTAGCGGGCCTGCGCACTTTGGATGCTTCGAACCATCCCCACGGCTTCAATCGACTTCGACGCGGAGACATGGGCGTTCATGGCGCGAAGCCCGACGACGGCGAGGACGCCCGCGATGACGACGACGACCATCAGTTCGACCAAGGTGAACCCTCGGGAGTGACAGGAGCGATGCGCCAGCATGGTGAAAGAACAGTATGCCACGCTTCGACCCCGGTTGGGATGCCTTTGAAGGGCGCCCAGCATACGCCTTCGTTTCCAGCGCGCCGCGCCGACTGCCGTCAGTCGCCGAGGTCGGACTCGTCGCCGAGGCCGTGTTTGGCGAGCCGGTAGCGGAGCGACCGAGTAGTGATGTGTAGGAGGTTCGCCGCTCCCGCGCGCAGTCCGCCGGACGCCTCCAACGCCTGCAAGATGAGACGCCGCTCCACCTCGCCCAGGACTTCGTCGAGCTGGCAACCCGACTCCGGGAGCGTGAGCAACCCCGGAGACTCCGCGGCGGCCATCCCACTCACCTCTCGGGGCAAGTCCCCGAGGCCGATCGACCGAGCCCCGGCCAGCGCTACCGCGCGCTCCATCATGTTCTCGAGTTCGCGCACGTTGCCTGGGAACGGGTGCCGTTCCAGGGCGCGCACTGCGTCCGGCGTCAACCCGGTCACTTCTTTGCCCATCTCCTGAGCAAACCGCTGGACGAACTTCTCGACGAGCATCGGAATATCCTCGCGCCGCTCGCGCAGCGGCGGCAGTTCCAACCGGATGACGTTGAGGCGATAGTAGAGGTCCTGCCGGAAGCGTCCTGCTTTGACGTCCTGCTCGACGTCGCGGTTGGTGGCCGCGAGCACTCGTACGTCGACCCCGATCTCTGCGCTGGCGCCCACCGGGCGCACGGCCTTCTCTTGTAAGACACGTAGCAATTTCACCTGCAGCGAGGGCGGAAGCTCCCCTACCTCGTCGAGCAACACGGTGCCGCCGTTCGCGTCCCGGAAGAGCCCGTTGTGTTTGCCCACGGCTCCCGTGAAGGCCCCGCGTTCGTGACCGAAAAGCTCCGATTCCATGAGGTTCTCCGGTAGCGCGCCGCAGTTGACGACGAGGAACGGACCACTCTTGCGATCCGAGGCGTCGTGCACTGCGCGCGCGATCCGTTCCTTGCCGGTACCACTCTCCCCGGTGATGAGCACCGTGGTTTTGGTGCTGGCCACGCGCGCGACGAGCTCCAAGACACGTCGCATCGCGAGGCTCTTGCCGACGATGTCGGGAGTCGATTGCGCCGATACTTGGGCGCGCAGGCGTACGTTCTCGTTCAGCAGAGCGTGAGTCTCCACCGCCTTGTCCACCAGGACGGCGAGCTGCTCTGCGTCGAACGGTTTGGTCACGAAGTTGAAGGCACCCGACCGCATGGCCGCGACGGCGTTGTCCACCGTCGAGTGGGCGGTCATCAATATGACCTCCGACGTTTGATCACGACGTTTGGCGGCCGCCAACACGTCGAGACCCGAACCGTCCGGCATGACGAGGTCGGTGAGCACGACGGGAAACGGTCGCGGCGCGTCCCGCAGGACTTCCGATGCTGCTTTGTAACCTGGCACGCACGTCACTTCGTAGCCGCGGCGACCGAGCAAGATCTCGAGCATCTGTCTCAAGCTGGGCTCGTCATCGACGACCAAAATCCGAAGTCCAGCAGGCGCTATCGTTGCCATGATCGCCACAATAACACCGTGGTAGTGCGCTCTGGCTACTTTCCCACTCCGCTTTGGCCGGTAAGCAGATTGATCCGGACGCAACTTGCTCGTACCCTAGGTCACATCGTGGGTCCGAAGCTGTACAACCGCCAGCGCTGCTCGCACATTGCCTTGGCGTGTGCGCTGCTAGCCGCGTGTAGTCGGGCCACGGACAGCGGAGCCAGTGCGGATCCGAGTGACGGAAGCTCTCGGTCACCTGCCGACGCAGGCGACGGCAAGGTCACCGCCGTGACGCTCTCGCTCGAAAACGACGAGCTCGAACCAGGGCAGAGTACCGAGGTCACGGTGCGCGTCGAACCGGCCGCTGTTCATCTCGTACAGCTCGCGATCATCGCCGGCGGCGACGACGCGTACCTAGACGCACCGCAGTTGTCGACCAACGTGAACGGAATCGGCAAGACCCGTCTCACGGTGGTCGCGCACAGCGGCGAGGAGCTGCGCCTCCAGGCAACCGCTGACGATGAGCGCGCTACCGTGAGCGTCAAGCTCAACGAGAGGTCCGCGGCGGAGTTGGTGATTGCCCCAGTTTACGCTGGCAATCGGACCTTCGACCAGTGGCAGATGTTGTGGGGCCCGAACCTGTCGTGCGAGCTCGGGTACAACGATCCGGCGTGGAGCTCTGCGCAAACGGTGGTGCGCTCACTAGCGCCCGAAGGGTCCATCCCCGAATATGGCTTCGCCGACGTACCGAGCCGTGAACCGCTCACGATCTTGGTCAAGGCGGAACGTTTCGCCATGGGCTGTGTCGGCGGCGCGAAATTGACCCCACGCGCCGTCAATCGTGTCGAGATCCCCATCAACCAGCGCTTTGCGGATGTCTCACAGCTCACCTTTCCAATCGAGCTCAACGTCGCACCGGAGAGTGAATTTTGGTCCACCCTGCTGACGACCAAGGACACCGTCTCTTACCTGTCTCAGCTGACCGCCAAGTTCCGCGGGGAATCGGCTTCGGACGTGGACGCCCTGCTCGACGAGATGGGCGAGGAGAGCACCGATCCGGCCCTGTTTCGCCAAAGCCGAGAAAGCGCCGGTTGGGATGCACTCTTGACGACGAACCTGTCGCCCGAGGGCGCCCAGAACGGCCTCTCTTCGCGCGTACAGCGTTGGCTCCAAGACGGCGCCAAGTTGCTTCAGTCGCCGCGCGCGTTCGTGGGAACGCTCGCATACGACGACGACAACCGGGGCTCATTCGAGCTGGTGTCGGTCGCCGGTAAGCCGCCAGACGTCTGTTTGTTGCCTCCGAACCACTTGGCGTCGATTACCGTGGATGCACAGGACGTATTGCGCGTCGGGTTCGACCTACGCCTAGCTCCTTCTTCACTGTTCGCGTGCCTCGCCGATTCAGCGGTAACCGGCGGCGCAGATGCGGGAGTTACCGACGTTCTGTCCGCATTGGCGGCGGACTTCGACTGTGGCCTCGTCGCGCAGTGGATGACCGCACCCAGCGGCACCTTGTTCGACGGCTGCGATACGACGTGCGGAGCGGAGCTGTGCGACGCAGCCTTGGCGCGCCTTTGGGAACGCGTGGTGTTCGGCGACCTGACGCTTTCGTCCCTGGATGTGAACGCGGCCGGCAAGGCGAGCTTGACGGAAGATGCGTTGGTGGTCGGGGTCGACGCGATCTGGGTAGGGACGACGTTGTTGGCAGGCGTCGAGACCTCGGTCGGCGGCGCGCTGCGGTCGTGCAGCTTGGACCCCGACTGTCAGTCCATGTTGCCGTTCTGACGTTCGGCATCGCGCACTGCCTTGGACGTTGGTGACACGTAGCTCAGCCCAATGCTGACCAAAGAGGCTACGACCAGGAGCGCGGCGACGACGCGCCACACGCGTTCGAACTCGCGCCACACACGCTCGCGGTAAGACAGATAACCGAAGATCATCCCGGCGATGCCCCCGCCGATGTGCGCCGCGTTGTTCACCGGTCCCAACAAGGCCATCAACACCGTGAACACGACGGAGCGGATGAGCGCCTGTTTCCACGCCGGATTGCGTTGTTTGTAGAGATACCCGACGTCGAACGCCATCAACCCAAACAGCCCGCCGCTGGCGCCGGCCGTGAGAGCCAAGGTTCCCCACCCGAAGATGCTCCAGGCCACACTCACGACGAAACCCAAGAAACCAGTGCCGACGAAAGTGATCACGAAGCGCGCCGAGCCGAGTGTTCGCTCGATGGCAGCCCCCCAAGAGACGAGTGCGGCCATGTTCATCAGGAGGTGAAGGAACCCGAGGTGAACGAACACCGCGGAAAGTAGGCGCCAAGGCTCGTCGAATACCAACATCGGGTGCAGCGCCCCCCAGCGAACCGTCTGGTTGAGCAACCCTCGGCCCGACAGATGAACACTCGTACCGTCGAACACCGTGAGTCCGAATACGAGCACACACAACCCCACGAAGAATCTCACCATGGGAGTGTCTCTGCCCAATACGGCTCGGAGAGCGGCCCCGACCCCGCCCTCGACTCGACCTGGGAAACGCGCGCCGCAACGGTTGCAGGCCGTTTCGTCGATACCGTTCAAACGGCCGCATCGCTCACATACCTTGGACGCCGGACTCACCACGTTGGGGTACGTTCTTCGTGGTGAGCGTGTCAAACCCCGTGACGCGGTGTGTGCGGGTGTCGGACTGTGGGTCGACCACCGGTACGGAAAGGATTATCGAAGCGCTCGCCGATACCGCTTGCTAGTGGCACGCTGATCTCGAACTGGGCACGGTAGATGCGTTCTTCGGTTCTGCGCTTGGCCGAAGACGCCGTAAACGAAAACAACCCCATGCACACCAACGACCGGAGGCACAATTGACTGAAGCCGTGGCTCAGCCGCCCCGCGTCAACCGCAGCGTGGACATCAAGAAGCTCCCGCTGCGCCCAGAGGAGGCGTTCGTGTTTTCGCGCGTGGACGGGCTCACTTCGCCCAAAGACATCGCGTTGACCACCGGGATGTCCACCGCTCAAGTGGAGCAGGCGTTGGACCGACTCGCCGAGCTCGGCGCCCTCGACGGATGGCGGGTTCGACGTGAACCCTCGGTCTCGGGAACCTTGCCACGCCCAAACGCCACACAACAGCCGCCATCGGGCAAACGCTCGGCTCCTCCTCCTTCCGTCGACGACGGCTTCGTCGCGGTCCCCGACCTCGACATTTCCGCGTCGGAACAACACCGCGTCTGGAAGCTGTGGAAGCGCCTCGGTACCAATAACTACTACGAACTGCTCGGATTGCCTCGCAGCGCGACCCGTGATCAGGTGAAAGCTGCCTACTTCGAGCAGGTCGCGGCGTTTCACCCCGACAAGCACTTCGGCAAGACCCTGGGAACGTACAAGGAGAAGCTCGAAGCAGTTTTTCAACGGCTGACGCAAGCCCACGACACGTTGTCCCGGACTCGGCGCCGCGAAGAATACGACGCCACTTTGCCGCCTGCTTCGATTCGCGACGAGGTCACGCCCACGGCCGCGACGCAGGCCCAGCCCAGTGTCCGACCGAGCGCGAAGCCGAGCGGGCGCCCGAGTGATAGGCCCAAGAAGTCGTCTCGGCCGGCGCCATCGCAGCGCGCCTCGAGCACGTCACAAGCCGTTGCGCCCCGGTCTCCGACCGACCTCACACAGGTGGCCGTGGAGGAGAAAACATCGACCAAGGTACCGCGCTTCAAGAGTTCCGTCGGTGAGATGAAAGCACCGGTCGCCGAGGTCAAGTCCTCGAACTCGTCAACCGGAATACCAGCAACCAGTACTTCGTCGTCGCCGGTCACGGCCAAGACAAAGCCTGGTGCGGCCGGCGACGGGTCTCTGCCGCCGGTGTCGGTCGATCAACGCCGCCAGATGGCGATTCGTTCGCTGGAGCGCGGCATGCGCTCGATGCCTTCTGGTGAACGCCCCGCGCCTCGGCCCTCGCCCTCGGTCCCGAGCCGTCGGTCACCGAGCAACGCGCCGCCTTCCAGCCGCTCGATGATGCTCGATCGGGCGCGGGCGGCCGAACGGGACGGTGACTTGGAGGGCGCCGCCGCGTGTTACGAAAAGGCGGCAGCGACCGCCAAAGATGCCGCGCTGTTCGCAAAGACCGCCGAGTGCCTCGAGAGTATCGCGAACGCTGGCGGCAAAGATCCCGCTGTCGTGTGGAAACGCGCCGCCGATAGTGCACGCCAGGCAGTTCAACTGTCGCCCGCCAATCCGCAGTTTCGCCTGCTCCTGTCGAGGGTGTACGCGGGAGCAGGCATGCGCGCTAGTGCGACACGTGAGGCGGAGAAGGCGCAAGAATTGTCCCCTTCGGAAAAAAGCGTGCAAAGTTGGCTTGAGCGCCTAAGGCGCGGAGACGTATAAGCCGAGGGAAAGCAAAGATCGGGGTTTAATGGAACGGGTGATTGGCATCGACTTGGGCACGACCAACTCTTGTGTCGCCATTTTGGAGGAGAATGGCCCGGTCGTCATTCCCAACCGCGGGGGGTACAAGACCACGCCGAGCATGGTGGCGGTCACTCAGGCCGGAAAACGCTTGGTGGGCCACATCGCCAAGCGCCAAGCGATAACCAACGCCGAGAACACCGTATTTGCGGCCAAACGCCTGATCGGACGCAAGTGGTCGAGCCGTCAGACCGAGGCCGCACGCTTGACCTGCAGCTACCGCATCGTCGAGGGTCCGCACGACGACGTGCGGATCGAGTTGCGTGGGACCCAACTTTCCGTGCCCGAGGTCAGCTCGATGATCCTTCAGGAGATGAAGGTGATCGCCGACGACTACCTCGGGTCGCCGGTGCAGAAGGCGGTAATCACCGTCCCGGCGTATTTCAACGACAACCAACGGCAAGCGACGAAGGACGCGGGTGCGATCGCTGGCCTCGACGTGATCCGCATCATCAACGAGCCCACCGCCGCTGCGCTTGCGTTCGGATACGGCAAGAAGCTCGACCAAACGGTAGCGGTGTACGACCTCGGCGGCGGTACGTTCGACGTCTCGATCCTCGAGATCAGCAGCAACGGCGTGTTCAAGGTCATCGCCACGACCGGCGACACGTTCCTGGGAGGCGAAGATTTCGACGCCCGCATCCTCGATTGGTTGGTCGATGGATTTCGGCAAGCGCACCAGATCGACCTGAAGCAGGATCGCATGGCTCTGCAACGCCTCAAGGACGCAGCAGAGAAGGCCAAATGTGAACTTTCGTACGCCGAGGAGACGGAGATCAACCTGCCGTTCATCATCTCGACGGGCCGCAACGAGGCGTTGCACCTGCAGCGGTCGCTCAACCGCGCCACGCTCAACGAGCTCACGCGTGACCTCGTGGAACGGACCATCGACATCTGCCGCGACGCGCTGATGGACGCCGGTCTGGACGTCCAGGACGTGGAGGACGTGCTGCTCGTCGGCGGCATGACGCGGATGCCCGCAGTTCAAACGGCGGTCGGTCAATATTTCAAGCGGCGTCCCAATCAAGGTGTTCACCCTGACGAGGTAGTGGCGTTGGGGGCAGCGATCCAAGGAGCCGCCCTCCTCGATGCGGAGACGAGCGGCAGTCACATGTTGCTGCTCGACGTCACGCCGCACGCTCTCGGCATCATGACCGCCGGGAGCAAGTTCGAAGAAGTCATCGGTCAAAACACGACCGTTCCCACCAGCAGCGCCAAGGTGTTCACCACGAGTCGTGACAACCAAACGGCGGTAAAGATCCTCGTGATGCAGGGCGAAAGCCTGAACGCCACCGAGAACGAACTCCTCGGTGAGTTCATCCTCACCGGTCTACGCCAAGCGCCGCGCGGTGAAGTCGAGATCGAGGTCACCTTCCAAATCGACACGGACGGTATCGTCAGCGTGAGCGCCAAGGATCTCGAAAACGGCAAAGCTCAGTCGATCCAGGTGACGGCCTCGAGTGGTCTCACCCGTGACGAGATCGACACGATGATGGAGAACGCGCGCGACTACCTGGTCGAACGCCGCAGCGACGAAGAGTTCGAGCGCCTCAAGCAACAAGCCGAGACGTTGTGCGCCGAACTCGAGCGCACGATCCCGGAAGTCGAGCGCATGGTCGGAAACAGCGAATTTGGCCGCGATGCCCTCACGAAGGCCCGTGCCGCGATATCGCAAGCCAAGGCCGCGAGCTCCGGACACGACGCTTCGGTGTTGGCGACCCATCTGGCTTCGCTGGAGCGCACTCAACGGATGTTCCGAGGGGTCGTGTCTCACAGGTAGTACATGGCTGGGGGCGACTTCTTCAAACGCAAAGGCCTGCTGCCCAACACCAAGGGCGGTCCGCAGACGCCTGCGCGCGACGAGGCCACGCCTCCCAAAGTGCCCGCCTATGTCTCACCCTCCGACGTAGCCGAAGACGCGTTCAATCGTCCAACGCTGGTGCCCGATACTCCTCCTCAAGAGGAAGCCGCCCGTTGGGAACTGCGTGAGCGTGCGACCACCGCACGCGCGCCCCAACAGCCCTATGCGTCGGCACCGCCCACCACGCGTGAGCCGGACAACACCCAAGTCGAGGCCGACGAGCGTGTCACTCTCACGGTCACCGATGTGCCCCCGCTCGGTCAACACGCGCTGATCGCGCAGCGCGCAGCGCACCCTGCCATTCACCCGCCGCCCAACCAAACGCCGAGCCTCACGCCCGAGTCCGGACCGGAACAGTCCGCCGCTGCCGCCGAGCG
>CBINDO010000224.1:0-13615 GCA_966249405.1 uncultured bacterium | reverse complement strand
TGGCGTTGATGAAGACGCTGGTCGCTCTCGACCACGCAGACACGGTGCCCGCGCTGCGCCACGCGATGACCAGGTTCACTGCGACGGGTGCTGGAGTGGAAGAGGCGATCCTCGCGAGTCAAGGCGCTGCGCGTCGTTCGTCCCCTCTCGTGCAAGAGACGCTCCTGGACACGTACCGTACTCTGGATACCAGCAACGCGGACGGGCTGCGGTTCAGCCGCCACCTGGCGGCTGCGATGAGTGCACAACGGGACGACGGCTGGAATCAGACGTTCCTGCAAATGCTCACCGAACCTCTCGTGCGGCCGGAACGCTTCGACGACAAACCTGCCGTCAAAGCGTTCCAGAGTGGCCTGTTTCGCCAGACCATCGCTGCGCGCCTGCTTGGTGAGAGTGGCTCACCGAGCGCGACCGCGGCGTTGCTCAAAGTGTTACTCGACGGCAACAAGTCCGAGGTGCACCCCGCAGCGGAGCTCGCCGTCATCAAGCTCGAGAGCAACGCCGTACCCGAGTTACTGGAGCTCCTGCGTGGCGAAGGTGAGCTCGTGGAGCTCGCGCGCAACGCACGTAAAGACGAAAAACAAGCTCATGTATACTTCGCCACGAAGTGGCTCGATCTGTTGCGTCTTCCGAGCACGGAGGGAGACCTGCTCGAAGCGTGGAGTCGCACGAAGGATCCCGTCGCTCGTACGTTGTTGGTCCGCTCACTGAGTCGCTTGCCCGGCACCAAAGCCGGCGTCGAGGAGCTCAAAACGACGTACACCCAAACCGACATCAAGGTGACGCTACCCGAGGGCGAGAGCGCGCTCGAGACGTTGTCGGACGCTGCGGTGCAGTTCTTCGACCCCGAGCTGGCGTTGTGGCTCGAAGCTCGCGTCGACCGGGTGCCGACGGTGTGGACGCGGCGCGGCGACGTGCAGGTCGCGTTGGTGATGGCGATGAGCCGCTTGGTCACCGCCGACCAAGTGAAAGCGACGTCGGCCGCGGCGCAGAAGTACGGTGGTAAACCCGGCACGCCGGCGTTCGAGAGTGCCGCCCAGCTGGCCCAATCGTGCAAGAGCGACGCGGCTTGTTATGTCAAAACCATCACCTCTGCCGCTACCCCGTTCGCGGCGCTCAAGGCCGTTACGATGTCAGCGATCTACGGCGACACCACGACGCGCGACGCATTGGTCGACATCGCGATCGCGATCGAAGAGCAGGAGCTCTTGAATCAAGTGCTGATCGCGATCGAACATCTCACCACGAGCGACGCAGCGAAGACGGCAGCGCTCCTCGCCGAGAAGTCGAAACCCAACTTGGACGCGCCTTCTTCGACTTGGCCGCGAGGTAAACGCGCGGCGATCGCGACGACCATGGCGCGCCTCGAGGCGCGTTGAGACGGACGCAGCGCGGTGGCGAGACATCCGCTCACGGCGAGACGAGCGCGCGCGAGGCAGTGACTCGACTTCGCGAACCCCGGCAGTGGCGACCGCGCCGCAGGCCGGGTAGGGCAAACCCCACTTGGAGCAGCTCGAGAACCGGGCGACATGAAAAAGCCTGCCCGCGGGAGTGAGACGGTCGCCCGCCCCTGGCCGCCCCGGTTGATCGCTCAACCGTTGGACTGGCCGCGGGTGTCGGGTCTGGCAGACCCGCTCTTTACTGGTTGAGCCACTCGTCGAGAGGTATCGCGTCGGCGGGCTCGAGCTCTGCGTCTTCTGCTGCGGCCTCTTGCGCGGCTTGCGGAGCCGCGCCGCCGAGGTCGGGCGCGAACGGTGTGCTCGGCACGGGCGCGACGGGCGGAGGCGTCGTGGTGGTCGGCACCGCGGTTGGCGGGACTACCGGCGCAGTTCCGGTCGGCGGCGGCGTCGGGGTGGTCCCGGTTGCGGGCGGCGTTGGAGTCGTGTTCGCGGGCGTCGTGTAATACTTCTGCTCGGCCGCGGCGATGATTTCTGGCGTCAACTCCTCGGGCGCAGCACAGGCATAAACGACGCCGCCACCGACACTCGCCAACAAAACCAATTCGACTCGACCAAAGCGTTTCATACTCGATGAGCTCCTTACCAAATCGCCAACGGGCGTGTCCCGTCCATGTCTAAGCAAGGACGGGACATCGACGGGGAATGGGGGCGCCAGACGGTACGGCGCTCCGTTTGCACTTCACTGTTACAGCCTTCCCGGTACCGAGCGCCGCCATGCCGACGATTGGCGCCGGGACCGAGCGTCAGCGCGCGCGGCGCGCCTTGACCGCGTTGGCCAAACCTTGGAGCAACGGCTCGGTCATCTCCCAAGAGATGCACGCGTCGGTGATGCTTTGGCCGTAGCGGAGTTCCTTCTTGTCGGTGAGGCTCTGATTACCCTCGACCAGATGGCTTTCGATCATCGCGCCGAACAAGTACGGCTGCCCCGCAGCGATTTGCTCGGCCAGTGCGGCCGCCACCTTGGGCTGGTTGCGGTAGTCCTTGTTGCTGTTGCCGTGGCTGCAGTCGACCATGACCCACGGGCGAGCGCCGGCTTTTTGAAGCGCTTGACCGGCCTGATCGACGTCCGCTGGCGCGAAGTTGGGGCCGTTTTTTCCGCCGCGCAGAATGATGTGACAGTACGGATTGCCCGTCGTGCGAACGATGCCCGCCAGACCTTGCTCCGTCACACCCACGAAGTGGTGCGGCTGCGAACTGCTGCGCACGGCGTCCACCGCGATTTGCACGTCGCCGCTCGTGCCGTTCTTGAAGCCGATCGGAGCCGAGAGACCAGACGCGAGCTCGCGGTGAGACTGACTCTCGGTCGTGCGCGCGCCGATCGCTCCCCAAGCGACCAAGTCGGAGTGGAACTGGGGGGTGATCAAGTCGAGGAACTCCGTCGCGCAGGGCAAGCCACGCTCGTTCACGTCGAGGAGCAAACGGCGCGCGAGCCGCAGCCCCTCGTTGATCCGGAAGCTGTCATCCAGACGTGGGTCGTTGATGAGGCCCTTCCAGCCTACGGTCGTGCGTGGCTTCTCGAAGTAGACTCGCATCACGACGAGCAACTCGTTGGAGAAGCGCTCGGCAGCCGCTTTCAGCTTGTCCGCGTATTCCAGGGCAGCCCCGGTGTCGTGGATCGAACACGGCCCCACCACGACCAAAAATCGGTCGTCTTTGCCGTCCATGATCGCGGCGACGGAATCACGTCCGTTGGCAACGGTTTCAGCGGCCGCTTCGGACACGGGCAACTCGTCGAGCAGTATGGCCGGCGACAGGAGGGGGTTCACACTCTCCACACGGAGATTCTTCAGGGCTTTCATTCTCGTCTCTTTGGTCACGCTTGGACGCGAGCTTATAGCCGCTAGGAAGCGCGCGGCCAACCGGAGAACGTGCGAAAACTTGCCCAGGTCGACCCGCTACCGTCAAACCGAGCCGGTCATGGCAGTTTTCTCCAAGTTGCAGTCGCCCGCCGTTTGGTTGACCACGAGTTGCTTGCTCGTCGCGCTCAACGCCGCCGCGCAAACGACGGTTGTCGTGCAGAGCGGCGACTCGTTGTGGAGCTTGGCTCGCAAACACGGGGTGACCGTGACGGCGCTCCAGGAAGCAAACCAAATGGGTGCGAGCGAACAGATCCGCGCTGGACAAACGCTCAGGTTGCCCGCGAACCAAGCGGCCAACGTCCCGCTCGCGAAGGAGCCGCCGCTGGCGAACACGCAGCCCGCGCCAGCCAAGCCGAACCCGGACGCGAAGATCGAGACGTCGAAACCGGCAACGGAACAGTCACGGCAACGAGCGGAGAAGCTGTACTCCGCAGCTACACCGAGTCCCGCCGCGAACACGCTCGCCGAGCGCCCGCCCGCATGGGTGCTCGCGGAACCGGGCGTCGAAACTCAGGGTGAAAAACCCTCGGCCGCGCGTGGCGGTGTGTTCCCCTGCGCAGCCCCGGATCCTGGCTTCGCTCACTACGCCAAGTGGGTGCAAGTGGCCCCGATGGCCCACGTGTTGGCTCCCCCGGCTTCGCCGAACCTGAGTTCGGTCCGTACCGACGGTGGCTTCGACGTCGTGTTTCACTTCCACGGCCGCGAGCCTTTGCGCAAAGAGTGGGTCCGTGCCATGGAAGGCGCGACCTCCGACGCCGTCCTGGTCGCGGTCGACATCGGCATCGCGTCGGAGCCATACCGTGAGACATTTCGAGACCCGGGTACGTTCAGCCAGGTGTTGCTCGCGGTGGAAGCCGAGCTCCAACGCCGCTCCGGTAACCCGCGAGCGTTCGCGCAGAACATAACACTGTCCGCCTGGAGCGCTGGCTACGGCGCGATCGAGCAACTGTTGAGCCAACCCATCCCCAAAGCGCGCGTCGGGAGCGTGGTGCTGCTCGATGGGCTCCACGCCGGGTTTCGCGAAGCGAGCCTCAACGAGCGACGCATGACGCCGTTCGTCGACTTCGCTCGCCAAGCCGCAGCCGGGACCCGGCTCATGTTCGTCAGCCACAGCTCGATCCGCACCCCCGGGTACGCGTCGACCACCCAAACGGCGCGTTACCTCGTGTGGAAGCTGGGAGGACGTCCCGCCGCCACCACGAGCGTGGCGCAAGATCCGATGGGGTTGGAGCGCTACGCGACCTTTTCCCAGGGCAACTTCCACGTCCGTGGCTTCGCGGGCAGCGGCGCCTCCGATCACTGCGCGCACTTGGGCTTGATGCGCGACGTACTCAACGTTCACCTGCAGCCGTTCTGGCAGAACACCCGCGGCAACGCGGCGCCAACGGCCGTAGCACAACGTTAGCTCCGCTGCAGCATCCGGGTGCTTCGCGGGCCGATTCGAACGTGGAAAATCGTCGCGTTTCGAAAACGGCGTTCGGAAAAGGCTCCGTTCAATCTCGAGTGAACGGCACCGTTTCGGACCGACCCACGAGCGGAAAGTCTGTGTCCAAGCCCGTTCAAGGAGCGAGGTCGGGGCCCGTTCCCTCGCACCGATGAAAAGCACAACGGTTGTTAAGTCGGTGGTTGGTCTCACTTCTGGTGCGCTCCGGCGCGCTGCGGCGCTGACGGCGGCGTTGACGGTTTCCGCGTTGGCCGCGGGCTGTGTTGGTCAGCAACACGCGGGCCCGGCGCGTGCGCCCGCGCGCGCTCAAGGAGCGGTATCCAATCTCGAAGCGTCCGTTCGAGTGATCAGCGATGCGCCCGACTCGAACCTGGGGCAGAGGTACGCTGCGGCGCTGCGTTGGGCAGGTGTCGACGTGGTCCCAGCGGTGGCCGATGCCGACGTCGTCACCGAGCTCCGCGTGAAGCTGCGCACGGACGCCAACAACCGACAGATGGTCGATGTGTCCCTGGACGTCCGAGCTGGCAAAGAGCACTTGGCTGCGGCGAAGGTGGAGTACCCTGCCCACGAGCAGGCCTCCAAAGACGACCTCGGCGTGTTGACCTCGGCGCTCACCCAGTCACCCACCGTGCGCGCTTACGCCGAACGACTGGAGGCTGCCAAGCAACAGCAGACCAAAGCCGCCGACGCAACGGCTTGGGAACAAGCCAACGCGACGCACTGTGCGCAGAGCTCGGTGTTCGCGGACTGCGTGAACGTGATCCATTATCTCAACGGCTTCCCCTTGGGTGAACATCGCCAGGAGGCGGAGCGGGCGCTCGAACAAGCGGAGCTGGTTCGTCAGCGCGCGTCGCGCGACGCCGCAATCGAGCGGGTGAAGGCCGACGTTACCGCGTGGAAACTCGCCAGCCCGGACGCCTGCCGTTCACCCGAGCAGCCCAACGCGTGTGACGGCGTGAGCAGCTACGTTGCCGCTCACCCCACGGGTCGCTTCGCGGGAGAGGCCAACGAGCTCTTGGTACAATCGCAAGCCAAGCTGAACGAGCTTCGAGAGAAGGCGGCGTTGAAGTCCGAGATGGCGCAGCGTCGCTCGAAGACGGCGCAACGCTGAACGCTCACCGGTGCTGACCGCGCCACCCGATGTCACGACAAATCCTGCCCAAGATCCCCTTGACCGTGATGTCCAGCTGACTGCCGTCCCGGTAGTCGGCTGGCACCACGAAGTGGGCACGATCTTCCGCGATCAAGTTGTAGGCCTTCTGCTTGAACGTCTCACGACGTTCGGGTTCGGGCGCGTCCCACTTTTGGGGATCGAAGACCGCGATCGAGTGGCCACCTTGATGGCGAACCATCTTCATCGACGGGATGTCGGTGTCGCCGTCCCCTAGGTAGATCATGCGCTGAAAGGGCAGCGGACGTTCATCCATGGGAATCCACCGGTTCACTGGCTCGTTGTCCCACAGGTTGTCGACGCCCTTGTTTATCCGAAAGAGGTACTGGGTCTTGGTGGTGTAGTTGATCGCGACGGCGGGCCAAATGGCGTTACCGTCGTCATCGTAGCGGTAGCGCGACGCGAAGATGGTGCGGAAGCGTCCCCCGATGGCCGAACCTCGAATCATCTCTTCGTTGCCGGACGACACCACGTAGTGCTCGAGCGCCAACCCGCGCTCTCGCGCGTAAGCGTCGACGCGTTCGAACCACGAGGGCACGCCGTCGAAGAACGGTGTGTTCGCGCCGTGTTGCTCGAGCACGTCGCGGGTGATGGGTAAACCGCGTCGGCGCGCGTGCTCGAGGAGCAGGCGCAGGTAGACGAGGATTTCGTCGGCGTCGTGGGCTCGCTTTTCGCGCGCGACCTCCTCCCAGAACAGCAACGGCGACGTGCCGAGATAGCCGGGCAACAAGGAATGCTCCTGGATGTTGCCGGGGGCGAGCGTGCCGTCGAAGTCGTAAATCAGCGCGGCGCGAACCAGAGGAGTCATGCGGAGCTGGCTCTTAACAGAACTGCCACATGTCTCGCAATTCGCCCCGGTCGAGCGTGGAAACCTCCCGGGTCAGCCGCACCTCGACGACGGCTGCGTGAGCGCGACGGGGCGCCTCAGGCCACGACGTCGAGTCGGGTGCCGGTACCCGGCGGCGCTTTGGGCGTGCTGGCTTCGATCAACTTGACCGCTTGCTGACCCTGCTCACGCACCGTCTGCTGCAGCTTCTTTTCGACCGCAACTGCGAACTGCAGCTGTGGATCGGCCCCTGCGCCTGTAACGTTCATATCGGTGAAGAACGGCAAGCGCGGCATTTCGATAAACGTCAGTTGCCGAGCGTGAACCGAGTCGAAACACCGCGCGAGGCATCCGCGCCTCCGAACCCGGTAATCCCGAGGGCAAAAGGCCCTCGCGATCGGTCGCTGCAAATACCCGAAAACGCGAGTTTTGTTGTGAGATCCCAAGCCAAATTGGCTATTCCAAGAGCGATGTGTCACCGAGCCCTCTTACTTGCAGCGTTCGGGTTCGGCACGTGCGTCTGGCCCGAATCGGTCCACGCGGAGACGGCGAGTGCATCCGTGGCGGCTCCGAGTACCGCATCCTCATCCGGGGCCAGCGCCCCGACCCTCGATCTCGGTCGTCACTCGGGAGCCCAACCATGGGGCACGAGCAACGTCGGCGTGTCATGGATAAACGACAACGAAACGATCCAAGCGCCGCTCGTGGAGTCGAGTGGCTTCCTCCGAGCTAGCCGTTGGCACGTCGGCTTCGTCCTCGGACACGCGCCCGAGTCGCTGCACACGCACGTCCGCATCGAGAACGGTTTTCGCCTGTGGGGAGCGTTGGCCCAGCGCGCCGTCTCGAAGTGGGGAGCGAGCCACCTCACGCTGGCGATGGGTTTCGACAACGTCCGTTACGCTGCGACGACGACGGCCACCACGAGCCTGGAGATGCGCTTGACGTCTCGGCTCGACTTGAGGTTGCTCACGCCGGAGCTCGTCAGCTTCTTCGTCGACGGCGACCTCGGTTACGTCGGGCGGAGGGCGGCCCAACACGTCGGGGCCGCGAGCGACGACATCCGCCACCTGCAGTATCTCGTGGGGCTTGGGGCTTACCTCGGCGACCCGACGACCAACGGCACCGAGCTGCGCGCCCGCTACTTTCGCGATTTCCGGAGTTATTGCGAGCGGCAAGTCACGTTCCCGGCATTGACGGCGCCGAGCGGCTGCGTGGGTTTCGATGTCTCACACTTCACGTCACCCACTTGGGGCCTGCGCCTGCAGACCGATGCTGGTAAACACGGTTGGGTGGTGGGCTTGTACGTCGTGGGACGCGCGTGGTCGGAGTCGGCCGAGTCGAACGGTTTGTTCAGCTTCGGGCAGTGAACGAACGTGCCGGCCCCTATTTCCGCGTCGCCTGCATGCGACGAATCGTGGGCGGGCTCTTGAGCAAGCGAGCCAACTTGCGTTCGGCCTCGACGCGGATCTGGTGAGCGCGAGGCGTACTGACGTGCAGCCGTTGAGCGATCGACGCCAGCGGCTTACCGCGCTTGTACGCCAGGCGCAGCACGAGCCGCTCGCGCTTGTTCAGTTGGGAGAGCGCCCACCGCAAGGCCACGGCGGAGTAACTACCGACGAACGCTTCTTCGGGGCTCAGATTCTCGCCGCAGACCTCCTCTTCCAACAGCGGCACGACCAACTCGCCGAGCTCGACCGCCGTCCAGTGCTCATCTGCCGGCCACCCATCACCTTCGCCCGCAAGCGCGGCCGAGTTTTGGCTCGCCGGTCCGTCCTCCTTGACCAACCTCGGTATCGCTCCGCGGGTCGATATGGGCTCGAAATGCGCGAGTTCGGCGAGGATGGCGTCTTGGACCCGCAAACTCAAATTCTCACGGAACTTCGGGGTATCGGCCAAGTCACACTGACGAACCGCCTCCATCAGCCCCACCATCGCCGCCGACTCCACGTCGCAGCGGACGTGTTCGGGAACGCCCGCGCACAGCCGGAGCGTCATGCGCTCCACTTCGTCGATCAGTTCGCCCCAGAGCGACTCCGCCTCCCCGCGCCACGTTACGCCGCTGGCTGGCGCCGCTTCGAACTCCGCCTCGTCTACTACCGCGTTCTCGATCCGCATACCATTTCTCCCGTTCGTCACTCGCAGTCACGGCGCCGCGCGAGCCACAACACGTACATCGACTCGCCTCGTGCAGCTGCCTCGGGTAAACACCACGTCACCCGAGCCCCATTACATTTACTACGGCGCATCCGGCCCGCCGTCAAACCGCACTTCGCGTCCACAGCGCGACTCGGGAACGCGGTTGCAGCGATGGGATAACCCCACCGTGGAGCGCGCGGCTCTGCACCGCGCTGGCCCCACGTATTACCTAGCCGTTATGCAAGGTTAGTCGCGTTAAGGCGATTTGGAGGCGTCGACGCTGCTCCGCTCTCGAAACGAGACGGTGTCCCATTTGCGAAATGATTCGGTGCCAAGCAGCCGTCGTACCGAGCCCGCGGCCGCAAACCTAGGCATGCGGCAGTCGCCCCCTCCGATCACGACCCGCTCAACTGATTCCACTTTTCCGTTTCGAAGCGCTTCCCGTTGCATTGAGTCGCGAAGTTTTCTCCCGCGTGGTGACCTTTGAACCAAGCGGCGCGGCCGCCCACGATCGGCCAGTTCCCGCGCCCGGCTTTTTTGGCGGAAACGACGACGCGCTCGCACTGCGGGTTTGTCATGTTTCGCCGTTCATCGTCTGCCAATACACAGAAACCTTCATGGCTCCTGCTCAGCAGCTTCACCGCGCTAGCTTTGAGCGTCGCTTGCGGAGATCCCGAGCCGTCCGGATCTGGCTCCGTGACGACGGGATTGGATCCGGCGATGACCGGCTCCACGCCTGCAGTTACGCCTCAGCCTCCGGTCGTCGCGCCTTCGACGCCTCCACCCGTCGTGACCCCACCCACCCCTCCTGGGACGGTCACGCCGACGGTTCCGAGCGTAGCTCCCCCGCCGCCATCGTCGCCGCCGCCAGCGCAGACGAGTAACCCTCCGCCGACCGGTACACCGAGCACCAGTGAGCCGCCGACGACGAGCGACGACGAGGGCTCGAGTGGTTCACCCCCAGCGACCTCCGTCGATGGCGAGAGCAGCGCCGCGCCGTCCGACACCAGCGCTCCGGAGCCGCAGGAGACGTGCCAGCTGACCACCCCACTGCGCTGGACATCGTCACAGCCGTTGGCGCAGCCGATGGGCAACGGCTGGAACTCGCTGAAGGACTTCTCCGTGACCAAGTACAACGGCAAGTACCTCGTGTACGCGACGGTGCAGAACGGCAACTGGAACGGCTTCTTCTCGACGTTCGACAGCTTCGATCAATGGGCGGGTGCCGAGCAACACTTCCACGAGGGTCATGTCGCACCGCAGATCTTCTACTTCGAGCCGAAAGATACATGGATCCTCGTGACCCAGTGGCCCATCCGGTATCGCACATCGAAGACGCCCGACAACTTCTCTTCGTGGTCCAACCTGCAATCGCTCATGAACGGCGATCCCACCAACGGACGAGGTGTCGGCCCGATCGACCCAGCCGTCATCTGCGACGACACCGATTGTTACCTGTTCTTCAACGACGACGCCGGTGGCGTGTATCGCGGTTCGATGCCGATCGCCCAATTCCCGAGCGCCTTCAGCAACGTGACGCGCATCATGGACGACGCCAGCATCATCTTCGAGGGCATCCAGGTCTACTCGCTCAAGGGTAGCGACAAATACCTGATGATCATCGAGAACAACGGCACGCGCGCCTTCCGTGCATGGACGGCCGACGATCTCGGCGGCAACTGGACGCCACTCCAGGGCGCCAACACCACCCAACAACCCTTCGCGGGCGAAGAAAACGTCACGTGGCCGGGCGGCAAGTGGACGCGGGACATCAGCCACGGCGACATCGTTCGCGAGAACCCCTCGGAGAAGATGGAGGTCGATCCCTGCAACTTGCAGATGCTCTATCAAGGCCGCGATCCAAACATCCAGACGGCGTACGAGTCGCTTCCGTACCGACCTGGCTTGTTGACTCTCGAGCGCTGATCGAACGCGTCGTCGCGGTCGAAAAGCGGTCCGACGACGCCTCTATGACGTAGAGACCCGACCACGGTCTCCCCAGTGCGACGAGTTCACTTCGCACATCCAACGACGGGCGGTGACACCGAGAGGTGCCTCCGCCCGTTTCGCTTGGGCCCGGCGAAGCAGCCCGCCCGTTACCGTTCAGCTCACGGTACGACGAAGTCCGGAGTGCGAGTCGCCACGCGACGCCGAATCGAACGCCCGAGCGGATCGGCGACGTCGTGTTCGCCTCGGACGAAGCGCCGGACGACACGGTCTACGGCAATGGCCGCCATCCGCGCGCGCTGCGCCCATGATGAGGGACATGCGCCGTTGACGATGCCAAAGAGGTGTGGTGCGCTGCCCTGGATGCAGGCGGCCCACGATGAATTCAGTCCGCTCGTCCTCGACGCCAACACTCGGTTGTTCGTCCTCACCGGGGCTGGCGTCAGTGCCGAGAGCGGCATCGCCACGTTTCGGGATCACAACGGACTCTGGGAGCAACACGATGTGTACGAGGTCGCGAGCCCGGCCGGGTGGGCCAAAGACCCGGCGCTCGTGTGGCGGTTCTACGCGCAGCGCCGCGCTCGGGCGCTGCAAGTCGAACCCAACGCAGCGCACTTCGCGTTGGCCGAACTCCAGCGCCGCCTCCCCGGCAACGTGTATCTGTGCACGCAGAACGTCGATCCTTTGCACGAGCGCGCCGGCTCGCCGTCGGTAGTGCACATGCACGGCGAGCTGTTCAAGAGTCGCTGCGAGCGTAACCACCTGCCCCCGTATCACGACGAGGCCATCTATCTCGACCGGCGCAACCTCCCACGCTGCAGCTGCGGCGCGCGCGTACGACCGCACATCTGCTGGTTCGGTGAGATCCCGTTCTTCATGGACGAGATCCAACGCGCGCTATCGCGGTGCACGTTGTTGGTCACGATCGGCAGCTCGGGGGCCGTTTACCCGGCGGCGGGCTTCGTCGCCCAAGCCCGAGCAGCAGGCGCCAAGACCGTCTACGTCGGCCCCGAAGCCCCCGAAAACGCAGCGAGCTTCGACGAGTGCCGGCTGGGGACGGCGACCGCCGTCGTCCCCAAACTGTTTGCACTCCCGAACTCCGAATAGCCGCTCTTCGACTCGCGTGACGCGGCTGCGTCCGCGCGGTGGGCGGGAGACGAACGGTGCCGCTCGGGTGCTGGGCCCACCCCAACAATCGTCACACGCACCACTCGATGCCCGGATCTTCGGGTTGACCGTCAACCCGCAACCCATCCGTGTCCAACGCGTTCTCCCAACCGGACTTGCCCACGGTTGAAACTGTGGCTTGCGGGCTCCGGGACTACAAGAGGGTGATCTAAAACACCATGGTACGCCTAGGGACGCCGGCGCTCATTTCTGTTCTAACCCGGCCCACACCAAGCGAAGACCTTGCCGACTTGCGTTGCGCTTCGGCTCAGCCCCACAACCATGCGGCGCCCCGCACGCCGCTCGAATCACCGTGAACCGCCGGTACCAAGCTCGAGCTCACCTGGTCGGAGAACGCGTAGGCCTCGAGCGCGCTAGGGACGATCTCGTAAATTCGGGAAATGTTGGAGACCCCGCCGCCAAGCACGATCACGTCGGGGTTGAGAATGTTGACGACGGAGGCGAGGCCGCGCGCGAGCCGGTCACAATAACGGTCGATGGTGCTGCGACAAGCTTCGTCCCCGGCTTCGGCTCGTTTCGCGACTTCGTCGGCGGGGAGTGCGACGCCGTTGCAGCGCGAGTGATCTCGCGCCAGCGCGGGCCCCGCGAGCCAACCTTCGATGCAGCCGCGTTTGCCGCACCAACACGTCTCACCAGGAAACTCCGCCTCCGTCATCCAGGGTAACGGATTGTGACCCCACTCGCCGGCGATTTGGTCGGGCCCTGCCACGATCTGTCCGCGGACGACGAGCCCGCCGCCGACGCCAGTACCCAAGATGACTCCGAAGACCGAACAAGCGAGCGGCGCGAGCCCTGCCTTGGCGACCGCGCCGTCCATGGTCTCCGAGAGCGCGAAACAATTGGCGTCGTTGGCGAGGCGCACCGGACGCTGCAACGCGTGTTGCAGATCGCGGTCGAGGGGATGGCCGATGAGTTCGTTGGTGTTGGCGTTCTTGACGAGCCCGGTGGCGGGCGAGAGCGTGCCGGGGATCCCGACGCCGACCGGCGCGCGCGCGGCATCCTCTCCCAGCGGTTTCGTTACCGCGTCGACCAAGGCCGCTACTGCGTTCACGATCTGCGCGTAGTCGCCACGCGGCGTCGCCACGCGTTGGCGCGCCAGCTCCTGGCCGTCCTCGCGTCTCGACACCACCACTTCGATTTTCGTCCCACCGAGATCGACCCCAACACGCCATGACTGCATGACGGCGTCCTAGTTCGAAGCGGCTGCGCGCGACAACCCACTTGCAACACGCCGGCCCGAGGCCAAAAGGTCGACTCACGGTTGGTTCTCGTTCCCCCGTTGGTTTCGCGCTCGGGCCTCGGTGTGCCGAGGCCTTTGCCGGGGCCCGTCGAGTGCGCCCCGGCTTGCGAACTTCGCGAACGTGCAGCTCTCGGGCGTCGTCTTTTTGGGGTTGGGCCCAGCGTCATCGCGGCCCTTTGCGGCTCCCTCCCACAACCCGCCGGCAAGAAACCAACGACGCGCGCACGGAGGCTTTCCAGAAAGCATGCGAAAACAAGCGCGAGAACTTCAAGACTCGCATGGAGACGGTTATTACCGCCGTTCAACGCCGTGGCGAGACACTCAATACCCTTGTTGAACGTATT
>CBINDO010000223.1:0-13701 GCA_966249405.1 uncultured bacterium | reverse complement strand
GTGTACGAGCTGGACGTCGGACGACGATCTGGCGTTCCGTTGGCGGAGCGAAACCGGTCAAGAGCTAGTCGGGGTCAGGGTCACCTCTCCCTCGTGGATGTTTGCACGCCTCGCGAGGCGTGCAAACACGCTCGTACTGCTGGTTCCTGTGGTTACCCGACACCAGCTCTCGGAACAGAGGCAGTGCGAATGCCACCGCGACTATGGATACTTCGACTTCGAAGGCGAGATCGAATCCGTGTTTCTGGTGGAGGACATGCCCATCGATGGTGTCGAGGTGGTCAACGTTCCGATCGTCGAAGATTTCATCCTGTGGCGCTGCGACCTCGTGGTTCAGCTCGCCCAAGCTTCCTGCCCACCCAACCCGCTCATTCCGCCGCGGTTTTCGTCTGCAAAGGAGCCCCGGCCGCGGTCGTCGGGGTACGACGGTTGACGGGAATCGTCATGTAACGCACACCATTGGAGTGAGGTGACGGCAGCTGGCCGCCGTTGGCGTTCACCTGCAGACTCTGATAGATGAGAGCAGGCGGCGGGAGCTTCGCGTCGCGACTGTCGCGCACTGCGACGAACTCCGCTTTGGTCGTTTCTTGACGCAATAGCGGGTTGTTGGCCTTGGACTTTCCGATCGTCGTTTCGTAGCGCAACGCGCGTCCGTTGGGCAGATAGTCGTGACCGACGAATACGCGGGTCGCATCGGGCAACGCATACAACCGTTCGTGAATGCTCTCGTAGAGCGCGCTCGAGCTGCCGTTCGGGAAGTCGGCGCGGCCGGTGCCGTAGTCGTCCATGAACAAGGCGTCCCCAGTGAAGATCGCGTCGTCGATCTTGTACGTGACGCAAGCCGGCGTGTGACCGGGAGTAGCGATGACGTCGACCGCGAGCGACCCCGCGGAGAGACGCTCCCCGTCTGCGACCAACTTGTCGAACTGATCGCCGTTCACGGAAAAACCGTCAGGCAGGTCGAACACCAACTTGAACGTCCGTTGCACCTCCTTGATTCGCTCGCCGATGACGACGGGGGTTTTCAGTGCCGCCTTCAGCAGTTGAGCTCCCGTCAGGTGGTCGGCATGCGCGTGCGTCTCGAGCACGTAGTGCACCCGCAGCTGGTTCTGTTTGGCGAAGGCCAGGATTTCGTCCACGCCTTCGGTGCTCGTTTGCCACGCCAGCGGGTCGAAGTTGAGGACCGGATCGATGATGACGGCGTCCCGCGTCTTTTCGTCCCAGACCACATAGGTGAGCGTGTTGGTGGGTTGGTCGAAGAATGTCTGGATCTGCATAGGCTTGCTCTGAAGGAAAGCATCCCGCGTGCCAACATCGTGCCGGCCCATGATCGGCCGGAATCGTGACTCCGTGACGCGAGTCGCGAAACGCAATGCAACGTCGAGTAACGCTAGAGATGCAGTTGGCAAGCGCTGTTTCGCGCATTACGGTACCGTCCCATCGGCTACGCCGATGTAAGGAAGGAATACCATGGGACTTCGCATCAACGACATCGCACCAAACTTCACGGCGGATTCGACGGCAGGCAAGCTGACCCTGCACGACTGGATCGGTAACAGCTACGCGATCCTGTTCTCTCACCCTCGTGACTTCACGCCGGTTTGCACGACGGAGTTCGGCGCCGTTGCGCAACTCGCGCCGGAGTTTGCCAAGCGCAACACCAAGGTGCTGGGGATCTCCGTAGACAGCGTAGACGACCATCAGAAGTGGAAGCGCGACATCGAGGCGTTCTCCGGCGCGCCCGCGGACTTCCCCATCATCGACGACACGTCGCTGCAGGTCGCCAAGCTCTACGACATGTTGCCGGCAGACGCCTATTTGCCCGACGGCCGCACCCCCGCGCACAGCGCGACGGTGCGCACCGTGTTCATCATCGGCCCAGACAAGAAGATCCGTCTCACCATGACGTACCCGATGTCCGTAGGACGCAACTTCGCCGAGATCTTACGCGCTCTCGACGCGGTGCGGGCAACGGACGGCGTGCCGCTGGCGACGCCGGCAAATTGGGTACCCGGTCAGGACGTGATCGTCGCCCTCAGCCTCAACGACGCTCAAGCCAAAGAGAAGTTCGGCTCCCTCGACGTCAAACTTCCCTACCTGCGCTTCACCAAATCGCCGTCGTGAACGGCGAGACATCGAGGCCGGCCTGCCGCCTACCGGCCATCGATGAACCAGCGCCGCGTGAGAGCCACCAAAAGCCCTCACGACGGCGCTTTTTTCGTCAGTATGCGGACATGGGCCCGACGTCGAGCACGTCGTGGCCCGCTTGGCGAAGGATTTGCGCGGCCGAAGCGCTACGGCCGCCGGAGCGGCAATAAACGACGACGCGGCGCGCCGCGCCCAACTCCGCGATGCGTTGCGCGAGCTCTTGTACAGGAATGTTCTTGGCGCCGGGCACGTGCCCTTCGGCGAACTCTTGCGGCGTGCGCACATCCAAAAGCAGCGCACCTTCAGCGACGCGGCGACGCCCATCGTGACTCGTTCGGTTCGAAAACAGCGACAACATCTTTGGTTCTCCTACTAGCGGTGTCACTCGCGACCAACACGGTTCGAGTGCAGCTGAGCCCCACACTGCGAAACCCGTGCCACGGCCAAACCGCCGGAAATCTTGGCTGTTTTGTGCTCCGTCGCAACACGTTGCAACACGTGTTTCAGGCGCCGCCGCGGTAGCCGCGCTACGGTGAGGTCTGGCCCCGCGGCGTTCGCTAGCCAGCGGCAGAGTCTCACCGGGTACGACCGCACTCCAAGCTTGGGCGCCCACAAATCGGCTCGGCGTGAGCGCACCGGTGTCCCATGGGACATGTCTCGCGGAGTCCCAGCCCGCTCAGGCTACTGTTGACACTCCAGGGGGGTGGACTGCGAGTGGCCGGAGCAGCTAGAGCGCGCCGCGGCAAACAAAACTCCCGTCGAAATCCACCAACAGCTCACCTCGACGTATGTCCAAAAGGGCACTGAGGCTCGTGGTTCGAGACATCGTACGACGCCCGACGTATGGCCTCGTTATTGCTGTTGTCGCTCGACGTGGCCCGCGCGGGCGGGAGTGGGACACAAACTCCAACGAAAGGTTTGCGCGTTCATATGTGGTTCGAAAATCGAAACATCCGGTTGTCGTGTAGTTTGGCGGCACTGTTGTTGGTCGCGGGTTGTGGCGATGACAACGCCGCTGAAGTGCTTTCTCCGGAGGCAGACGGCGGCTCTGACGGTGATACGCGCTCGAACACGAGCGACGCGTCGGAGCCGAACGGCGGACCTGGCCAGGCACGGTCCGACGCAGGTTCCAACGTCTCCGGCTCGGACGTTCAGTTCATCGATGTAACCTTGGATCCGCTCGCACAGGATGGCGGCTCGGTGGACGCAAGTTCCGCGTCGACTGAGCCGTCGAGCGAGCCACCCATCGATCCTTCGCCGACGAACTCTGACGACGACGGGACGGCACCAATCTCCGGCTCCGGGGTGGCTGACACCAGCGACGGCGAACCGACGGCCGCCGTCGCCAGTTCGTCTTTTGCTACGTCGGATACTTCGTCCACTCCCGACACCTCGTCGGACGATGTTGCGTCGGAACCTCAACCAGACGCTCGACTCGGCTGCAGTGGGACACTCGCGCCAACGCTGACGGTGAGCGGGAACTTGCCAGGTTCCAACACGTGGAGCGGCGTGGTTTACGTGGAAGACGACGTGTCTCTGCCAAACGACGCGTCGCTCACCATCGAGCCTGGGACGCGCATCGTCGTCAATGTGGACGCCTACGTAGACCTCGGTGGCGTAGCCAGCGACCCCACGGTAACGATCAACGGAACCGAACAAGAGCCTGTGATAATCTGTGGCATCGAGCCAACCCCGGGGTATTGGCGTGGCCTGCACCTCGGCCCGTCAGTGACCACCAACTCGGAGATCCATCACTTGCGCGTGTTCGACGGCGGCGGCAATGGCCCCGCGGTCGTCATCGAGTCTGCCGTACTGGTCGATGAACTGCGCGTGGTTGGTTCGGCCGATCTCGGGCTCCGCGCGTCGAAGTTCGGCGCGAATAGTAGCGGGTTGAGCGTCTACTACAGCGCTGGCGCGGTCGAGTTGTCGGGGACGGACGCGGTCACCCACTTCCCGTTGGGTGGGGTGTTTACTGGAAACATCGAAAATCTGGCACGCTTGAGCTTCAACCGCGTGCTCGAAGACACGACTTACCACGACGTTGGCATTCCTTACCTTCAAGAGGTTTCAACGGAGGTGATGGAACAGGCAGCGGTCACGTTCGAGGCTGGCGTCGAGTACCAGTTTGCTTCGGATGTGGAGTTCGAGGTGGGGGCGTTCGCCAACATCGCCACCTGGAACGTAAACGGAACTGCCCAAGCTCCGGTCGTGTTTCGTGGACTGGTCGAACAGCCCGGGTATTGGCGCGGAGTCATCGTCGGAGCCAACGTCTCCTCTGCCTCTTCGGTCGAGTATCTCGAGCTCCGCGACGGTGGGGGCGGCAGCAGCTACGTGCTGGACGTGAATGCTCCCATGACGGTTAACAACCTAACCCTCGTGGGCAACGAGCTCGGCGCGCGAATCGGCGAGACGGGGCTCACGGACGATTGCAGCAATTGGACGGTAAGCGGCTCGGGGGCAGAACCATTGACGGTCCACCCCAACGCCCTCACCCGCATCCCGACGGGCGGGAGCTACGTCGGCAACGACGTAGAACGCATCGTCATCACCACAGGCACGAACGTTTCCGCCGGCGACGTCTTGAATCACGGACTCCCGTATTACGTAGAGGCGGACTGGGATACTCGCACCGGGTCCGACTTGACGTTTACTGCAGGTAGCCAGTTCCAGATGGGTCCAGATACGAACATTACCTTCGGTGCGTTTGGACTCGCCGCGGCCGTGACCTTTCAAGGTACGGCGCTCGACCCCGTGCGGTTCAGCGCGGAGTCGGTAGGTTTCGCGGGCTTCTGGCAAGGTCTGACGATCGGCCCGAACGTCCAGACGGGTTCACTGATGACTTGGACCGAGCTCTCGGACGCGGGAGGGCCCGAAGCCGACGCTGCGGCGCTGCGCATCGAAAAGGCAACGTTCCCCGTCTCCAACAGTGCGTTCACCAACTTCGACAACTACGGGATTTTCGTTTCCAACGCGAACAACGACACCAACTACGAGACTTCCGGCAATACATTCACGCCGGGTGCCGGCGCAGTGGCAAACGTGGGCTCCAACTGACGGCACGAGTGAGCGGCCATTCCGCAGGCGCCTTCCACGACGCGCCTGCGGAATCAGTCACCGTCCTCTTCTCTCCGGATCCCGAACGACTCCAGCCAACGATAGATCTGGCGGCGGTCCTTACCAAAGTGTTTTGCCGTCGCACGCACGCTGCGTCCGCACTCTTCGTAGACTCGCAACAACTCTTGTGAGGTTGGTCGGACGTGAGAGTTGGCCAAGTTGTGGCTAGTGACGTCCGGCGGCGGCGGCGCGCTCGAACGAACCGCCGCGATCTCCGCGTTCGAACCAAACAGCTCTGGCAGCAGGCTCGCCGCTTGTCCGACCGTTACGGGCTCGGAGAACACCTGGGTCGACAGGCGCTGGACCACGCGATCCAATCCGCGCAGGTTGTCGCGCCAAGGCTCGGTGAGTAGCCGCTCAGCCAAGCCGGGCACGAGCTCGAGCGTCATAGCACGGCCACGCTCGCGACTGCGGCTCTGAACTAACCAGCTGAACCAAGGCAAGATGTCTTCCTTGCGCTCACGCAGGGGTGGTAACAACACCTCCCAAGTACACAAGCGAGCCAACAAGTCGCGTCGAAAGCCACCTTGCTCCACTTGCGTCGACAAATCGCGGTTGGTAGCCGATACGATACGCACATCGACGCGTTGGACACGGGTGCCGCCTACGACTCGGAGTTCGCCTTCTTGAATGACGCGCAAGAGCTTCGGCTGCAGGTCCAACGGCAGCTCGCCAATCTCGTCCAGAAACAGCGTTCCACCGTTCGCCTGTGCGAAAAGGCCGTCTTTGCTCGACGTGGCGCCGGTGAACGCTCCGCGCTCGTGCCCGAATAGCTGACTCTCGATCAGTTGGGGTGAGAGCTCCGCGCAGCTCAAGGAGACGAGTGGTCCCTTGCGCCCGCTGCGGCGGTGGATCTCGCGCGCCACACGCTCTTTCCCCGTTCCTGTCTCACCCCGAACGAGGACCGGGGTGGTCTCTCGAGCGCAACAGTCCAGCGTCTCCCGGGCGGCCGCTATCGCAGGGCTCACTCCCGGCAATGCGAGGTCGGCGTCGAAACGTGTGTCGACGCCTTGAACGACCACGGCGAGCACATCACCGAGCCGCACGACCATTTGCGGCAATATCGGCACCGGATGAGCTCCCAACGCAGCGCCGTCGACGCGCGTTCCGTTGCGGCTCCCCAGATCGCGAAGGCACATGACGCTGCCGGGTAAAACGACGACCTCCGCGTGCCGCCGCGAGACCGTCTCGTGCAACAGCCCCGCGCTCGTCTCGAACCTACCGAGCACCGTGTCGGCGGCCAACTCCAGACGGTTACCCGCCAGCGGTGGCGGGTACACCGTCAACAGAGCCACCGGCGCAGGCTGAGGTGTCGAGCCCGGGACACCAGGTTGCGTCGTACCATCTAGACCAAGGCCCAAACCACTCACGCGCCGAGTATAAACGCGATTGCGACTTTCGAAAAGCGCGCCGACATAGTGGATTCATCCCAGGTGCCGAGTAAACCGGCACCTGGGACGCGGAAGACTTACGCCTGCACGCGCCCGTACCGCAGCATCGCGGTGCTCCTACTCTTTCTCCCAAAGCGCCAGGACCACACCACCCGAACCGTTGCGAATCGTGAGCCGCGAGCTCTCCAACATCAACTGCGTGCCGTCCGTCGTGTTGGAGCTCCAAATCTCGCCGTCGTCCAAGACCACCGCGAGATTTCCGCGGCTACGCATTTCGGCGTAAGCGCCCGAGCTGCCCGTGGTGTTCGTCTTCCACAGCGTAGTGCTGCCATCCTTCAGCAGAAGATTTCCGTCGCCCTGAATGTAAAACCTCAGGTTCCCCGCCGTTAGCTCACTCCCAGCATAAAGCCGCTCTTGGGAGTTCAGCGTGTTACGCGTGACGACGGGCCAGAATTGCTTCACGACGTCATCGCCATCGAGCAACCGCAAGTTATCACTGCTCAGCTTCAAGGTCGTGCCGTTGCGTGTGCCCGAAGACCACGCGGCCGCACCTTCGGTGTCGCGGACGACGATGTTGCCGTCACCCTGCAGCACCATGAAAGCACCAGTGTTTCCTTCGGTGCTCGTCTTCCATTCGGTCTTGCCGTCTTTCTTGAGCACGACGTTGCCGTCGCCTTGTAGGGTGAGCGTCGTTCCGCCCGCGACCAACGTCGTCCCGGCGTACAGACGTTGGTCGACGTTCAGGCGATCGATGGTCGCCGGAACGGGGTACAGTTGCTTGATGACACGGTTCCCCTCTTTGATGACCAACTTCCCGTTTTCTAGAGCCAACACGTCACCGTTACGCGTCCCCGAAGACCACGCGGCGCTGCCGCCCACATAAACGACGCAGTTGCCATCGCCCTGCATCGTCAAATACCCGCCCGAACCGGACGTGTTCGTGCTCCACACCTCGTTTCCGTTGTCGAGCAGCTCGACGTCGCCGTTGTCCTTCACCTGCAACCGCAACGAGCCGCTTGCCATCGCCTCGCCGACGTCGAGGCGGTCGCCGGCCTCCAACTTCGACGGCAACTTCTTGCAGTCTTTACTGCACGAGTTGTCGCTATCGCACTCTTCTCGGTCTGCTTGCACCTTCCCGTCACCGCACGAACCGGCCCATTGGCACCCGGCGCCACAACCGTCGTAGGTGGCGTTGTTTTCGCCGTCGTCGCAAGCTTCGTTGGTTTGCTTCACCCCGTCACCGCAAAAAGTCCTCTTGCACTCCCTGGTGCATGCTCCTTCAGGCGAGTTTTCGTGGCCCTCGTCGCAGACCTCACTCCCTTCCACTTTGTCGTCACCGCACACGATCAGCGTGCAACGGCTCGTGCACTTCTCGCCGCCATCACACTGTTCCGTGCCTTCGACGCTGCCATTACCGCAGTTTGCCCGGATACAATCGTCGCGGCAGTCGTCCTGCCCGTCGCATTGCTCGGAGCCTTCGGTGACACCATTGCCGCATTCCGCCAACACACATTGGTCGGTGCACTCCGTGGTTCCATCACACTCTTCGTCTGGATCGGCGACGTCATCGCCGCAACCGGGGGCAGAGCAGTCCGTGCGGCACGCGCCGCTCGTGGTATCGCTGTTGTCGATCCCATCGTCACACGCTTCCTCGGAGTCGACGACGCCATCACCACAACTAGACCTTTGGCAGCTGGTTCGGCATGCGTCGGCGAGGCTGTCACTGTTCGCCGCACCCTCGTCGCACTCCTCATCGGCATCCAACGTGCCGTTCCCACAGTCGGGCGTCGAGCACAGCGTCGAGCAGGTACTGCCTTCGTCGTCGGAGTTGGCCGCGCCGTCGTCACACGCCTCGTTCGCGTCACGAACACCGTCGCCGCAACTCGGCCTTTGGCACGTGGTGCGACAAGCGTTGGCAAAGGTGTCACTGTTGGCGACGCCTTCGTCGCACACTTCACCCGCGGCAACGTCCGTAACCCCGTCTCCACAAGTCGCGAGCTGACAGTTCGCGCGGCATCGCGCGCCCGCTGTCGTTCCATTGGCGGGCCCATCGTCACAAGCTTCACCGTTGTCGACGATGCCGTCCCCACATCGCCACGCCGTGCAGTTGGTCCTGCACGCGTTTGGTAGACTATTGCTGTTGGCGGCACCATTGTCACATTGCTCTGTCGCAGGCGCGTGGACACCATCACCACACCCGGGAGGCGGCGGCGTGACCGACGGAGATGTTGCTCCCGGTGGAGGCGAACTGGCCGTGGGCAACGACGTCGCACCGCCCGGCAGCGTCTGAGCTGGAGTCGTCACTGCTCCCGAGCCATCACCAAGGCTAGCCGTGGGTGCAGCAGCGAAGCCAGTTCCAACGCTTGCGGTGGCGCTCGAGAGCCCCTCTGCTCCCGGGGGTGAACCGCTGAACTCTGCGCTCTCTACCGTGCACCCCCCGAGGCAATAGCCCAGGCCCAACGTAATCAGACACGACCAACGATTGTGATACGCATTCATGCCGCGGAGCGTAACGACAACCGCCAAAGGCAGATTGCACGATGTTGATCGTTCGCGCTCATTCGATCATTTCTCACGCTCGCGGCGGTGAGAAAATCGCACCCACCAAACCTGACCATCCAAACCGCCGCGCACCCCAGTGTAACCCACACCCAACACCATCAGCCATCACCATTTGCAATGTTTACCAGCAACAAACCCCCACTCAACACCCACGGTTTGCAGCCAGGAGAGGCGAAGCAAACTCCCATCGTTCACGTCCTCAAACAAACTCCCAATGCCGACACAGCAGGCCTGGTGCCGTTATATCGTGTCATCGACGCACAATCCGGCGCAGCTATTCTCCCTTTGCCCCGGTGAGCTCGAACGCACTCTCCTGCGCGCAAGTGGGGCTGCGCTGGTCTTCCTGCCGAGAGTTCACCTCACACACAACACCAGAACAAGAGGGAACTGTTACAGATGTCGAATGATTCAATCAATTTGGTTCAACCCGGGATGATCGTGGCCTACGCCGGAGACGTGTCGACTCCCGGTCAGGTCAAGGCGCTAGCCGCCCTGGGCTGGTTGGTGTGCGACGGCACGTCTTACCCGAAGTCGCAGTACCCGAGCCTCGCGTTGGCGATCGGCCAAAACTACGGCGGAACGGGCGGATCTCGCGGCGCGTTCAATGTCCCGGATTTACGCGGTCGCTTTCTGCGCGGCACGTCTTACTCCTCCGGCACCGATCCTGATGCAGTGTCGCGGCTTGCGATGAACCCGGGCGGGTCGACAGGCAACGAGGTTGGGTCGCTCCAGTCTTCGGCCACGGCGCTGCCGGCGAACGCATTCGTGTTCTTTCACGCCGGCGACCACAGTCACACCGTCGGCAATGTACCCCAACAAGGCAACGCCTATGCGCTCGTTGGAGGTCACTACGCAATCCGGAACACGGGGGGCGTGAGCACCGACAACCAGGGCCTTCATAGCCATGTCCTCGGCAACTGGGACAACGAGAGCAGGCCCGTCAACCTCTATGTGAACTACCTGATTAACAGCGGCAGTGCCACGGGGAACGGCAATGCCACGACGCCCTTGTATGGCATGATTGCGGCGTTTGCATTTTCACTCCAAGGCACCCCGCCACCTGCGGCACCCTGGCTCTTCTGCAACGGCGGCGTGGAAAACAGGACCGCCTTGCCCCTGTTGTTCAAGGCGCTTGGCGCGACGTGGGGCTCGGGCGACGGGTCCAAGACCTTCAACATTCCCAACTTTCAAGGTGCGTTCATCCGCGGTGTAGATCCGTCCGTAAACCCATTGGCCACCTCTCAATCCGACGCCACCGCGCTTCCGCAGAACGCTCAGTTTCAAGCGACGACGGCGGGCGACCACTTTCACAACGTCAGTCACGTGCCGCCGTCCGACACCAGCTACTACAGCATCACGGGTGACCACTACGGTTGGGATCAACAGACCCAAACCACGAGCACCGAAGGCAGCCACCAACACTCGTGCGGCGTCACAACCGGCAGCGGCGGTGACTTGGAGACACGCCCAGCCAACGCGTACGTCGATTTCGGTATACTCGGTGACGTGACCGGAGGCTCGGTCACCGATACGTTCGCGGTGGGGACCATCATGCCTTACGGATCGCCGCTCAATCAAGCCACCCTGAGCGCCGCGAACTGGCTCAATTGCGACGGTAGCACACTGTCTCGGACCCAATATGCTGCGCTGTTCGCCGCGATCGGAACCAGCTTTGGCAAAGGCGACGGGGTATCCACGTTCAACCTGCCAAACCTCGTCGGCGTATTCCCGCGCGGCGTAAATGGGAGCGGTTCGGGTCTCGCGCGTGACCCTGACGCGGCGCTGCGCGTCTCACCGCCGGGTGTCTCGGGTGGCAATACTGGCAACGCCGTCGGCTCGTACCAATCGGCCGCCACGGGGGCTCCGGTGACGCCGATGAACACGTCGCAGGACGGCACTCACTCGCACAACGTACCGAACGTGCCAAATGACAATTCGAGTTCCGCGATCGCCGGCGGCGGGCAGAGCATTTGGAACTCGGGTTCGACACAGACGTCGACGAATGGCGCTCACTCGCACGCAATCGCGTCTGGTGGTGACAAAGAGACGAGGCCGACCAACGTCTCTTGTTACTACGTCATCAAGTATCAGTGACGAGCGAACGAAGCGCCGCCGATCCCTCGCGCGGCGCTTCCGCAACCTCCTTCATTGCTCGTCCGGTGGCACTGAGCAGGTATAGGCCGCTCTTCGTGGGCAGCGAGGAAGCACTGGCGCGAAACTGGCGTTTGACGACCTGTCCAAGTTTTAGTACCCGGACGACCAGACCCAGCTCGCTCCGCCATGAAAGCCAACCAATTCCCCCTGCTCGCTCCTCTCGCTTTGTGCTTCGTCCAGTGCGTATCCTCGTCCAGCCCAAAGGACGCGAGCACGACCACGACGGCTCCCGCCGCAACGGCCGCGTCGTTGACCGTGCCCACTGAGGGCGCGTTTACTACTGGGAAGTATCGCAACGTCTTCGTGGAGCTCGGATATCCCGAAGCGGAGGTGAGCCGAAAGCTTCAGGCTGCCTACGCTCAGCTCTTTCACGGCGAGGCCAACGAGCAGGCGGTGATGTTCGACGCCGGGAGTAACCAAGACGGCAAGCTCGCCTACATCAAAGACATCGGTAATGGTGACGTACGCTCGGAAGGGATGTCGTACGGGATGATGATCGCCGTTCAGATGGACCAGAAAGCCGACTTCGACGCCTTGTGGAATTGGGCGATGACGTACATGTATCACGCGGATCCGAAGCACCCCGCGCACGGCTACTTCGCGTGGCAGATGAAGGACGACGGATCGAAGATCGACGAGATGCCCGCTCCGGACGGCGAGGAGTACTTCGTAACCGCGCTACAGTTCGCAGCCCATCGCTGGGGCTCGAACGGCGGCGGCGGAAAGTACGACTACGCGACTCAAGCAAACAAGCTCCTCGACGCGATGAAGAACCGCAAGCCCATCACCGGCAAGGTGAACGGCACGCGCGACACGACAGGCGTCTCCCTGTTCAACACCGAAACCAAGCAGGTGCGGTTCACGCCGGACTCCGGCAATTTCGAGAAGAACACCGACCACACGGATCCCTCGTACCACCTGCCCGCCTTCTACGAGCTGTGGGCACTCTGGGGCCCCGAGCCGGATCGAGCTTTCTGGGCCGAAGCTGCGAAGACGAGCCGAGATTTCTTCGTCAAGACGACACACCCGCAAACAGGCTTGTCTCCCGACTACGCGCATTTCGATGGCACGCCCAAAGCTGCATCGTGGGATCCGAACACGGTTCAATTCCGCTTCGACGCGTTCCGCACCGGCATGAATTGGGCGATGGATTGTGCCTGGTTCGCCAAAGATCCGCGTCAGGTCGAGCTCAGCAATCGACTGCTCAACTTCTTCGCGTCCAAGGGCAAGAACTATCCGAACACTTACCAAATCGACGGCACTCCTACGAGTCAGAGCTCCTCGTCGGGGCTCGTCGCGACCAACGCCGCGGTAACCATGTGCGCGGACACGCCGGTCGCAGCTCAGTTCGTCGAAGCGTTGTGGAAGCAGCCGGTCCCCGCCGGCAAGTGGCGTTATTACGACGGGATGTTGTACGCGTTCGCGCTGTTGCACCTGAGCGGCAACTTCAAAGTGCACGCGCCCACGGCTGCGCCGTAAAGCGGCTGTCGACGCCCCATCGGGAGCGCGGCACTTGGTTCGGCGCCGCGCGTCGCCTCACGGTACGGGGCGCGCGGCCGCCGCCGGGTGAACGATGGCGAGGCCTTTCGCCGTTGAACCAAACGAGGCGACGATCGGCATACCTTCGACGGCCTGGTCCAACACGACCAAACGATCGGCGCGTCCGTCACCCATCATCTCCAAAGCCCGCTCGAACGGCAGGTGAGGCCCTGCACCGGTCGAGAACGGCGTCACGCGGCACGGCCAAAGAGGTGGCGAGATGGCCGCCGCGCGCAGACGACCGAGGCTCGCTTGTTCGTCTTCGGTGAAGTTCGCCGCGAGCAACTTCGACCAGGCCTCCGGAATTCCGCGAGCCACGATCCAAGACCCCTTTGCTTGTGCCTGCGCGTAGCTGCGCTGCAGCACGACGCGGATTTCGTCGAGCCGTTCACTAGGTATGCACGGGAGCGCAGCGCCGAGCAGCCGCTCGTCGATGAGCCACTGGTGGCTGTCGTCGAGGTGCACGCTCAGGCCTCGAGTGGCCTCGACGTATCTGGATTCGGTGCGACACCACGCTTCGACATCCCGAACTTGCACGACGATCAGCGCGCAATATGCCGCGCCCAAACCGAAGCGGTAGTTGCGAACTCGAGAGGCCACGTCGTGAGACACTGCCTCCAGACCAAGCAGCAGTAGCAGCCAAATTGCGATCGGGAGCGACAGCAGATATCGCGCCTCGACCTGGCGCCCTGCAACGGGCAACTGCGCCAAGGCGATTGTCACGGCCAAAACCTCGAGGACGTATCGTCCCAGCACTTCGCCCCCTTTGGGCCAACCTGGGCGTAGTCGGCAC
>CBINDO010000222.1:0-13738 GCA_966249405.1 uncultured bacterium | reverse complement strand
CGAGGCGAGACGGTTAGATTCGAGCCCGCGGCGCGTCTCATCTTCGAGGTCGGCGCGATGAACACGAGGTTGCCCGAAAGCACCGTGCTCGTGAGGCTCTCGTCGTTGTGTGCGAGCGGTGCGTTCACCCCGATCGCGACCGGCAAGTCGCGGAACAAGGGCTCCCTCCGCGTCGTCGTGATGTCGCTGTTGGTCAGCTCGACGTCCATACCCGGCAGCGTGGACAAGCGCACCCGGATCGCGTCGCCGTCGTAGACGAAGTAGTTGAGGAGCAGGCTATATCCCTGCCTGTACACTTGATACGATGAGCTCTGGTAGTCCGCGCCCACGCCGAGCAGCGTCGTGGTGGCGCTGTGAGTCCAGTCGAAGCGCGAGCCGCGAAACGGCGAACGTCGCGGCGGACTACCTCCGGGATCTTCGGGCGTAGGCACGGTGTCGACCCAGGCCCAGCCAGGGTCGAGGGCCGGACTAGGAGGCACGACCAAGAACGGCGGCTCGGGCGGCGGTGACGGCGGAATTGGCGGCGGCACCGGCTCGGCAGCCGCTGGGGGCCCCGGTACGAGGGGCCCTGCGTCTGTCGCGGCGTCCGCGCTGGCGGGGGCGGCGTCGGGCCGAGTGGGCGCGACGGGCTGAGTGGGCACGACGGGAGCAGACGACGCGGTCGAGCGTTTCCCCGCTTCGCCTGGGTCCTCCGGCAGGCTAACGGGTGGCACTGCGGCGGGTGGCACTGCGGCCGGTGGTACTGCTGTGGGCGGCGCGGTAACCGCCGGCGCGGTGACGGAGCGGCCAGTTGGCGCCGGACTTGGCGGCGTGGCCGCCGTCGGCCCGGCGACGCCCGTGTTGGCGCTGGGCGCCGTGCTCCCCGGTTGGGCTTGCGTCGTTGGGGTGACGAACGTGGTGAGGGCCAGAGCGCAAACACTAGCAACGAGGGGGCGTGTGCTTGGGAGCGCGACACGCGTTCGCGTGCGCGGTGGGAGGGAGCCGCTGGGTTTTTGGCAGGCGCTGGGCCCAACCCCCAAACGGCCCACGGTACTCCGAACGTTGGCTGGTTCCTGCGCATCGTGCGCGGCCGCAAAGCGGGTTCGCCCGACGAGTGAACTCGCGGCCACGCCGGCTGCCGCCGCTTGATCACACACCGGCACCTCACGTTGGAGTTCGATGTAGCGCGCCGTCGGTAAGCCACTCTGGTTCACGTGCTAACCCTAACACATCGCTACACGACGCCGCATCCGGCGACCTTCGCGAGCGGACCACGACCGCTACCACGCCACCACAAAAATACTCGCTATCGCTCGTCGGAACGAGTGCCAGCGCGTTGACGGCGGCGGCCCAATGACGTCGGCGGGCGTGACTAATTCGGATCTCGGATGCGCCGTATCTACGAGAGCCGCCCGCACCGGCCCGGCCCCTCGGAGACACAAGACGTCGTGACATCCCACTTCAACGAAGACCTCTGGTACGGTCCCGATACGCGCGACGAGGGGGCCGTCGAGCACAAGGCCGCCCGCAGTCTGGCCGCCAAGGTTGGTCGAATCGTCGGCGCCAAGCCGTTCCCCGTGGCCGCGCAGAAGTTGAGTGAGCTCACGCGTGATCCGGAGTGCCGGATGGAGCCCGTGATCAAGGTGCTGGAGAGTGACCCGGCGTTGTCCGTGAAGTTGCTCAGGCTGGTGAACTCCGCGGGCTTTTCGCTGCGGATGCCGTGCACTTCAGTGTCTCACGCGGCCAGTTTGGTGGGCGTCCGTCGTCTCCACCAACTCGCTCAGACGGCCGCCGTCTTGGACTTGGTGGACGCCAATTCGGAGGCTGCCGCCAAGGTGCTCGAGCACGCGTCGGTGGTGGCCGCCCTCAGCCGATACCTCGCCGGCCACGTGGGGTTACCCGCCGAAGAGCTGTTCACCTGCGGCTTTCTCCACGACATCGGCAAGGTGATGCTGCTCGAGAGTGAGGGTGAACCTTACCGGGTCCTGATCGAGGAGACCGCGAACGAGCCGGACACGTCTCACGTTCGCGAGCGCGAGCTCCTCGGCTACGACCACGCGGTGTTGGGCGCACACGTCCTGGCGGCGTGGAACATCCCGGCCCCGATCCCTCGGGTAGTTGCCTGGCATCACCAAGTGGCACGCGCCTACGAAGAGAATACGGCGCTGGCGCGCACGATCAATACCTTGCGGTTGGCCGACGCCGCGGCGTCGGCGTTGTTCACTCCCTACCCTGAATTTGGGATCGAGCGACTTGCCCGAACCGAAGCTGCCTCGTATCTGGACATCTCCGAGGCTCAGCTGTCTGCGATGTGGGACGAGATGTTGGCCGTCGCGGTGCGGGCGCGGGCGAGTTACCGCGGAGAGAGCGTGCCGGATGTCGAGCCGCAACCCCAGCCCAGCTTAGCTCCGGGCTCGCGACGCAAAGCTTTCGCGGCGCCGCCCCTCGAAGAAGCGCCCGAAGCGCCGTGCAACTTCCCGTGCGTCGCGTGCGGGATCCCGACCTACGCCAACGTGTGCCGCGCGTGTGGCGGATACGTTTGTCCGGAGCACCACCAGAACGACGACGAGTGGTGCTCTCTTTGCGTCGACCAATACGAGCGTTTGCGTCTGAACCTCCCGCCGTGGGCGTATTCGGTGCTCGGTGGTGCCGTCGGGGCGATGCTCGTGGGCACTCTGTTCGGCTCTTCCGGTAACCTCGGTGGCCAACCACTGGCGATGGTCGTCGCTCCCGGTTTGATCGCGCTGTTGGTTCTGGTCATGGCCGGCGTTTGGCAACGCTGGCTGCGGCGCATGTGGTTTCTGCGTACCTGCCCCAACCGGCGAAGCCTGGCGCCCCCGGTGAGCGAAACGGCGCGCGTCGTGGCGAAGCAGATCAGCGGCGATGGCCCGCTGTCCAGCCGCTGGGTCAACCCGTTCGAGGGGCCCGATGCTAGCCCCGTGATCCGCGAAAAAGATTCGGGTGCACCGGTGTCGGTGCGCGAACTGTCGGAGCGCGCGCGGCGCGGCGAGAACCTGGTTTCCCTCCGACCATCGATGCACGTCGAGGGAGGGCCGACGTCGCGTGGGCCTTTCGACCGTTTGGTGCGCTCGTCTCTTCCGCCGTCTTCACGGCGTCAACCGGCGCCTCCCCCAGAGCCTGTGGACTCGGACTTTCCGCCTCCTTCGGCGACCGTGGCGCGCAAGAGCGCCGCGCCAGGTGCGGCAATCCCAAGCGCAAAACCTTCGGTAGACGCCTTCGACGACCCGGCGGAGGCCGAGGGCTAAAAACACATCTTTTTTCCGGGAAGGCGGGTCTTCTGCGGGGGCGTATACTACAACAGTTCTTGCGCCCTTACAGGAGTGAACCAGATGCCTTCTCATTTGTACACCGTAGCTAGCTGCGTCGCCCTGCTCACCTTCCCCGCACTTGCCCACGCTCAAGTCGACGCTGCGCCAACCGACCCAACGGCTGCACCTCCACCTGCGCAAGCTACCCCCTTGCCCCCAGAGCCGACCCAACCGGCGGTCACGGCCGCCCCCGCCGTCCCAGAAACGGGCGGAAAGATCCACTTCGGTTCGCCGCCCGCTCCGGCCCCCAACGGCGGTGATTCCTCTCGCACCTTCCACTTCCACGACGGCTTCTACACGCGCTTCGGGATAAATTACGGAATCACGGGCGGCGGCTTCGCCATCGGCGACGGCGACGATCAGCGGCGTATCGACTACTCGGGCAGCCAGCTCGATCTCGATTTGTTGATCGGCGGCACGCCGAGCGACGGAATCGCGGTCGGCGGCGGCTTGTTGCTCGGGGCTTTGCTCCAGCCCGACATGGAGGTCAATAACCAAAACGTGGCCACCAGGAACGTGGGGGTCTTCCTCATTGGCCCCTTCGTTGACGGCTTCTTCCAGCCCAGTGGCGGGTGGCACGCCGGCGCGCTCCTCGGCTTGGGTGGTCTCGGAGAGACGTCCGAAACCGAGGGCTCGGGTGGCCTGGGCGGCGCGGTTTGGCTGGGTTACGACCGCTGGGTCGGTGCCGACTGGGCGATCGGCGGCCAACTCCGCTTCATGGGGATTGCGGCTGGCGGGGACAAACCGACGGACTTCTCTGCGTCCGCATTGGGGCTGGGTTTGGGCTTCTCGGTCCTGTACCACTGAGACCGGCACCGAGTCGCCGGCTCGCACAACTAGCATGCTTGCCACGCTTGCGGTCTAAAGAGCCGGCGAAACGCGCCGTCTAGGGTATGTGGCCCCAAGCCAGGAAACTCCCAAGGTGCTGGTCGTCGAAGACCAAGCGAGCCAGGCCCAAAGCCTGCAGGCAAACCTCGGGGACCGCGGCTTCGCAGTGACCACCGTCACCACCGCGAGTCAAGCGTTGGTGGCCTGCGCGCAGCAGGTGTTCGACGCGGTCGTGCTCGACGTCGTGTTGCCCGATGTCGACGGCGTGGTCGTATGCCGTCAGCTGCGCTCGATGCCACGTTTGGTAGACGCCCCGATCGTGCTCGTCTCGTCTCGCGACGCCGAGGAGACGATCCTCGACGGGCTCCGAGCGGGAGCGTCGGATTTCCTCACCAAGCCGTTGCGCCCGGCGATCCTCGCCGCCAAGTTGCGCGCTCTGCTCACGACGCGTGACGCCAATCGCAACGTGCAGGCGGCCGCCAAAGCCAAAGCCGAGTTCTTGGCTACGATGAGCCACGAGATCCGCACGCCCATGAACGGCATCGTGGGCATGAGCGCCCTGCTGCTCGATACGCCGCTCTCACCCGAACAGCAGGATCTGGCGCGCACGGTGCAACAGTCCGCGGACGCACTGCTCGCCATCCTCAACGACATCCTGGACATCTCGAAGCTCGAAGCCGGCAAGTTGACGCTCGAGGAGTTGCCGTTCGAGCTGCAAACCACGCTCGAAGACGCGTGTGACCTGTTATCGGCGCAAGCGCACACGCGTCACGTGGAATTGTCGTTGGACTTCGACGCCGGGCTGCCCGCAACCGTCGTCGGCGACTCTGGACGCATCCGCCAAATCATCCTCAACTACCTCAGCAACGCGATCAAGTTCTCCGACAACGGCAGCGTCACCGTCGCGGCAACGTTGGTCGAACAGACGGAGACGACCGTCGACTTTCGCATCGACGTCCACGACACCGGCATCGGCATCAAGCCCGAGGTGCTCTCCACGTTGTTCTCGTCGTTCGTTCAAGCCGAGAGTTCGACGTTCCGACGTTTTGGTGGGACGGGACTCGGACTGTCGATCACCAAGAACCTGGCTGAGCTGATGCACGGCCAGGTTGGAGCAACGAGCATCGAAGGCAAGGGCTCTACCTTCTGGTTCACCGCGCGCTGCAAGACCGCGCCGAACGTCGAGCAGCCCGTTGCGTCGCTGGACATCACACCGCGCCGTCTGGTCGGAAGGCGTGTACTCGTCGTCGCCGACTACAAGACGACGGAAGCATCACTGCTCCAAATCCTCAAAGGTCATGGCGTCATCGGCGCGATCGCGACGCCGAACGACGTACTCGGGCAGCTCAAGCTCGCGGCTCCTGCGTTCGACGCCGTGGTCGTCGACCTGATCATGCGCAACACCGACGGTCTGTCCTTGTGCCGAACCATTCACGCGCTGCACCCGAACGTCGCTTTGGTTTTGATGTTCCCGGGCATGCGCTGGAGCAACGACGACGGCGAGCTGCCGCACTTCATCGGCGCGACGTTGCCAAAGCCACTACGCCGCTCCCGCGTGGGTCAGGCTCTGCGCGCCGCGTTGGGCTTGAGCTCTGGAGTCCGCAAGCCAGCCGACACCAACGCGAAGGTCGACCCCGCCGGCTACAGCGTGCTCGTGGTGGAAGACAACGTGGTCAACCAAAAGGTGGCGATGCGGATGTTGACCAGCCTCGGATACGACGTCGACATCGCCGTCAACGGCAAGGAGGGCCTCGACGCGATCGTCGCTGGCAACTACCACCTCGTGTTGATGGACTGCGAAATGCCAGAGATGAACGGCTACGATGCTACGCGCGCGTTGCGCCAGCTGACCTCGGACAAGCGAGACATCCCAGTCATCGCCATGACCGCCCACGCTTTGCCGGGCGAGAGAAACCGGTGCTTCGAGGCGGGCATGGACGACTACGTGAGCAAGCCAGTTCGACGCGAGGTGCTCGCCGACGCGCTCCAGCGCTGGGTCGACAAGCGCCACGTCCCGGCACGTTCCGAAGTGTTCCCGCTGTCGGCCGAGAACGAAGCGCGCAGTGAATCGGCTTGAGCTCGTTGCCTTCCAGCCGCAGTGTCCACCGACTCTGCGAAAGCCGAACCCGTAGCCCGGAAGCCTTAAAATTGCGCCCGAAGCGCGGGGCAAACCGGCTATGCTGCGCAGGCCATGAGCATCACCATCGTTGACTACGACGCTGGCAACATCAAGAGCGTCGCGAGAGCCTGCGCCGCGGTCGGGCTGAACCCCCAGTTCGCCCGTTCCCCAGAACAAGTGTTGGCCGCCGACCGACTGCTGTTTCCGGGCGTGGGCAACGCCCAGAGCGCGATGGAGACGCTGGTGGAGCGAGGCCTCGATCAAGCCTTGCGAGAAGTCTTCCGGCGCGGGACCCCGATGCTCGGCATCTGTGTCGGCGCCCAGCTGATCTTGGACCGATCCGAGGAGAGCTCGGTGCCGTGTCTGGGCTTGTTGCCAGGCGTGGCGCAACGCTTCGTACTGCCCGCCCCGCTCAAGGTCCCGCACATCGGTTGGAACGAGGTCGTGCCACGCGTCGCGCACCCGCTGCTCGGTGGCATAAAACCTGGAGACGAGTTCTACTTCGTCCACTCGTATTTTCCGAATCCAGAGCGTCCCACCGACGTAATGGCGACCTCGGATTACGGCGGCAACTTCTGTTGCGCGCTCGGTCGAGACAACCTCTTCGCAACTCAGTTCCACCCCGAAAAGAGCGGCCCCGTCGGGCTCGAACTCTTGCGCCGTTTCAGCACTTGGGAAGGAAGCCCAACACTCGGCGGGTGACGCCGGCCCCGGGAGCACGAAGGTTATGTTGAGCAAACGTGTAGTCGCCTGTCTCGACGTCCGAGACGGCAAGTTGGCCAAGAGCGTCAAGTTCGTCGACACCAAGGACATCGGCGATCCCGTCGAAAAGGCTGCGCAGTATTACCACCAAGGCTTGGACGAACTCGTCTTCTACGACATCACCGCGTCCAGCGACGGCCGCGGCATCATGCTCGACGTCGTCAATCGAGTTGCCGAGTGCGTGTTCATTCCGTTCAGCGTCGGTGGCGGCATCCGCAGCGTCGAAGATGCGACCTCCTTGCGTTACTCGGGCGCCGAGAAGATCAACGTCAACAGCGCGGCCGTCCAACGTCCGGCGCTGATATCGGAGATTTCCCGCGCGATCGGCGCTCAAAGCACGATCCTCAGCATGGACGTACTGCGCGTCGCGCGCTCGGAAGCGACGCCGTCGGGGTTCGAAATCGTGACTCACGGCGGCCGGACTCGCACCGGCAAAGACGCGATCGCTTGGGCCAAGACGGGCGAGGAACTCGGCGCCGGGGAACTCGTGGTCAACTCGATCGACGCCGATGGGACCAAAGAAGGCTACGACATCGAGCTCACGCGCACGATCGCCAACGCCGTCACCGTCCCCGTGATCGCTTCTGGTGGTGCGGGCAAGCCGTCTCACCTCTACGACGTACTCACCGAAGGCGGCGCGGACGCCGCGCTCGTTGCCTCGATGGTGCACTACGGTGACTACACGGTCGGTGCCATCAAGGAATACCTGGCTTCCCGCGGGGTAAAGGTCCGCAAGACCTGACCGACCTCACGCCTCGACGCGTGGCTTCAACCGGGGGAAGAAGGCGGCGTGCCCGCGTCCGAGGTTGGAGGCGTTGGGGTCGATGTCGGCTCGCCGATAATCGGGATGATGACCTCACGCGGGCTGCCGTTGCGCAGCACGGTGAGCCGAATTTCCGGCGCCGTGCGAAGGCTCTCGAAGGCCTCGAAGGCCTCCGTCTCGGCCTCCAACGTGTGCCCATTGGCTCGGGTGAAGACGTCACCGACTTGAATGTCGATGCCCTGGCGCAGCATGCCAGGATCGATCTCCACCAGGCGGAAGCCAACGAACTTTTCGCCCTCCATCACTGGTTCGACGGAGAGGCGTTGCAGAAACGCGCCGAGCCCGGCTTCTACGGTTTGGTCGACCTCTTTGCGCTCGACGCTGCCCACGGGCACGCGGGTCACCGTCTTCGAACTCGCGCTGAGCTCGGGCACGTCGGGCGGAGCAGGACTCGGATTGGCGCAGCTCAGCTGCCCGCCAACCATCGCCAACGTCAGAGTGCGGAGGGAACGGCGGCGGGACGATATCATGGGCGCGACCTTAAGAAACACGGCCCGGCTTGGCCAAATTCGCTTCAAGGGCAGAGGCGACGCCAGGGTTCCCGATCAACACGCTGCACGCAGCCTGCCACACCAATTCCCCCACCTCCGCGATCGAACCCGAAGCGTCCACGAACACGACGTTCTGATCGGGGAGCAGCTCGCGAGCTCTGCCGTACAGCTCGACCAGCCGTTCCTGCAACGACGTCTCCTCGTAGAGCTCCTTGTCCGAGCCGCGGCCGGCGCGTCGACGCGCGGCCGCGTGCTCCGGCAACGTCAATACCACTGTCAAGTCCGGCACCCGGGCCCGGCCATTGATCGAACGCAGCCACGGCAGGCTCGCCTCACCCTCCGTCGAGGTGGCCGATTGGTACGCAAGGCTCGACAGCACGTATCGATCACTCACCACTATCCCGCCTTCGGCAAGCACCGGTGAGACGACGCTGTCGAGGTGGTCCATGCGGTCGGCGGCGAACAACAACGCCATCGTCCGCCAGTCGGGGGCTCGAGCGCCCGAGGGCGTGTGAACGACCAAACGGTGGGACAGCACCTGTCGAATCATCGTCCCAATCGGCCCCGCGCTGGGCTCGCAGGTGAACTTGACGACGGCCGAGGTCAGCTGAGCCAAACGTTCGACGAGCAGCCGCGCCTGAGTCGTGCTGCCAGTCCCATCCGTGCCCTCGATGACGATGAAAGACCCCATGTTCATCCCGATCACACCGGGCCCGTGACGAGAGAGCAGTTGTCGATCAAGCGCGTTTTGTCGACGCGAGCAGCGATCAGCAGCCGGGCGCGCGCGTCCACCACCTCGGCGTACGGCTCCAAGTCGTCACCGTCGACCAGTGAGACATATTCGACGCGCGTCTGCTCCAGGAGCGCGAGCGCGGCGTCCCGAAGCACGCCGACGCGTCGCTCGCCTCGCTCGTAGAGCTTCGCGCACTCGCGCAGCGCCGCAACCAACGACAGCGCCCGTTGCCGATCCTCGGTCGACAGATAGCGGTTGCGCGAGCTCATTGCGAGGCCGTCGGGGTCGCGCAGCGTCTTGGCGCCGATCACCGTGACCGGGAGCAGCAGATCCGTCACCGTGCGTTCGATGACCTTGAGCTGCTGGTAGTCCTTCTCACCAAAGACGGCGACGCAAGGTCCGCACAATGCGAAGAACTTGGTGACCACGGTGCACACGCCCTCGAAGTGGCCGGGCCGAACCGCACCGCACAACCCAGCGGCCAACTTGCCGACGTGAACGCGGGTTTGCTCGCCGTCCGGGTACATCTCGTGCGGAGATGGCGCGAACAACGCGCTCACCCCAGCCGCGCGACATACCTGGGCGTCGTGATCTAGATCTCGTGGGTAACGCGCGAAATCTTCCGAGGGACCAAACTGCGTCGGGTTGACGAACACCGTCGTAACCACCGACGCGGCGTGTTTCTTCGCTACATGTACGAGCGACGCATGTCCGTCGTGCAGCGCGCCCATCGTCAAAACTAGACCCACTGGCCCCGCTTGCCTCAGGTGATCGCAATATTGCCGAAATTCCTCGGCCTTGGTTAACACTTCCATACTAGTTCCGTCTCTCCGCGCCTCGATCGCACGTCACGCATCTTCAGCGGGTCCATAAACCGGGCTGCTCACCGTGAGTGGTCCGGCACCGGTGTCCTCGGCCGGCTTGGGCGCGGGCTGCCGCGGCGCGAAGCTGTGTTCGGGACCCGGAAATTCCCCCCTCTGAACCTCGGCGATGTAGCGTTGTGTGGCTTCGCGGACGGCACTTCCCAGCTCGCCGAAGTGTTTGACGAACCGTGGCTTGAAGTCCGTGAACAAGCCCAGCATGTCGTAGCAGACCAGCACCTGCCCGTCACAGCCGGGACCCGCGCCGATCCCGATCGTCGGGATGTTCACTGCTCGCGACAATTGCTCACCGACGTCGAGCGGCACGCCTTCGACGACGACACTGTAGGCTCCCGCGCGCTCCACGGCCCGAATGTCGTCGAGCAGCGCTTTGAGCTGCTCTTGTTCTCTGCCTTGGACACGAAACCCCCCCATGGTCAACACCGACTGCGGCTGAAGCCCGACGTGGCCCATCACGGGGATGCCACATGCCACGATCCTCTCGATCGCTTCGGCTGCCCGGATCCCGCCCTCCAGCTTAACGGCTTCGGCGCCGCCCTCTGCCACCAGCCGCCCCGCCGTTCGCAGCGCTTGCTCGGTGCTCACCTGGTACGACAGGAATGGCATGTCCGCGACGACCTGAGCACGGCGTGCCCCGCGCGCCACCGCACGCGTGTGGTAGATGATGTCGTCGACCGTGACGCTCAGCGTGTTGGGTTGACCCTGCACCACCATGCCGAGCGAATCCCCCACGAGCAAGATGTCGACGCCGGCTTCGTCCAGAAGGCGCGCGAAGGTCGAGTCGTACGCGGTGACGACGCACAACTTGCGACCCTCGGCTTTCGCTCGGAGCACCCACGGTGCGGTAACCTTCTGCCTACCTTCCATCACGCGCTCCTCGGTCGGGTTCGAAACCAGGCTGCGGTAGAACCGATTTTCGGGGTGTAGCGGTCCCCAGGCCGTAGCGCAACGACCAACGCGCGCCTCACCTTCCGATAAACACGCGCGCGGGCATCGAGGTTTGACTTTCCCAGGTCGCTCGGTCCAGAGTTGTCGTGGGCCATGGTCATCTCCTCCTCGAGCGTCGTCGAACCCAGTGAGCCGCAATCCTCGTCTCGCTTTCGCGGTCGCGCCGAACATTGGCTGCCCAGGGATGTCTCCAGTCCCGAAACCGAATCGGCGCTCGTCGCCGAGACGCTACGCCTGAGCTTGCGTTATCAGGAGGAGCTAGTCGAAGCGTACAATGTTTGCCCTTGGGCCAAAGGCGCTCGCACGAGCAACAACGCGATACCGCTCGTCGACGATGGGCGCCCGCTGCTCGACCAGGTGGACCAAGCGGCCCGCCTCGGCGCCGACGTGGTGTTCCTGGTGTTGCCTCGCTACGTGGGCAGCCGCGTCGACTTGGACGAACTCGTGGCTCAGCTAATCGCAGCCGACTCGCGCCGCCACCGCGACACGAGCCCCGCGTTCGCCATGGCGGCGTTTCACCCCGAGGCAAGCCCGCGTCCTCCGGAGTCACTGTCGCCCGAGACCCTCGTGCCGTATCTGAGGCGTTCACCCGACCCAACCATCCAGCTCGTCCGATTGGAGGCGCTCGCCGAGGTCCGCAAGGGCGAGCCTCCTGGCACATCTTTCATCGACCCATCGCAGATCGATTTCGCGGCCCTCTTAGAGAAAGGTTTTGCTCAGCGACCGAGCCTGCGTCAACGCGTGGCAAGCGCCAATCACGCGCTCTTCACTGGTCCCAAGGGCTCAGAACTGCAGCGTGCTCTCGACGCGATCCTGGAGGACCGCAGGCAAACTCACCGACGACTCGGGTTACCAGCGTCTCCCTGGGAAAGCGCTTAGCCATGAAGACGCGCACGCGACGAGTGGTATGTTGGCTCGAAGAGGGGTTCGACGTCCTCGACGTAGCCGCCTTTTGCCAGGTGCTGTCCGAAGCTGGCTCGAACTGGAATTGGCGGGCGTACAAGATCGAGCTCGCATCGCGGGCCGGAGGGTTGGTAACCAGCCACGCTCAACTCGCGCTCCAGACGTGCGCCATCGACACCTGCGCCGAGCCTGACGTCGCGGTCGTCGCGAACGGACCAAACACGGCGGCACCTGATGCGCCCAATCCGTGCGCGCGGTGGACGAGCCCCGAAGTGGAGTGGGTCGGGCTGCGCGCTGGGCTCGTCGAAATCGTGCGAACGGGACGCTTCGCCGGTGCCACGGTGGCGGCAACCCCGAGGCTGCAGCCGCGGCTACTCGCCGCAGAACCGACGCTCAGGTTCTCGGCCAAGCCCTGGCACCTCGACGCGAAGTTGTGGTCGACGTCGAGCGCAGACGCGACCGACGTCGCGCTCGCTCTAGTCCAGCGCCACGTCGGCAATAGCGCCCGTCGCGCCGTCGAGACGTCGCTCGGCCTGGCCACGACGTTCACCCCTGTTTCGGTCGGCCTGACCAAGTCCGGCGGCAGCTCGGAATCGTGAGACATGTCGACGCGCCGGCAATTTCTTTGCGGGTTGGGCAGCGCGTCGTTGACTGCCTGCACCTGTGACGACACACCTGTCGCCCCCGAGGCGGCGCCTTACTTGCGACGCATCGACGCACACCTGCACGTGAGTGCTGCGGGGTTGACACGAGCCAAAGAACTGATGGCCCGCGAAGGCATCGCCTGGGGAGTAAACCTCTCGGGCGGCGCGCTCGGTCATGGCCTGGAGCGCCAGCTCGAGCAGACCAGGGCCGCGGGAGTGCGCCTCTCGACGTTCACGTCTCCGCACTGGGCGGACTGCAGGCAGACCGGTTTTGGACCTCGGTTGGCCGAAAGCTTTCGGGCCGCCGTTGGCCTCGGTGCGTCCGGCCTCAAGATCCACAAAGCGCTCGGACTGACGGTGACTGGACCAGACGGCAAGTTGCTTCGCGTCGACAGCCCCGAACTCGACGCGTTGTTTCATGCTGCGGGCGAGCTCCGCGCGCCGGTTTGGATCCACACCGGAGATCCGCTCGCGTTTTGGAGGGCGCCCGACGCAAGCAACGAGCGCTACGCGGAGCTCGCGGCCCACCCCGATTGGAGCTTGTTCGGTAGAGACGTGCCGAGCTTCGACGACTTGTACGCTCAGCTCGAGCGACGCGTGGAGAGACACCCGGACACGCGTTTCGTCTCCGTACACTTCGGTAACTGCGCCGAGCAGCCGCAACGAGTCGCGTCGAGTTTACGAAAGTTTCCAAACCTCTACATCGACACGGCGGCGCGGCTGCCCGAACTCGGGAGACATCCTGCGCAGCTGGTGCGGGAGTTCTTCGACGAATTCCAAGACCGGATCTTGTTCGGCTCGGACCTCGGCGTCGGCCCATCGACGAAACCACTGTTCCTCGGCTCGAGCGGGGCCACACCGCCCACCGCCTCCGACGAACGTCGCTTCTTCGACGCCACCCGTCGTTACTTCGAAACGTCGGACGAGGGCATCGAACACCCCACGCCCATCCAAGGCGACTGGTCGGTGAACGCCATTCACCTTCCGCGCAATGTCTTGGAGAAAGTGTACGTGACCAACGCAACGCGGCTCCTCACGCCGCCGTGACGTGGTGTGCGCCCTCAAACTCGCAGGATCGCGGCGCCCCAATGCATGCCCGCACCCAGCGCGAACATGCACACCAGCTGCCCCGACTGCAGGCGCCCGTCGCGACGCATCTCGTCCATGAGGATCGGGATGGTGCCGGCCGAGGTGTTGCCGTAATTGGCGATGTTGCTGGGCACTTTCTCCGCGGGCACCCCGAGGCGCTCACGAACCAAGTTGTTGATGCGATCGTTGGCTTGATGCCCGATGAACCA
>CBINDO010000221.1:0-13743 GCA_966249405.1 uncultured bacterium | reverse complement strand
GTGCGATGGGTAAACCCGGTGCCGGCGCGTGCCCGGTTCGGGGGCACTCCAACGTCCAAGGCGATCGCACGATGGGGATTTGGGAGAAGATCAAGCCCGAGTTCGCTGACAAACTGAGCGCACAATTCGGCTTCGAGGTGCCGACCAAAACCGGCTATTCCGCGACCGAAGCCGTCGCTGCGATGGCCGCGGGTGAGGTCGACGTGTTCTTCGCGATGGGTGGTAACTTCGTGGGGGCCATGCCCGACACCGAACACGTCCGCGCTGCGATGATGAAGTGTGGACTTTCGGTCTCCGTTTCCACGAAGTTGAATCCCACTCACGTCTTTTGCGGCGACGAAGCGCTGATCCTGCCGTGTTTGGGCCGCACCGATCGTGATCTGTCGGGTGGGGTGGAGCAGATCGTGAGCACCGAGAACAGCACGGGTGTCGTGCAGATGAGCCGCGGCGTGCTCGAGCCTCCTTCCCCCGAGTTGCGAAGCGAGGTCGCCATCGTTGCTGGCGTCGCGCAAGCGGCTCTGGGAGGACGCAGCAAGGTCGATTGGGGCGGTTTCGCCGCGGACTACGATCGCATTCGCGACGCGATCGAACGTACGATTCCCGGCTTCGAGGCGTACAATCGACGCGTTCGCCAGCCCGGTGGCTTCTACTTGCCCAATGGCCCTCGGGCGCGCCAGTTTACCAATCAGGAGCAGCGCGCCTTGTTCACGGTCAACGAGGTCCCAAAGTTAGATCTCAAGCCGGGGCAGCTCTTGCTCACCAGCATCCGGAGTCATGATCAATACAACACGACGGTCTACGGTCTGCACGACCGATATCGTGGGGTGTTCGGATCTCGCCACGTCGTGTTCATGAACGAGCACGACATCCGAGAGCGCGGTTTATCGGACAAGTCTCGAGTCGCCGTCGTCAACCAAGACGGCGGCGAGACGAGGCGCGTTACCGGGTTCTCGGTCGTAGCTTACCCAATCCCGCGCGGCTGTGTCGCCGCGTATTTCCCCGAGATCAACCCGGTCATTCCGCGCGATCGTGTGGACAAGTACAGCAAGACCCCGGCGTCCAAGAGTGTGCGGGTGTGCGTCGAGCCGATCACTTGATGCGGAAAACACCACGCAGATCCTCGGTGCGCGAGATCGGCACCATGCCGTCTTTCGTATCGCGCATCGACGTCGCTTGAAATTGGTAGAACATGCCAGGGGTGAGGTCCGGACCTTCGTAGTCGAGGTCCACGGTATCGCTGCCGCTGACGCCCGGCACGTCCACCTCCCACACGGTTTCCCCGAGCGCCGAGCGCAGAACGAAGTGGTAGCTGTCTTCGCTCGAGTCGTCTGCCCACGCAAAAGCCAAAGGCCCGGAAACTTCTTCCACACCATCGGCGCCGGGGCTCCCCACAGCCAGCGCGGCCGTGACCTTGAACGATTCTCCGAGTTCGACTAGGGAGCTGGCGACCTCGACGGCTTGTAGCGAGGTGCCGCCGATGTTGGTGTCGGGGTCGCGCACCAAGCCGTCGTTTTCGAACGCGGCCAATGCAATGTAGTTTCCTGGTGAGACAGTCTCGAACTCGAACGAGCCCGTCACGTCCGGAGACTTCGGAGGGTCGGGGACGCGCATGCCTAGCGGTACTGGGCCCTTCTCGGAGACGGGATCGAAGACGCTTTGCGGCACCAGCACCACACTCGAGAGGCTACCGCCCGGGGCGTTGACGATGTTGATGCTGCCGGACACGCTGCCCAGCTTCGCCTCGCTGAGCGTCAACGCGACGGCGTCGAGATCGGCGTCGACGTCGATGGCCTTCGGTTCGACGTTGATACCTTTGCGGTACGCGCGTATCACGACGTCACCTTCGTGGACGTTGAAGATCGTGAACGCGCCGTCCGGACCCACGAGTCCGAAGGGGGCAGGGGAGACGGATTCGCTTTCGGCCACCACCAGCGCTCCGGCCGCCTGCGCTGTCACCGTGCCGCGGACCGTGACCAAGCCATCCGCGTTCCGTAGCGGTAGCAACACCACGTCGGTGTTGTCGTCGTCGAGTAAAACGCGGCCCGCGGCGCGCTCAGCTTGGTTTGCCGTGACCGGAACGGCGGCGCGCACGCCATAGGGGAATGGCTGGTAACCTTGCGCGCTGGCCGACAGCGTCCAAGTGCTGTCTTCGAGAAGAGCGCCGTCGGCCGCGCGACGGACGGAGACCGTGGCCGTGTAGTCGCCGGTCGAGTCAGTGACCGCTTGCGCTACGGGTGTCCCGGTCTCGTCGAGGATGAACACGAGCGCCTCGGCGACGGGTTCGCCGTCGAGGGCATCGCGCAACGAACCCATGATCACCAGTGGTTCGGAGCAGACTCGAGCATCACCATCGGCGAGCGGTTCGCACACCAGGCCAGCGTCGCACTCGTCGGGGTCATCGCCAACACAGCGGTCGCCGAGCTGGGGTTTGGCGGGAACTTCCGAGCCGTCGCTGCCGCAGCCGACGTAGCTCAGGGTCGTGAGCAGCAGGGTTAGACGCAATAGACGGGTTCGAAAGCTGAAGCGGGAGATGAAAAGCGGCAAGGTCACGGCGGGCATTGCCTATCCGGTGGGGATACAGCCCTTCAATTACGACTCTGCGCGCGAGCCCTCTCGACTTCGGTGTCACAGCTAGCGGGTGCCAACCACATGCCCCCACAACCGAAAGCGCGAGCGAGGAGAGCTTTCATCGCAAGGTACAGGCGCGAAACGCGGCGCGCCATGTTAGGCTGCGCTACGAGACGTCGGGACGACGCCGCTATGCTGGCTACGTTATTACTCGAATTGGGGCTCCCGGACGCCCCACACCGGGATTGCATGCGCTTCCGAAGCGTGGTGCCGGGCTTCATCGCCGAGGCATTTGCGCATCACGGAGTCGATTTCGAGATCGTGCGACCGATGGGCTCGCTGCGTCGGCTGGCATTTTTGGTGGAGGGGATCCCCACGTTGACCAACGCCGTGAGCACTTGGGCAGTTGGCCCGATGGAGCGGGTGGGACGCGCCGCGGACGGTTCGCTGACGCCAGTGAGCGTCCAGTTTCTGCAGCGGCACCAAAAGCAGAGCGCCGACCTCCAGGTTCGGGAGGTCGACGGCGTGCGACGTTTGGGCGTGCAAATCGACCGCAAGCCGGTGCTGGCTGCGACCGTACTCCCGGCGGCGCTGATCGAGGTGCTCGATAGTATTGCCTCGAGTGAACGTTCGAGGGTCGGCAAGGGCGTCGACTTCGCGGAGGCGCTGCAGTGGATAGTTGCGCTGTTGGGCGACGCACGAGTGCGCTTCAAGTGGCGAGACATCGAATCGGACCGTTACACCTACACCAGCTCGGGCAGCGGCCAACGCGTCTTGGTCCCTCACTTCTACGAATACCACGCCGTGCTCGCTCAAGCGGGCATCCGCATCGACGAAGCGACTCGGCGCGAGCACCTACGGCGTGAGTTGAACTCCGTCGCGGCGGACTTTGGTGGCCGCTGCGTTTTGGTGGGGGACCAACTCGATCAGTTGTCGATGCGGCTCGATGAACCGACCGTGCACTTACACCGTGGATTGCCGCTGGAGATCGGCGCGCGTTTCGTCCAGGCGGCGACGTTCGCGAGCACCTATTGCGTCGCGGTGCGGCGCGACGACGGCGGTTTGGCGCCGGGCTGGCTGGTGGTGTCCGAGAAGAGCAACGAGCCGGACGAAGAAGGGCAGTCCGAGTCCGAGCAGGCACATCGTGCCTTCACCGAAGTGGTCTCGAACGCTCAGGCGTGGTTGAGGACGAAGGTGGACGCGAAAGCCAAGCGTCACGAGTCGAAGCTCATCGTCAGCTTCGTCGAATTTGTCTCACAGTTCATCGGCGTCGAAGACATCGACGTGTCCGCGGTTGGCGAAGCCGTGTGGTACTGCCACGAGGCCGAGGCCACGCTAGCGTACACGACCTTTTCTGGCACCCACTTGTTGCTCGCTGCGCAACGCGCCATGCTGAAGAAGGCAGGGCCTCGCGTAGTGGAGTTGCTCGACGCGCTCGTCGACGTGGCGGCGGTGCAGACGGGCGAAGCCGCGCAGCCACGCAGCGATGCGGAGCTGTTGCTCATCCATGTGGTCACGACGTTTCACGACCTGGTGCGGGCATTCGTGTCGAACCAAGCGCCCGTCGCGGAGCGTGATCCGTTGCTGTTGCGTAAGCGCAGCGAACAAATGTTCGACATCCTGAAGCAGCGAGGGTGGGAGCTGCCCATGCTGCCGACCGTGGAGCGCGCTGTCGCACTTTGGGGTGATTCTGCCACCGCGGCGCCAACGGCAGCGGCGCTCCTCGGTTTTTTACGTCACCGCGCCACCCGGTACCTGGAAAAGCTCGCAAAAAGCGAGGCCGAAGTGGCGCCCGCCACCGTGAACATGAGCGAAGATTGGTCGGTGGTCGGGTTGCTCGCAGCCAAGGCGCCTCCGCACCAGCGGCCCCGCAAATGAGGTCGGCCAACTCCGGACCGGGGTCAGGTCGACACACCCGAACAGTGGGTTAAGTCGACTCGGGCCACGGCCGTTGATGGCTCCGTGGGCAATCAACGAGTCTGTGACGGTGTTCTCCGAGGGTTAACGAGCGTAGGGGTGATCGCACTGGCGCTCACGACGCTGCCCCGCCAAGCGTTTGCTACACCGGGTGCACATCCACCTTTGATGTCGACGTCCGACACTCGGGGCTCCACCGTGATCTTGGCCTATCGTCAGGCTTTTGGTCCGCTCACTGGCAGGGTGTTTAGCTACAACGCCAACTTCTCGTCCACTGGCGGCATTCTGAGCGCGCAGTTCGGCGCACACGTGCTGCAACTCCAAGAGACCGCCGATACAGGCACGTTGATCGGCGCAGCGGCCACTGGTGCGGCGATCTGGAGCATCCCGCTCACCCAGCGCTTCGACAACGGCGTGCCCAAAGCGGCCCTCATGGTCTACGCCGGTGGCGCCCCCAACGCGGCCGTCAGCGGCAAGCGCAACTTCTTGAACGTACCCATCGGCATTGGTCTAGGTACCGCGTTGTCGCCGGCGAGTTGGATCACGTTTACACCTTGGTTCGAAGCCGCCCCCGGCCTCGACCTCGACACCACCATCGTCGAGCCCGATTTATCCCGATTTGCGCCGAACAATGGCGACATCCAAGAGCTGATCAACGGCCAGGAGGCGGTGCTGCTGTCCGAAGAGGACATCAAGCAAGTCATCTCCGACAGCGTCAAAGTCGACCTCGCGTTCGAGATGGCGATGCGCGCCGGATTGGATATCACGCTGCGCATGTCCGAGTCGTGGAGCTTCAACGTCAACTCCTACCTGACGAGCTTGGGCGCAACCTTTGGCGGGCAGAAGTTCGTGTTCGCCGGTGCGGGTTTGATGTTCCACTGGGACGACATCGTCCCAGCAGTGTTGCCGCCATCGCGACGCTTGGAACGAGAGTCGTGCGAGGACATCGAGGCTCGTTTCCGGATGTGCCCGGCGGGCAAGGTGTTGTCGGCTCCGCCCCCGCCACCCGCCGAACAGTGCCCAGCGGCGGCTCCCGTCGTGCCGCAGCCTGTAAACTCAGCGCAACCATCCGGCGCGGTTGTTCCCAACTCTGGAGCGCCCGCGACACCTTCCGTCGGCCCATCCGGTGCGACAACGCCCATCGACGCGCCTGCGCCGGCACCCGGTGCAGCTGCGCCGGGCTCTGCGCCAGAAACACCTCAACCTACACCGCCCGGTCCTGCTGTAGCGCCCAGCCCATCGAGTGGTAACTTGCCGCCATCTACGAAGTTTCCGGAACCGTCGTCGCCACCTGCCGGCAAGGACAACAGTGCGTTGCCGAGCTTGAGCGCGCCATATTGACGCGGGCTCGACGACGCGCAACGGCCGCGGTTGGACGTCGAACAGTTGACAATGCAACGACACTTCAACCAGACTGAAGGCATGGAAGGTTTCGCTGCTCGTTCGTCCGGTGACTCGACTCCGATCTATCGTTTTGCCGGAAAGAAGCAGTTCGATCAGTGGCTCACCGGCGCCGCGTTTCCCTCGGGCGGCAAAGAGCGCAGCAAGTTCGTCAAGGCGTGGGCAGAAGCGGCAGGTTTCGCCGCCAAGCCGGGCCAACATTTGCTCGTTCCCGAGAAGGAAGGGGGGCTTTGGGCCGTGCTCCTCGGGGTCGGGTCCGAGGAGCCAATCTGGCAGTGCGCTCGGCTGCCGACGTTGTTACCTCGCGGCAAATACAGCTTGGCGGATTGCGTGTCGGCCGAGGAGGCCAATGCCCTGTGTTTGGGGTGGGGCCTCGGCGCCTACCACTTCGATCGCTACAAGAAGGGGAAGCGCATCGAAGCTGCCCTGAGCTGGCCTTCCCTCGCCGACAAGGCCCGCGTCACCGCGCTCGTCGAAGCGGCCAAGCTGGGGCGCGACCTCGTGAACACGCCGGCCGAAGACATGGGGCCAGACGCTCTTGCCGCCGCGGCCAAAGCCGTAGCCACCGAGGCTGGCGCGAAATACAAGGAGATCGTCGGTAACGCGTTGCTCGAGCAGAACTACCCGTCGATCCACGCGGTTGGTCGAGCATCGACGCGAGCGCCCAGACTCATCGACTTTACTTGGGGCGATCCGGATGCGCCCAAGGTTACGCTCGTCGGCAAAGGCGTGTGTTTCGATACGGGCGGTCTCGACATCAAGCCCGCCGATGCGATGAAGCTGATGAAGAAGGACATGGGCGGAGCGGCGTGTGTACTCGCGATCGCCAAGGCCATCATGCAGCTGAAATGGCCGATTCGTCTGCGCGTCCTCATCCCTGCGGTGGAGAACAGCATCTCCGGCAACGCGTTCCGCCCCCTCGACGTTCTGGCGACGCGTAGGGGGTTGACGGTAGAGGTCGGAAACACCGACGCCGAGGGGCGGCTCGTGCTCAGCGACGCGCTCACCGAAGCCGACAGTGAGAAGCCCGCAATCCTCATCGACATGGCGACGTTGACCGGCGCGGCGCGCATCGCGCTCGGCACGGAGTTACCGGCGTTGTTCACTCCTGACGACGAGGTCGCACGAGGGTTGCTCGAGTCTTCGGTTGCGGCTGCCGACCCGTTTTGGCGACTGCCGCTACATCGCCCTTACCGACGCCTGCTCGAGAGTAAGGTCGCGGACTTGTCCAACGTCAGCAACGGCTCCTACGCGGGTGCAATCACGGCCGCGCTGTTCCTGCAGGAGTTCGTCAGCCCCAAGACGCCGTGGGTGCACATCGATACGATGGCGTTCAACATCGAGCAGTTGCCCGGACGCCCCTACGGCGGTGAGGTGCTCGGTATGCGCGCGATCCTGCATTACCTCGAGCGGCGTTTCGTGCGCGGGGAGTGAACCACGTCGGGCGGCGTGGACGGCGTGGACGCGCCCCAACGAACGCAGGGCAGGCACCTACCGACGTAGGCCCTGCCCTGTTTAGCTATGGAACGCACGCAGCGGACGACGATGCGCCGCGCTCACTCTGCGAATGCGGCTCTGGCGGCTTCGAGCGTGTTGTCGATGTCGGCTTCGGTGTGAGCGTTCGAGATGAATGCCGCCTCGAATTGTGCAGGTGGCCAATAGACGCCGCGTTGGGTCAGGGCTTGGTGGAAACGACCAAAACGTTGGGTGTCGCAGTGGGCAGCGTCGTCCCACGAGCGCACGACGGAGGGGCCGAAGAACACGGTGATCATCGAGCCCACGCGCTGCACGCAACCAGCGACGCGCGCAGCCTGCATCGATTCGCGGAAGCCCGCCTCCAAGCGTTGTCCGAGGCGTTCCAAGTGGTCGTAAACACTCTGCGACAGTTGCGACAACGTCACCATGCCCGCGGTAACGGCGAGCGGGTTGCCGCTCAGTGTGCCCGCTTGGTATACAGGTCCGACGGGGGCGATTTTCTGCATGATGTCGCGCCTGCCCCCGTACACTGCCAGCGGCATGCCACCGCCGACGATCTTGCCTAGGCAAGTCATGTCGGGCTTGACGCCATAACGTTGTTGGGCGCCACCCGCGGCTACGCGAAATCCGGTCATCACTTCGTCGAAGATGCTGACCGCGCCGTGTTGCTTGCACAAGTCGACGATCGCCTGCAAGAAACCGGGCTCGGGCGCGACGCACCCCATGTTGCCAGCGACCGGTTCGACGATGACCGCGGCGATCTTCGTACCCTGCTCTTGAAACAGCTGGGGCAGGGCCGCGACGTCGTTGTAACGTGCAACGACCGTGTGTTGCACGAGGGCCGCGGGCACGCCGGCGGAATCGGGGTTACCGAACGTGGCGGCGCCGCTGCCGGCTTTCACGAGTAAACAATCGCTGTGACCGTGGTAGCCGCCGTTGAACTTCACGATCACGTCGCGGCCAGTGAATCCGCGCGCCACGCGCAGCGCGCTCATGGTGGCTTCGGTGCCACTCGAGACGCAGCGCAGCATCTCGATGCTGGGCACGCGTTCGACGATGAGCTTGGCGAACTCGACCTCGAGCGCCGTCGGCGCGCCGAAAGAGAGCCCGTTCTGCGCCACCTTGCACACCGCGTTTACGACTTCGGGATCGGCGTGACCCATGATCGCCGGGCCCCACGAGCCGACGAAGTCGATGTACTCCTTGCCCTCCACATCCCAGAGGCGCGCGCCTTTGGCTCTGGTGATGAACGGTGGTTCGCCGCCCACGGCGCGGAACGCGCGCACGGGACTGTTCACCCCACCGGGCAACAAGGTGACGGCTTGGGTCAGGATGTCGTGATTGTTAGTTGTCATGAGACTGTGTCGGGTGCGCGGGCTGATTGCTCGAGGAGGCGTCGCCGCGTGCGTGTTCGTCGATCACACGCCGCCACTCTTCGATGTCTTCGACGATGCGCACTCGTGGCCACTCCAAACGGGCCAACCGCGCGAGCAGATGCGGGGTGTGTTCGCCCACTTGCCAGGGCCGCTCGAAGATCGTCGGGGCAGCATTGAGCGCCTCGACCGCGGCGTCTGCGTCTCCGCTCTCGAGCTGGAACCAGGCGCGCGTAAGCAGATAATGCTGGCGCGGTTCCGGCGCGCGCACGCTCACTTCGCGAGCGCCCATCAACGCCTGACGCGCTTCCTCGAAATCGCGAATCGCCATCGCGGCCTGCGCGCGCAGTAGCCGCGCCTCGACTACACCGGCGGGATCGCGCATTTCGACGAAGAACTGCTCGGCGCGTTTGGCGTGGGTCGCGCCTTGGCGTGGATGGTCCGTGTCTATCGAGATCATCGCCAGCAAGCGATCGCACTGCGACTGACCGCGCGCGACTTGCAACGACTCGTACAAGTTCAGAGCCTCGCGAGCGCCACGTCCCGCGTTGTAGAAGTTGCCCAAACGATGTTCGAGCAACGCGAGGCGTGCGGTGGCCTCGGCGAGGCCCAGTTGATAGCCGCTGCGTTCGAACTCTTGACGAGCTTCGTGGGTGAGCTGCGAGGCGCGCGCGATGGCGCCATCGGCCGTCTCCACGCCGCTCAACACCAGCAGACATTGACCGCGACCCAGCGGATCTTTGATTTCGGCGAAGTGTTGCGCGCCGAGGCCAGCGTACTGGCGCGCTCGCGCATAGTGACCGAGTTGCAGCTCGGTACGCGCCAACGCTAGCTCGCATTGCGCCATGCCGGACAGGTCACCCAAGCGCTGAAAACGCTCGAGGGCCTTCTGCACGACAGGCAAGCCCGTGTCGGGATTGCCGCGTTCACTCTGAAGCCACCCGGTGATGCGTTCACCGTGCGCGACTTCCTCCTCGGCGTCCGGAGACTCCGCGATTTGCAGCAGCTGCAGCGCTTGCGTGGCTGCCTGCAGGGCTTCTTCGGTGCGTCCGAGGTGCGTCAGGGCATCGGCGCGCCAGCGTAACGCGGTCGCCGCGGGTTTGCCTCCGAGTTGACCCTTGAAGAGGTCGAGGTCCGCGATGGTGGCCAGCGGCTGCCGGGCGCCGTTCCAAGACTGACGCAGAAAGTTGAAGAAGATGGATGCACCTTGTTCTGGTTCACCGGCGTAGATCAGGTTCACCGCGCGCTGACGCACGACGCGGCGCGTGTTCGCGAGCGGATGCGCCGTGAGCGCGGTTGCCGCCGCGAGGAACAGGCGCTTCGAGTCGGGCCGCTCGCTCAACTTGCGAAACAGGTGCTCCTGGAGCAACGCGTGCGCCCAATGGTAACGACCAGGGCCGCGCGGCAGGATGATCTCGGCGTGTTGCAGTGAGACAATCGTCTCATCGATCGCGAGTCCCAACTCGCGCAGTACCGCCTTGAGCACGGAGCGTCGCAGGTCGAGCCCCAGAGTTGCGGCCGCGTATGCCGCTTGTTGATGGCCGGGAGTCAACGTCGCCAGTCGGCTGTCCCAGAGGTCGGCCGTGGTCTTCGGACGCAACGCGAGCGTCTCGGGAGAGAGCCGGTATTGGCCGCTCTGGCGTGTAAACTCGCCGGCATGAGCCCAAGCGTGCAGCTGTTGGAGCGCGAACAGCGGGAAGCCGCGACTACGGCGCGCGGCTTCTTGGGTCGCGTCGTCGTCGAGGGGCAAGGAGGCGCGGAGCAGCTCGATGGTGCTGTCACGGTCCATCGGTTCGATCTCGATGACCTCGCCATCCAGGCGTTCGCGCAGGCGACGGAGACGTTCTGCGGTGGACGTACCGATCTGTACGTCTTCTGCACGCACCGTTGCGACCATGAAGATGCGTTGGTCGGGCTCCGTGGCGTGGATACGCACCAAGCCTTCGAGCGTCGTTTGCGCCGCGTTGTGCAGGTCGTCCAAGAAGAACAAGAGCGGGCGCCCAGCCGCGATCTTGCGCAGCGCGAAGCGGACCACTTGGCGTCGGATGTCCAGGGTGTCCAGCGTGAAGCGCACGCCAGTCGGTCCCACGAATTCACTACCCGGGGGCGTGGGGCGTAGCCACTCGGCGACGCCTGCCACCCACGTCAACATGCGGGTGTCGCTCGGTGAGACGCGCCACCGCTGCATCAAGCTGCGCTCGATGGTGGTGCGATCGGCGCGCTCGAAGTTGAGGTACTGGTTGACCGCGCCGAGCATCCCGTCCGAGGCGCCGCGAATGCGGCGGTAACGCACGGTGAGCGGCACCATCGTGCCTTCCTCGTGCACGGTGGAGGTGAGCCACTCTGCGATCCGGCTCTTACCCACGCCGGCCGGACCGACGAGCATCGTCAACTTGTGTGAGACATCGGGCGAGTGGATGACCTCGTAACACGCGCGCAGCAATTGTTGACGTACGTCGTCGCGTCCCACCATCGGGGTGGGGCGGATGCTGAGCAAGCCGTGCGCGCGTTCCGGCGCGACCGAATCGGTACGCGGTGTCTCGGGCTGGGACTCGAGTTTCGGCGTGGTGACGTCGGTGGTCGACGTGCCGTCGTCGTTGCGGCGCGTCACGCGCGGGAAACGCCACAACCGTGGATCGACGGGTTCGCCGGGTTTGAACACGCTCCAAGCGCGGCGCGCCTCTGCGGCAAACTCGTAGCGATCCCACGGCTTCTTGTTCAGACAGCGCATGATGAACGCGACTACGCCGTCGGGCACCGAGACCGCCGGCTTGAGCTCTGGCGGCGTCTCGTAAGCGTGCAGCTTGAGCAGCTCTTTGGGATCGCCGGACCAGGGGGCGCAACCCGCCAGCAGCCGATAGGTGATGCACGCCAACGAATACAAATCCGTCGCACCGCACACGTGGTGCATCTCGTGCATGATCTGTTCGGGCGCCATGTAACCCGGCGTTCCCGCGCCGGCATGGGGCTCGAACTCCATCGCCTTCTCGCCGTCGAGGCGCTCGTCGTGGGGGTCTTCCTTGAGCCAAGCCAAACCGAAATCGAGGATGTGCACCTTTGGCGGTGTGCCGTCACCGGCCTCGATGATGATGTTGCTGGGCTTGAGGTCGCCGTGGATCACGCGCCGCGAATGGGCGTGGGCGAGGGCGCCCAACGTTTGATCGACGATCGACCAGATGATCGGAAAGCTGAGCCTCGCGTTCGAATAGTCGTGGAGGGACAACCCGGACACGAGCTCCATCGCCAGGAACGGCGTGCCGTCCTTGAGCTGGCCGAAGTCCCGCGCGTCGACGATATTTGGATGGCTGAGCGAGGCCAGCGCCCGGGCCTCCTTGTAGAACCAGTTGATGTAGTCTGCTGCCAGCCGCCCTTCCGGCGGAATCACGCGTTTCACCGCGACGTCGCGGCCCGCGTGCAGGTCTCGGCAACGGTAGACGACGCCCATCCCGCCTTCGCCGAGCACCGACAGCACGCGATATCGATCGGCGATCAGTTCGCCCGCGGGCAGACTGCTCGCTGAGACATTCCGGTTCGCGGGTTTTGGCGGGGCTTTGCGCGAAGGTTTCGCTGCCTGTTCCGACGCATGATCGGCCACTAGCTCATCGCCCGCGTCTGGGCCGCGGCCTGGACGCACCGGTCCCGGCGCCGCGTCGGGCGCGGTGGGAGGCAAAGCGTTTGCCTCAGCAGGACGAGGGTCTCCCCGATGCATGATCGCCGCGAGTCTAGTAGGTCGGTGGTTGGCGTCGAGAGTTGTGTTGCCCCACCGGTCGCTCAGAGGGATCTTCGGCGTCCTCCCTCGAACCTAGGCCGAATGGCCGAACGCGGCGCGGAAGGGGTTAAGCCGGGCCCCAACGTCGTCACGACCGGGCGCCCTTTGGAAACGCCCAGTGGCCGCAGGCTTGCCGTCATCTCTGGGTGCCACTCGAGCAACCCTCTGCGCATGAGGACACGAAGAGGAAACCGGCGCATCACACGTGGCGCGCGCGTATCCGACGAAGGCGCAAATCGGACGCGGTTTGAGGGACGACGGCCTGGAGTTGGATCGCACTGGTCCGTGCATGTGCGGAAGACGTCTCCAACCTCTCGGACGGTGGGTGCGACGCATGACCGACTCCACGCGGCGAGCTGCCGCCCGGGAGCCATGACATCGGCGTCACTCCCTTCGGTTCGGACGGCCTCATCGACGCACGACCTAGGGGGCTCGCGACGCCGGTGACGCCTCGACTCCGAGCGCGTCACTTGCTCAGCGCGCCAACCCCGGGACCAACCCCGGGACCGCGGTGTAGCGACCGTCCAAGCCCAGCTGCAAACGGAACCCACATCCGACGGGGGTGGGTTTACATCGCGCCAGGCTCGGACCTCTGCGCCGCGGTAGGGCTCTCCAGTGTTTCATCAGCCCAGGTCGGGATCCGTCAGTTCGTCGAAGTCTGCCGGAATTTCGACGTCCGCGTTCGGGTCTTTTGCATCATCCATGGGCGCCTCTGGGTCGCTTGGCGGCAACTCCGCGTCGCGCAGTGACTTGTCGCACGCGGTCACGTCGCCGTCCGTTTCCTGGACCTCGCATAGGGACAGGTCGACGGGCAAGTCCAACGGACACAGCGAAACCTCGCTGAAGACCTTCTCGAGCCCTTTGGTCCAGCATTGGCTTCTCACCCAAACCTGTCCTTCCGGCACGTCGCCGCCTACCACCACCACGTCACTTCGACCGCCCACGCCGCGTAGGTGCCGCAGGCGTGCCAACATCAACTCTTTTGCGTCGCTCGCCGAACCTGGGACGTCGCCGTGGAACGCGAGGCGTAGGCGGTTGACTCCACCCTTCAGATGAACGGCGCGCGCGACGGCGTCCACGCCGTCATCGAGGGAAGGGTCTGCGGTGAAGCCGCGGAGGCCGTAGCCTACCGTGGTGCCTGCGTCTCCGTGACGGAAGCCAATCAACACTTTCCCGCGCGCTTTGACCTCGCCGTTCAACTCGCCGAGGGCGTCGAGATCTACGCCCATGCCACCCTTT
>CBINDO010000220.1:0-13743 GCA_966249405.1 uncultured bacterium | reverse complement strand
GATTCGATCACCGAGGTGCGTCTCACCGTGAGGCTGCGCCCCATCAAGCTCGAGGTGCTGAGCGATCTCGTGTCGAGCGGACATTTGGAGGCAGAGGTTGCGTCGCGCATGCCAGTGCTGGAGCTATTGCCGCAGCGTTGTCACACCGCTGCCGAAGTCGAGACGCACGGCGACATCTTGGTCGGCGCCGCGACCGATTGCGACCCCACCGAGCCGACCCACGCCACGACACTCACGTGGCGACGTGACCAGGCTGTGGAGGGCAACCGCAACTTCCGCAAGATCGTGCTGGAGGGTGCGCCCGCGTTGTGTCTCGCCCATCCCACCTACATTCCGCCGCCCCTCGACTTGTAGCAATGAACGGCAGTCCGCTTGCAACGAGCAGTCTGGCGGGGTCGCCCACCGTGTGGCGTCGGGCAGGCGGCATCGCTCTTCTGGGCGGCGCATTGGGCGTCGCGTTGCCGTCCAGTGTTGCATGCAGCGCTCGCAGTCAGCGGTTCGGCGAGGGCGAATCGGTGTTGTCTTGCGCCACGTTACGGGATGTCGGCGTGGCAACCGATGCGCCCGACGGCGCCGGGCACGCCGTGTGGTTGATAGGTGAACGTGGGGCGACCGCCGGTGCGGTCGTCAATTGGGAGCAAGCTCGTATCGGGGGACGTGACGCGACGCGCGTAGAATACGACGGGCGTACCTGGTTGGTCGGAGCATCCGAGGCCTTGAGCGCCGATTGGGTCGGAGCAGGAGAGATCGGCGGCCAGCGCCTCGAGTGTGATTCCGCGCGACTATCGGACTATCGGGCGATCGCCCTGGCGCCCACGCACATGCAGGCCCGCGGACTTACCGAGCTCTCACGCTTCGACGGCGCGTCCTCGGAGTGGTCTTTGGGTCTCACGTACGACCTCGCGCTCCAGAGGCCAGATCTGCTCGTCGTTGCTCGCGGCGACGATGGCCTGCGTTGGGTCGCCGTATCGCCCGAACGCGACCAGCTCAGAGAGGTCGGCCGTTTGCGAGCACTCCTGGGCGACATGTACAACGACGTGGTCGCCATCGACGAACGTTACGTCGCGGTGGCCTCGGCGGCCCGCGGCCTCGTCATCGTCGATGCTCGCGACCCAACGCAGCCTCGAGAAGTGGCAGACGGGCTGCCGACGATCCACCCGATGGACGGTCACGGCGTAACTGTCGCGAACGGGCGTCTGTACCTCGCTCAGGCACCGGCGGCAGGAACCGGGGCTGTCGTGGCCTTCGACGTGAGCCAGCCCGACGCGCCGCGGGAGTTGTGGCGCTGGAAGGCGGACCCTGGTCAGGACGCGCACGATGTGACGGTTTTAGGTGAGCGAGTCTTCGTTTCGAGTCTTCGCGGCGGGATCACGCTCCTCGAAGTCACCGGAGACGCGATGCCCCACGTCGTTGCGCGTCGTCACGGCCTCGCGGCCCACAGTTGTAGTCCGCTCGACGGTGGTCAGCGCGTGTTGTGGGGCGAAGAGAGTATCGGTGGAACGCTCCACTTGTTCGAGGTGCAAACCAATGCGGCGGGTGAAACGACGTTGCAGGGCTTGCGCTTGCCTTCGAGCGAGCGCATCGAAACCGACGCCGGCTCGGCGACGGTCACCTACGCCGCCAGCCCGCACCACTCGGCGTGCCATGGTGGGCTGTGCTTCGTCGCGCACTACCAACTCGGGCTTCGCGTCATCGATTTGAGTGGTCTCGGCACGGAGACCGCTGGCACGGAGACCGCTGGCGCAGTGGCCGCGGCCACCATCGCTCAGTACCCGACTTGGCGCATGTCACCGGCGCGGGAGGAGTCGTGGCTTCGTGGTGCCGTCGGTGTGACGCTGGAACTGCCGTGGGTTTACGTTGCAGATTCCAACGACGGGATCGTGGTGCTGAGCTACGAGGCGTCGGCGCATCACCCAGAGCCCGACTACACACAGTAACACGCTCGACCAGTCGCCCGCGCGCCTCGGGGCGGACTCGATGCTGCAACCCCCGTCGTTTTTTGGGGGCGGTGGCGCCTCTTCGGACGTTTCTTCGCCTCCACTCGTGTCCGAGCCGGCGTCCGTGTCCGCTCCGTACACGCTTTCCAGCCATTGATGTGTCGGTTGGCAGCTCGCGCCACAATCTTGTAGATTGCCCAGGTCGGAGAGCGCTAGCTCCGGCTCGAAGCTGCCGGAGGCGGTGTTCACTCTTCCCAGCAAGAACCGAGAGTCCTCTGAGTAGTCGTCCACGCACACGAAGGGCTGCGCGCCAACCACACCCAAGCAGGAGAGGGGGGGGACGTCTTCGACGACCGGCTCGAATTCGCTGACATCTGACAAATGAGCTCGGCGCAGCCCGCCGCTGTTCGCGCCTTTGCTTGCGACCCACAGCTCATCGCCGACGAAGGCGATGCCCGTGATTGCCTGCCCCGCTTCGAGGACCAAGAGTTGACTCGCAGTTTGGGTCGCGAGGCGTAGACTCCACAGCTCGGCGGGTGTCTCCTCCGTGCCCTGGAGCTGGAAGAACACGTGCGTGGGGTCGGCAGGGTCCAAACCCATCAGCAGCGCCGAGGTCGACGGCGCGTCGACCTCGGGTGTAAACTCTTGCCACGACTCACCACCGTCCCCACTCCACGCCACTTGCCAGCGGCGCGGTTGCGACGCGTAACCCGCGACCACTATCGAGCGCAGGTCCTTCGATGCCTCGATGTGACGATACGCCGTCTCGGTGCCGAGGTCGTGGAGCACCTCGAAGGCGGCGCCGTCGGATACTTCGACGTTGATGCTCGCCGTGTCCGGGTCGGATACGAGACCGAGCAGGTGAGGTGTTGTGGGCGTGGAGTCGGCGGCAACGGCAACGTCGAGAAACCACGGGGAGCGCTCGCTGGTCGGGCCCGGTGCAAATCCGCACGACTCGTTCCCCGACACGAACAACCCAACGTCCGTCGAGACGACGGCGTGAGCGTCGTTGGACCGGACCTCGAGCAAAATACCGCCAATCGCCTCCTCACAGACGAGCTGCCAGCCACCGTCGATGGGGCGCAGCAACCCGAAATTGGTGACCACGAGCGGTTTTGCATCGACCGGAAGCACGCCCCACAACTCGGGTGAGGTACAGGGCCCGCCGCACGCGTAGGCCCGGGTAGGCACCAAAACGGCAACGAGAGCAGCCGTGACTAGCGCTCGGTGACTGTGGGGCATGGCAACAACAAGGTAACCCGTGTCCCAAAAGGGGGCTAGGGTCAACGCGCGCCCCCTGGAAATTCGAGGCTCGATCGTCGAGTCTCGTCGATGAAGGTAACTTCGGTGGGGGTTGCGCCGTACAGTAGGCATCGTGAGCAGCTCCGCCCCCACCATCTTGGTTGTCGAGGACGATCCCTCGATTCGGCTCTTGGTCAGCAAAACCCTCGAGCACAAAGGCTACAAAGTGATCACGGCGAGTGACGGGGAGGCCGCCCTGGTGAGCTGCGTCGAACACCGACCCGCCGCGATGATCCTCGACGTGAACTTGCCGAAGCTCGACGGCTTCACGGTCGCCAAGCGCATCAAGGCAGTCGCTAACCTGAAGCACATACCCATCATCTTCCTCACGGCGCAGGACCGTCCTGGCGACATGATCGCCGGCATCCAAGCCGGAGCGAAGCACTACCTCACGAAGCCGTTCAAGGCGGACGATCTGCTCGGCAAACTCGCGAAGCTGGTGGGCGACCCTGGCGCTCAGTGATTCGGGGGCCTGGCGAACGGGGCGTCCGGTGTATTGAGTCGTTGCGCTTTTCGTGCGGGCGTCTCAAACTCGTCCGCGGAGTTCATCGTGAGCCACATCGTCGTGCTGTTTTTTGGCGGCTTGAGAGAGGCCTTGGCATGCGGGCGCCTCGAGTTGCCCCTGGCAGCCGCGGAGCAGATCGCTCTGACGCGCGTCTACCACGATCTGTGCTCGCAGCACCTGCGCCTGCCGTCACTCATGGCGTCCGTGCGGTTAGCGCTCAACGAAGAGTTTCTGCCCGGCATGGGCGAAACTGCCGTAGATGAGCGCGTGATGTTGAGGGCTGGTGACGTCGTTGCCTTCATCCCGCCGGTCACGGGCGGGTGAACGTTCAAGCCTGCGCTTCTGCGCGGCCCACGGGAAACCCAGAAGGGCTTGCCACGGCGTAAGACAACACCAGGATTTGCACGAGCACCACGCGGTAGATCTTGTCGAGATCATCCTCCTCCAGGCCGTCGTGGGAGTCAGCAGCGGCGTGCAGGTTCTCGTGAACGAACTCGAGCAACGCCGGCTGTTCCATCGCGATGATGTCGTCGCTGGCCAGCGGCTCGTCGGGTCCCGAATCGCGGAGCTCCTCGTCGAGCTCCAGGGTCTCTTGTGTCGCCGAGATGGCCTCGGCCGTGACTTCGTCGATTTGCGGGCCGTGCGCGTGATCGAAGGCCAACCACACGGTCAGTACCAAAAAGTACCCGAGCGCTAGCGCCGTCTCGTCGCCGGTTTCGGCGAGGACATCTCCGATGTGAGCTGCCAGACAGGGTTGCTCGCGCTCGAAGCGCTCGAACGCTTCGTCGAGCTGCTCACGCGCGTCGTCTTCGTCTTCGGCGAGCCCTTGACGCACCGAATCCAAGGCCGCCTCGCTGACCTTGGCATAGGCCGGTACAGGCCGGATGGCGGAGGAACGCACCCACATTCCAATGGCATTTAGCACGTTTGACCCCTCGGAAAAGGCCAAAGTTCGCCTCCGTCACGGCGCGCCGTAACGCACCGTCGCAAGCGTCCTCGGCCGCGTGTCAACCACGCGGGTGTGCATCAGGGCTTGGCGAGAATTCGGAGCTCTCCGTCGCGCAACCAGGCTTTGGATGACCCCCATTGCACCTCGAACAATCGGGCGGACCGGGACACCACGTATACGGACGCGCCCTCGGGGATCTCGTCGCTGTTCGTGTCCAGAGCACGGGTTAACAGGGGACGGCCCTGCGCGTCGCGCAGCGTGGCATGGTCGACGATCACTACGGCTTCTTGCCAGGCGCGTCGATAGTGATCGCTGAGGGCAAACATCGCGCCGAACACCGCGAGCAGCAGGAGTGACGCCGCGGCGCCGACATTCGCCGCCAAGCGCAGGGCAGGCTTGGTGGAGCTTCGCAATACCAACGCCGTAGTGAGCACGAATGACGCAAACAGCGCCAAGCTGGCCCAGGTGGACGGACGCACGAGGTCACTCACGGCGCGCGCGAGGGGCGGCGAAACCACGACTGGGTCTCGCCCGCGAGCCGCTCTGCGGCGGGAAATGGCTTGACGCACGGTCTCGACGAGCCGCTCCGCCTCCTCGTCTGCACCCAGCGTTGCAGCTTCGCGCAGCCCTGCTACGGCCTGACCGAGATCACCCGGCTGAGCTTGGGCACTGTCGGCCCGCTTCAGATAGGCGAGCGCGCGGTCGAAGCTGACGTCGGGATGCACGAACCCTCGATCCGATAGCCGCTCGAAGTGCAGGAGTGCCTCGGAGAAGGCTCCCTTCTGCAAGAGTGCCGCAGCCTGGCCGAACGTGTCGGTCTCGCTTTGTGCGCGCGCGCGCACGCTCGCTAACGAAAGGACCAACCCGAGCAGGCAGACGAACCGCCTCACGGTGATGCCTCCGACTTTTCGGGCCGCGTTTTTGCCGCTGGCATCGCGCCGACGAGATTTCTCGTGCGGCTCAGCAACGCGTCCACGTCACCTTGTTTGGTGAAACGAGCCGCTTCGATGTCGGTGAGCAGCGGACCCACTTGCGCCGCCAAACTTTCGGTGAGCCCCGCCCGATGCAAGGTGGAGCCCAGTTGGTCGCGCAGCACGGCACGCGCCTTCACTCCCGTCGCATTTTCGAGCGCCAGGAACAGCGCGCGCTCGAGCGTGGCAAGAGCAGCATCTTGTTCGCCGCGTGAGCGTTGTGCTTGCGCCTGCCTCAACTCATGCGCCACCCGACCGCCCAACGACGAACGTCGTAACCTGCGACGGCGAAGCAGTTCCTTGGCCTGTCGTGACGTCAGGCGTATACCCACGACGGACGCGGGCAACCCCAGCAAGAGCGGCCACATCCAAGAGGAACGCGTCCAATGCGGGCGTGGGTCGAACGGCCTCAACTCCATCCGCGCAGTCGCGAGTTCGCCGAGCGCTACGTCGTCTGCTGCGTCCGCCGCTGTCGCGGCCCTCGCGTCGTCGGGGGTCGCTGGTTGCGACGCATCTCGCTCCACCACGATGCTTCCGAGCGTCGCCGTGGCCGTCTCGTATTTGCCGGTGGCAGGGTTGAAGAACGGCAAAGTCAAGGCGCCGAGATCGACCGTTCCTGGTTTGGTGGCCTTGACGATGTAGGTGAACGTTCGCTTGCCGATCACTTGTTTGTTGGGCGCTACTTTGTACTGTTCGGTGAGGGTTGGCTTGAGCCATTCGAGTCCGGTTCGTTCAGGTACTCGCAAAGACTCTGGCAATCGTCCTTCGCCGTCGAGGGTCGCGACCACCGAAAACGAGTCTCCCTCGCGAACCGTCTTTGGGCTCACGGCAGCTTCCAGCCGAAACGACCCCACGTCCCCTAGTTGGTAATCGATGGGGCGTCCTCGTGTCGGGGGCTCGGTAACGTCGACGTAGAGCGTTTTGCTCTCGCGCTCAATCGGTTGACCCGTGCGCGCCGAAATGTAGTTCGACCCGTAGAAGGCCATCTTCATCGGGCCAATTTCGAGTTTGCCAGACTGCAGGGGAAACAACGCAAACTCGCGGATCTTCACGGCGAGGTACTGGGTGTCCCCGACGCGAACGTCGAACAGCTGTTGTTGGTTGGAGTTCTCCTGGAGCGGCATCGAGAAGAAGTTCGCGCGCCTTGGCTCGCGGGTGTCTGATTCTCGGTATCGCCCTTTGGCGCCGTAGGCCACGACGCGCAACGTCACCTGCTGACCTACCACGGGATGTTCTGGGGTAACGGTGGCCTCGAGAAAGGCCGTGCGGTCCCGAGGGCCATCGACCTGGTACTCCGGCGGCGCCGTCGGGAACTCATCGATTTGTTGTTGCAGGAGGTCATCGAGCATCGAACGACCCGATCTTCCGAAACCGGGAAAGCCGGGGAACGGAAAGTCGTCGTCGTCGAACGGAGAGCGAAGCCCGCGCCGCGGTGCGGGAGTGGGTGCGGGTAACGAGCCCGCGGCGACCACTTCGATGGTCACCGCGTTGCTGGCGACGGGCTTGCCCTCCACGAAAGCCTGGGCGGGGCCGACGGTAAATGTGCCCGTCCTGGGGGCGGTCACCTCCCAGGTGGCGGTGATCGAACGGCGCGTTTGAGCCGACCACCCGTTGAGTGAAGCCGAAAACTGGGTGCTCACGCTGGGGCCACGCAGTCCGAAGCCGTTGGGGATGGTGAGACGTGGAGATTCGGGCGAACCCTCGTCGCTGCTGACGCTCAACTCGATGCGCAGGGGCCTTCCGACTTCGACTTTGGCGTTACTCGTCGTCAGGGAAGCGGTGATTTCCGCGCGAGCTGGGCGTCCGAACAAGCCGCAACCGAAAGTCAGAAGCAGGGTCATGGCCCAGCGCACCGCAAAACCGGCGGGGGCATTTGGTCGTGACGGAAAAGGCGACGTCATGAGAGCTCCAAACCCGAGTCGGCGTTTATTTGTCTTCCAACCGCCCGGGGCGGCCCCGCAGCTGACCCGGTTGCGCGGGCTGGAACATCGGTGCTCGCTCCAGCATCTCCAAAATCCGGTCGTCCTGGCTCAGCGACGGCGGCTGTCCGGTGGCGGCCTGCGCTGGGCTGGCTTGGTTGTTGGTTCCAGATGAACTGGGCGTTGGCGGAGCGGTGTTGCCGGCTTGGGCAGAGGGTTCGGGCTGGGTCGTATTGCCCTGGTCAGCGTTCTTCTGGTCCTTGGACTGTTCGGAATCCTGGTTCTCTTGGTCCTGGTTGTCCTGCTGATCTTTTTCGTCCTGCTCTTCCTTCTTATCGTCCTGCTTCTGGTCCGGGTCTTTCTGCTCTTCCTTCTTATCGTCCTGCTTTTGGTCTTCGTCTCGCTGATCGTCCGAGTTGGCGCCGCCGTCGCTCGGAGGTTCTGGCCCAGCATCCGGCGGTTTGGGCTTGTTCTTCTCGGCTTCCTCGGCCAAGCGCAGCGCGATCGCGCGGTTGAACGCCGCGTCCGCCGCGAAGTCTGCCTGGGGGTCGGCTGCAAGGCCTCCAGGGATCAGACGCAACGCGTCGTCGTAGCTCGACACGGCGTTCTCGTAGTCGTGACGGAGGAACTCGAGGTTGCCGCTCAAGAAGAACGCCTTGGCGCGAAGCTCCACCGGGTTCGCCTCCGCGAAAGCAACCAGGCGCGTGACTCGGAGGGCGCAATCGACCTCCTGGGAGCGTTTCGCCAGTAGCGCCGACGCGTTGGGATCGTTGGCCTTGGGGGGCTCACCGAACTTGCCGCCGAACCGTTCACCCAGCTCGAACAGCGCCAAGCCGAGATCGTAAGCGGCGTTCGGACGTTGGCGTAAAGAGTCGGGGGTTCCGATCTCGCCAGCTTTGCACTTGCCCGTGTTCAGGTATTCGGAGAGGCCCGCGTGTGCGTCTCCTGCGTCGTGAGACGCGATGTTCGCGAGCGCTTCGTCCACGTCGGGCGAATACCGCGTGAACACGGCGTCGTCCAAGCGGTCGCAGCCCGAGGCGACCGTAACCAGCACGAGCAGGGCCGCTCCCCACTTGAGTCCGCGCGCCGCCAGTGGAACGAAAGTTTCGACCAGGAGCAGCAACAGGGCCAAGATCAGCGGATAGTGGAAGACGTCCGCATAGACGGTCTCTACGCGCTCCGAGAGTTCTTCGGTCATGAAACGTTTGAGCGAACGCGTGATTTCGTCGAGCCCGGTCTGGCCAGCTTCAGCGCGCACGACGTTGCCCCCGCCGACCTGTGCCACCTGCGTGAGCTGTGCTTCACCTTGCGTGGAGAGCGCCGTCGTCACCGGCTTTCCGCTCCGATCCTTGCGTATACCTACGACCTGGCCGGCCTCGTTCACCTCGGGGATGGGCTCGGGCGCGCGACCTCCGATCTGTACGACGTGCACGAGCACGCCGTCCTTGTTGGCGGCCTTCGCCACTTCGACTGGGTCGCCTTCGAGATCTTCGCCATCGGTGACGAGGATGATCACCTTCTGGTGTTTGGCGGACAACGGGTCCCGCGCGAGGAGCTCTCGCGCCGATTCGAGCGCACGAGCGATGGCGGTGCCGCCGACGGGCATGTCGTTCGGCGTCATCTGGCGGAAGAACTGGGCGATGGCTCCGCCGTCGCTGGTCAGCGGGAAACTCAAGGGTTCACCCGCAAACGCTACCGCGCCGAACCGCACGCCGGGCAGCTGTTGAATGAGGCGCGCGACCTCGGCTTTGGCGCGTTCGGTGCGGCTCGGCGCCACGTCCCGGGCGTACATGCTCTTCGAGTAGTCGAGCACCACCACGCAATCCAGGTTGGTAGCGGGGATGAGACGCGTGCCGCGGCCGTACTGAGGACCAGCCAGTGCCACGAAGGCGAGCCCCACGGCGAGCACCGTGAGCGACGCCTTGAAGGCGCGCCGTCCGCCGGTCTTGTTGGTGATGAGCTTCTCGACCGCGGACGGGAGGCCGAAGCGTTTCACGTCGCCCAACAGGCGTACGCCGCCCCAGATGAACAGGCCGGCGACGAGCGCGGCCAGCAGGGTGCCGAGCAGCCACATCGGTTCGGCGAATCTCATGGAAACCTCCTGAGCACCAATGCGCGCAACAACACGTCGAGCGCGAGCAGCAGTACGCCGGGTAGCAACAAGAACCGGTACAGATCTTCGAAGGTGGCCGATGCGGCCTCGAATTTGGTCTTCTCGAGCTCGTCGAGCACGCTGTGGAAGCTGCTCCGGAGGGCCTCGGCGTCGGTAGCGATGTACGGGTGACCGCTCGTCTTTTCGGCGATCGACTTGAGCAGCTCCGGATTGACGGGGAACTTGTGCTGACGGTAACGCGGGCGACCGAACAGATCGACGCCCGACTGTACCTGCGCGATGTCGCCCGCGCCGATTTGGATCGGGTAGACCTTGGCGCCGATGACGTTCGCGAGGTGGGCCGCGTAGGCGGGGTCTAGGTTACCGGCGTTGTTGTCGCCGTCGGTGAGCAGGATGATGGCCTTGCTCTCCGCCTCCGAACGTCGCAAGCGGGCCACCGCGACGCCGAGAGCGTCACCGATCGCCGTCCCGCTGCCGTCGATCATCTCGAGCTCCATCTTGGCGATCAGCGAATCGAGCAGATGATAGTCGAGCGTAGGTGGTGAGACGACGTAGGCTGCGGTGCCGAACGCCACCACGCCGATGCGGTCCGTCTTGCGGCGCGAGATGAAGTCGCGCATCACCGCTTTGGCGGCGTCGAGGCGCGTCGGGGCGGCCTGCGCCGACTTCCGCGGCGCGAGCCGTGCCAAGTCGGCGGGCAAGTCGTCCACCACCGCCTGCATCGAACCGCTGAGATCGAGCACCAGCACGATGTCGATGCCTTCGTCTGCCGACTCCACGGGCACGATGCTGTTCAGCGGGCGCGACAGCGCGACGACCAAGAACGCGAGCGCAACGGCGCGCAGCACGCCGGGAACGTCGCGCAGCCACACCCGTATACCTTTGGGCGCCAGCTGCAACGCGGCAATCGTCCCCAAACGCAGACGCGCCGTGCGTTTGTCTTCCCCGTAGGTGCCACGCCAGAACACGACCGGGACCAGGAGCAAGCCGAGCAGGTACCACGGTTGCTCGAGGCGAGCGTTCAGCAACTCTGGCCCACGCACCACGGCCGGGTAGCTGAGCCCAGCCGCCAGCGCGGCCAACGTCGTGGAGATGATGACCAGAGCGCGCACCAAGCGCGTGTTGCTGCGCGCCGAGGCGATGGGATCGACCGCCGAATGCGCCGTCCACGGCTTTGGCCCGGCAGCTGCGCTGGCCGATCCCGTCCGCAAGCCGCCGTTGCGGCCGAGGGACGTGCCGTTGGGCGTGGGTCTGGGCTTGTCTTCGAGCGTCACGACGCACCCTCCTTGGGCTCGCTGGGGCCGCTCGTCGTTTCGTTGGTGTCACCCAAAGTCGCGGAAGAGGCCGCAGGTTGACGCGCAGGTACCTCGGCGATGGTGCCCGGCGGGTGGACGTGTCCAACGCCGCGGATGGGCGAGCCGACTCCCACCGACGGTTGCGGGCGTTCGTTCAGGTCCGTCACGTCGGTCTCGTGCATGGTTTTGCGCACCAGGCTCTCGACGTCGTCGAGCGCGGTCTTGCACTGCGCCTCCGTCGGTACGAGTTTGGCAAACTTCACGAGGTCCGAGTCGTGCAACATCTGCCGAGTTTGAGTGAACAGCTCCTTGGGCAGCGGCGACGCTTCGAGCGCCGTCAGCACCTCTTCGGTCGTGCTCTCGAGGCCATCGAAGCCGTATCTGCCGCCCAAGTACTGGCGCAACACGTGGTTGACGCGCTCGAGGTGAGACGTGAATTGACCGCGCGTGAGCAGGTCCGAATGGCGGATGTCGGTGAGCGCCGCCAGCGCGATCTCCCACGCTGGTCTCGGGGGTGGGGGAGGCGGCAACACCTTGGGGCGGCGCCTGAACCACCGCACCAGAAGCGCGATCACCCCGGCCAGCAACAACCCGAGCAGGGCCCCGTAGGTGACGTTGCGCATCGCGACCCACAGTTCACGTTGCCGCTCACCTCCCGGGTGCCGTTTGGGTTCGGCGTTCGGGACGTTCGCCAAAGGGTCCGTCACGGTCACGTCGTGAGGCGACGTGCACAACGTCATCACCTCACCGCTGGCGCGCGCGATCGCGATCGGCAGCGGCGGCAAGGTCACGGGGTGTGCCCCGGACTCCTTGGGCAGTGGCACGACGGCGAGTTTGACGACCGTGACGGCGTCGGATTCGCGCTCGGTGCGGACCACTTGCGGCGCTCCTGGGCCGCTCGTGGACGGAAACTCGAACCCCGATTGTCGCAGCGCTTTGGCCCCATCCGAGTCGCGCTGGAGCTCGAAGGCGTCGGCGAGCACGCGTTCACCTTTTCCGTGAGTGAGCGTCACCTCGAGGACCGCGGCGTGTCCGGCAAGACTCTGCGCCGGGAACTTTTCCTCCACGTTGGGCCGCGCCTTGCCCTCTGGCAGGTTTTCTTTGCACGTCGCCCACGCCGTCGTGGACGGCGGCGCGACGATGGGAGCCGCCGTTGCGGTGGCGTTTGCAGCTGGTGCGCTCGTCGTTGGGGGCGGCTGCGTGGCGACGACGGGCCCCGGCGTTTGCGCGTGAGCGATGCGCGCGCCGAGCAGCGACGTGGTCGCTGTGCCACAGACCAACAAAATCCCCAGGCGCAAAAACACGTGGCGCGGGGTGCTCGGAGTGCATGAGCCGCGATGGTGTCGTGGGCTCGGTTTCATCGGTGAGCTCGCCTTGCTCGCCGGGCGAACAGATCGCGGAGCGGGCGAATGTAGGGTCTGTCGGTGCGTACGACGCAATGGTCGAGTCCGAACTTTTTGAACAGCTTGAGGTGTTTCTCGCGTTCTCTGCGCATGTGTTCTGCGTAAGCCTGGCGCACTTCCGGGCTCGACGTGTCGACCAAGATGTCTTCGCCCGTCTCCAGATCTTCGAAGGCCGCGAGCCCGACGTCCGCGAGCTCCTCGTCTCGCGGATCGGTCAAGATGATGGGCACGAGGTCGTGACGCGCGGCCACGACGGAGAGTGAACGCTCGTAGCCGTCGTCGAAGAAATCGCTCAGCAGAAAAGCGACGCTACGGCGGTCGGAGACTTTGGCCAACGTGTGAAGGCCGGTCGCCAAACTCGTCCCGCGGCCTTTGGGCTCCGCGCTCAAGATCTCGCGGATCACGCGCATCGCGTGTTTCTGCCCCTTCTGTGGTGGGACGATCTTCTCGACGTAGTCGGAGAACAGGATCAAACCCACGCGGTCGTTGTTCTTGATCGCGCTGAAGGCGCACAAGGCTGCTACTTCGGCGGCGAGGCGCGCCTTGTTGGACGCTTGGGTACCGAACGTCTCACTACGTGAGATGTCGACCGCCAACATCACCGTCATCTCGCGTTCTTCGACGAAGACCTTGATGTACGTCTCGTCCATGCGCGCGCTGACGTTCCAGTCGATGGCACGAATGTCGTCACCGGGCTGGTACTGGCGCACCTCGCGAAACGCCAGGCCCTGCCCCTTGAAACCCGACGTGTAGCTGCCCGCCAGTTGGTCGTTGGCCAGGCGATTGGTCGTGATCTCGAGCTTGCGCAGCGCTTTGAGTAGTTCCTTGGGGATCAATGGGAACTCCGCCCTTCGACTTACGGAACTTCGACGACCTCGAACACGCGGCGCACCACGTCTTCGGAGGTCACTTCTTCGGCTTCGGCCTCGTAGCTCAGCACCAAGCGGTGGCGCAGCACGTCGGGGCCGATGGCCTTGACGTCTTCGGGCGTGACGTAACCGCGGTGGCGCATGAACGCGACTGCGCGCGCCGCGTTGACCAACGCGATGCTGGCGCGAGGTGAAGCGCCGTGTTCGATCAAGGGCTCCAAGTCCGACAAGCCCGCGCGGCCTGGTTCACGCGTCGCGAACACGACGTTCAGGATGTACTCCTTGACGCGGTCGTCGAGGTAGATGTCGCGGATTACCTTGCGCGCCGCGAGCAAACGCTCCGGGGTTACGATCGCCTTTGTCGGTTGGACGTGACCCGACGTCATGCGGTCCATGATCGCGCGCTCGTCTTCCTCGAGAACGCCAGCCGTCTTCGCCTCCGCGACCTTCAGCTTGAACGCCGCCTTCTGGTTGACCTCC
>CBINDO010000219.1:0-13745 GCA_966249405.1 uncultured bacterium | reverse complement strand
GGTAGACCCAGCTGCCGTGGTCGGCGTTGAGCTCGTTCAAGAAAAACGCAGGTTGATCGGTCACCGACTGATAGGTGTTCTTCACGCCGTCACAATCGACCGTGGTGTCCTTGCCACCACAGAAGAACAGCATGGGCGTGTGCACCCCGCTGAGAGCTCGCGTACCACAGATCGTCGCGAGCGCTTTGTAGCGTGGTTCGGAGGCCGACATGCACGTGGACATGCCGCCGTAAGAGTGGCCTAGCTGGCCGATGTTCGACGTGTCCAAACGATGATAATACGGGCTAGCCGGATCTTCCGCCTGTTCGAGGATCCAATCCAACCCCGCGATCGTCGGCAGCGGATCACCCTCGGCGGTTGCCGTGCTGAGTGACGCGACCACGACGAAACCGTGAGACGCCAGGTGATTGAGCATCGGTGAATATTGCCCACACCAGCGATTGGCGTTCTGGTCGACGACGCAGTCCGGCGGCTTCTGCTCGGGGTTGTCCCGGTATCCGTTGGCCCAGATCAGGATCGGGTGACAGTGGCCGCTCTGCTGGAGGTTCGCGGGGCGATAGACGTTGAAGCGTTGCTGCTGATCACCGTAGATCGGATCTGGAACGACGCCAGCCAAGGGTCCCACTTCCTTGTCGGCGGCAACTTGGAACGGACCCGCTTTTTTCGGATCCGCGCTCGGCAACGCTTCACCGACGCAAGAACTCACTGGCAGCATGGGTCCGCTCGAGCCGACGTCGGGGTCCGTCACGGCGCCGGTGACGTCATCGGTTCGGTCCCCCGCGGAGTCGCCAGGGGGTGTCGACGGATCGTCACCCGTATTACCGCCCGCCGAGGTGTTACCGGAGCCGCCGACGGGGCCGCCGGACGAGTCGGCGCCCGTGTTGCCGACGGGGCCGGTTGGTACCTCCGGCGAAGTGGAGCCCCCCGTGGCGCCACCCGCGGTGGGAGTTACTGGAGGTGGATTAACACCCGTGGGCGCAACCACTGGCGGGTTGACGCTGGACGAACCAGGTGCCGGTGAGGAGCTGCCGGTGGTTCCGGCGGTTGTCGTCGTCGTGGCCAGCGGAGAGTCGGCAGTCGTACCAGACCCATTCGACGAGTTGGAGCAACCTGCCACGGTGGCGAAAAGACCGGCGAATACGATGGGGTGTCTCATGGGAGTTCCAGGGCTACCTGACGCGGCAAAAAAAGGTTTACGTGTCGGCGGATTACGGCGATTGGAGGCCACACCGCGGTGATGTCACGAGCGTGCCGCCTCAGCCGCGGCAATGCGGCCATGGAAACGATTCCGTCCCGAAAAACTCCAAGCTTTGCACCTTCACTTGGTACTGGATTTTTTGCGCATTCCCAAAGCGTTAACCCAAGGGCGGGCCAAACGTCGCAAGGTGCCTGGCCCGTGCGCTGGGGTGCCGCGCCGCAGCCGCCTTCACAAATACCTGAACCGATCCGCGCGCGCGCTCGCGACTACACGACGCTCCCCCTGTGATTGGGAGCACGCGCCCATGCCCACCTCCGTTTCGACCAATCCCGCACCATTGCTCGCCGCCTTGTTTTTGGCCGCGTGCACCTCCGACACTGACTCGCGCACCGCTGACCCCGTCTCCACGTCGAGTTCCACGTCTGCGCCTACGACGCCGAGCGGTCAATGGTCAACCGTCACGACGGTGCCCGCCGGACCTTCTACCGGTGAGACACGACCGCCACCTGCCGTGACCTCGAGCACGTCCGACGACCCAGCGCTCCCCACCGAAGGCAGCACGACGCCAGCCAGCGGCTCGACGACCGCCGGTGAGTCACTCTCGTCGGCGTCACCGTCCAGCGACCTCGCAATCGACGACCCAACGACGCGTGACTCCGGTTCCGGGTCGCTCGCAACTACGGACGACGAGCATTCGAGCCAAGACGTCGCGCACCTGCCTGCACTGCAACCCCCGGCCGATCCGATATCCTTCGGGACGACGCTCGACGCCGCGACCGTGATGACCGAGTCGCGCGATCTCGCGGCGCGGTTGGCGAACCCGAACGCACCAAACTGGCGCGCCAAAGGTGACCAGCACCGAACCTACCGCTTCGATGGCACCAACCGTGACGAGCCGTATCGTCTGTACGTGCCGGAAAGTTGGGACGGCGAGACGAAGCTACGCTTGGTGATGTTCCTTCACGGTTCGGGCAGCGACGAGAACACCTACGTTGACCAGAACAATCAGCAGATGTTGACCTTGGCGCGGGACCACCAAACCATCTTGGTCGCGCCTCTGGGCGCCGCTGGCGCGTACGGCAACTTCCTGCGGCTGTCGTCACCCTTCGGCAATCCCCAGGCGGCGGCGGAGTTGATGGCCCAAGTAACGCCCGATAGCCGCAAGACCAACGAGCTCAGCGAGATGGACGTCATCAACGTGCTCGAACTCGTGCTCGCCGAGTACCCGGTCGACCACTCTGCCATGTATCTCACCGGTCACTCGATGGGCAGCGGTGGCACGTGGTACATCGGCGGCAAATACTCGACGTATTGGCGAGCGATCGCGCCGATGTCGGGACCGTTCGTGCAAGAGACCGGCTACCCTTGGAACAACTTGACCAACGTCGGCATCTTCGTGACCGAAGGCACCGACACTCCCTCACTGGAAGGTAGCCGTTTGCTCGCCAACTGGCTCGAAGAGCAAGGGTTCGACGCGCAGTACCAGGAGGTAGACGCCGATCACGGCGGGATGGTACCGCGGGTGTTGCCTGCGGTGTTCGCGTTCTTCGCACAGTAACTCGGAACCAACCGGGGGTGATGGCCGCAGCATCACCCCCGATTGCGGTGGCTCCCGAGACCCGAGAGCCGCACCCAGCTGCCGCGCCGTTCATTCGGCGCTGAGCTGACACACGTCATCGATGCACCTTGCCACACCCGATTCACAGGTGTCGCCGCACGCATCCGCACCACAAACCGGGCCTGACCCGGGCGCGCCGCATTCTTCGGTGTAACCGCCGCACAACTCGGCGTCGATGCGCGCGACTTCGCGCGCCAGCAAGTCTTTGCTGGCCAGGTCGCCCAAGCTGCTTTGGAGTGGAAGCAGCGATACGACCGTGTCGCACGTCTCGAAGCAGTCGGTCTGTACCGTTACGGTTTCACAATCGTCGTCCCTGTTACAGGTCAAGTCGAGCTGCCGCGTGACGTTGTAGAGCTTGTGGCCAGCTGCGACGCGTCGCTCCTCGCAACTCGGCTCTCCGAACGCGTAGGTCCCGAACTGCGTCGCGATGACGCCGGAAGCCCCGTCATAGATCTCCGTGTACCTCTCTTGGAGGTCGAGCAAGCTGAACGTCGGGCTCGCCGTGAGCAGTGCTTCACAGCTATCCCCGTGCGCGTCGTGGATGAGCTTCAATTCGATTTGAATGGGATCGCTCTCGAGCCATCCCTGTTCGTAACAGACGGCATAGTCGTGGGTCTCGCAGCCACCGGCGTGAGACAGTTCGAGGGTCAACGTATCGTCGCTGATGTACGCAAACTCGACCGTCACGTCGTCTGACTCGATCTGTTCGGGGCAAGGGACGATGGGCAGGCCCGCGCACGGCGCTTCCTGTGGCTCTTCGCAGACCACTTTCCCACCTTGGCAGGTGCAGGTGACGCACGCGCCGGCGGGCACGTCAGCGCCGTGTGGGTACTCCGTGTGCGCGTAACGACAAACGCTTGGAGTCGAGTTACCACCGTCGACGGACGGCGCCACGGTTACTGCCGCGTCCGCCCCTTCGACTTCCTCGGTCGAGGTGGGCTCCGAGCCGGGGTTGGGCTGCGCCGAGGATGAGGTCGGGGGCGCGACGGTAGTAGCTGCGTCGCGCGTGGTGACGTCGCTGGTGCCACGCTGGCTGCGGCATACGCCGTCGTCGCAACCGAAGTCCGCGCCGAGCGCTCCGCAGGACGCGTCGCGCGTGCACGCGAGGTCACACGTCGCGGCTCGTTCGGAGTGGTCCGAACACGCCGCAGCCGAGTGAAGATCGGAGCACTCGGCATCACGTTCGCATGCTCGCGTGCACACGCCAGAGATACACGCGAGGCCGCCTGGACAGTCGTCTTCACAGGTGCTCAAGAAGTGCGACTCACCACCGTGGGACTCGACTTGGCGAGCGCCGCAGCCGGCTGCCGTGAACGATGCGAGCGAAAACAAGAGGTGCCACCGACCTAGCGCTCGGTTCAGTGTGTTCGCCACTCCAGCGATACGTGAGTCTCGAGGTCGGTTTATCGGTAGTTGTCTAAGATTCACGTTTCGTTCTCCTCTAAGTTAGCGAGTGGCCGGGTGTGATGCCGAATCCGGCCGCGTCCTTTTCGTCCCTCGTGTCCCGTTCCCGATACCGGACTCGTTCGAGCGCTCGAGGGTGCGGGGAACCAGTCGAGACTCGACCGGCTGCAGCGCTGGATGCAATCGCATTGTGAACGAAGGCCGAAAGCCGCGGCAGATGACCCCCCGGTCACCCGCGAGCCGAACCCCCTCGCCAACCTATCGTGCAAAGCGGTGAAGCCGGTGGTGCTGGCGCAACGCGCTCCACTGGAGGGCGGGACGCCACGGCCAACCCACGAGGCGAAGTGGGAGCGGCCGAGCGTTGAGCCTCCCGTTACCAGCGAGCTTGCCGGCGGCGACGCGCGCCCCGATGGACGGTAGACAGAATCCGTCGAGTGCCGTATCTGCAGGGGCGTGAGCGTGGGGAGCGGAGCAACGATGGTGTGGCGACGGATGGGGCGTTTGGTGCTCACCGTGCACTCGGCGAAAGAGCCCGCTGAAAATGACTGGGGCCGCTTCTTGTCGGAAGCCTGCCAATTCGACCCCTTGCAAGAACAACGAGTCTTGGTTGTGTCTGCAGGCGGCGCCCCCAACCCGGCGCAACGCCGCCGATTGGTAGAGGTGCTGAACGGTGCGCGCCCGCTTACCGCCGTTTTGACTCCTAGCTGGCTGGTGCGGGGTGCAGGGACGGCAGTGAGTTGGTTCAACCCGAACCTGCGAGTGTTCAGTCCTCGTGAATCGAGAGAGGCCAATGAATACCTACAGCTGACCGCAGTCGAGTCGGACGAAGGATGGCAGCTCATTCTTCAGCTTCAGCGGGAACTCGGTATCGAAGTGGTGCAGAGCCACCGCGAGAAGGCCGAAGGGACGGACTGAGAAGCCCGCCTTCCCTTCGAAATGGAAAAGAAGCGGCAACTTACGCTGCCGCTTCTTTCGCAGGTCCCACCGGGGGACCGTGGCCGGCGCGTGCCGGCTCATGCGTTGTCACGCGAGTGCGGGACACGCGTCTCGGCTCACGAGACGCGCCTTCGGCTCACCACCAATCGACGGTGACGTCGGTGGCGCTCGTCGTGACGATGCGGAGCTTGACGTCCTGGTTGGCGGGAACGGTGAACTGTTCACCCCAACCCAGGGTTGTCTTCTTCAACAGGTTGGTGCCCACGGCGTACTGAACCACCGCGCCGTATGGATGTTTGACCTGCATGACGCCGCCCGCACCGGAGCGCACCACATAACGTGCCATCCCGTTTACTCGGCGCGGCACGTTGCGCTGCGTCAAGCGAACCAACGGCACCACACTCTGGGCGACACCCGAGTGACGCGCGTCGGCGCGGTAGCTGGTCCACGCCGGGCCGCCAGTGGCCGTGGTCGTCAGATCCCACGCGTGAACGCGAGGCCAACGCACGGCCGTGTCGGAACCGCCGTCGCGCATCGCCGTCCACAGCAACTCGAACTGCGAGTCGCCGTCGATGTTGGCGAGCCCGAGCGAAGCGTCGGAGCTCGGCCACGAGCCGTACGCCGGGCGCACCAAGTTGGCCTTGGAGACGCCGTCGTAGGCGTAAACTCGGACCGGGTACCCGTAGTTCAAAGCCAGCTCTTCGGAGCGGAACTCCGACTGACGGGACACCGCGACCTCACTTCGGCCGTCGCCGTCGAGGTCGGCGACGATCGGGGTGTCGAAGGTCAATTGCGCGAAGTTCTGGGCTACTGGGGTAACTTGAGGCCAACCGGGCAATACGTTGCCGTTGCGAGCCCACACGTACAGGGCGCCGGTTCCGTCGGACTGAATCACCGAGGCGACGATTTCGAGCGAGCCGTCACCGTCGACATCGGCCAACACCGGCGGATTCACGGTAGCGGCGTTGGGCGAGAAGCTCGCTAGCTGCTGACCGTTGTGCTGGTAGATGGCGATCCGCGACACGCTCGGGTTCACGCGATCGCTGGCTACGGCGACAATCTCGAGATCGCCATCGTCGTCCACGTCGCCGACCACGGGATGACCGCCCGCCGACGGGTAGCCGCCTTCGAGCAAGGTGCGGGGCCAACCGGACTGAACTACGCCGCTCGAGTTGAACACGTAGAGTTGCGAAGGCACGCCTTCGACGCTCGCGACGACCTCGTTGCGATTATCGAGGTTGAGGTCGGCAACCGTAGCTGGGCCGGTTATCCCGGGGATCAACACGGGCCAACCCGGGAGGCTGTTGCCGTTACCCGAGAACACGTAGAGGCCAGTCTGCGAGTCGGCCGCCAAGACGTCGAGCCGGCCGTTGCGGTCGACGTCGGCCAGGCTGAGAGCCAACAGCCCGTTGGGCGCGACGACCTTGGGAAAGCCCGACTTCAGGACGCCATTGGCGGACCAAACATACACGCTCCCGCCCGACGTCGCGGCGATCACCTCTTTTTGGCCGTCGCCATCGAGATCTCCGGCCAACGGCATCGACGCCAGCGAGGTCCAAGGTTCGTCGACGGTCGCCACCGATTGAGGCCAACCCGTCGCCACCGTACCGTCCCCGTTCAACACCGTGACCTGTTCACCCCACCCGGTTATCACCTCGGCGCGGCCGTCGTTCTGCAGATCGGCCGTGGTGACCGGACCCGACGGCGGGTTGACGAACTTGTTCTGGTACACGAGGTCGACGGGGAATCCCGCGTGCAACAACGGGTCGATCAACACCACGACGCTCTCGGTCGTGACCACGTTGTCCGTCGTCGTCACGTCGAGGAAGATCTTGTAGTGCCCTGCCGCGAGCCCCTGGGTCTTCCAGGTCGCGAGCAGACCGTTCATTACCGGCGTCAGGCCGTTGTTCGGCACCACCAAGTTGGCGTTGACCGACGCACCAGTCTCGAGCGCCTGCACGCGCAGACGATAGCTCTTGAAGTTGCCGGGCATGGCCTGCCCGTTGATCGCGAGATCGCCTCCCGGGATCAGCGCCATCGTGGTGGGCGAGCTGATCGCGATGCGGTCCAGCGTAAACCGATGGCGGTCTTCGTAGGTGACGCCGTTGGTCTTGGTGACCTTCAAGCGGAACGTGTAGTCGCCGTCCGGGAGCGACGTCGGCTTCCAGAAGAAGAGCGACCCGTTCTGCACCGCGGTGGTGCTGGTGACCAACGTCGTCCACGTGGTGGGGTTGGCACCCGCGCCGTATTCGAGCACGTATTTGGAGAACTGGCTCCCGCTGGCGCGGCCGTTGATCGTGACCAGGTTTGTGTTCACTACGAGCGGCATTTGGATCAGTGCCTCCAACGGCACTTGCTCGGTCGCAAACGTCCCGGTGTCGAGACGGCCGTAGCCGAAGTCTGCGTCGTAGCCAGCGCTTCCGACGTCGACGCTCGTCCGTCTGAGGACCTGTCGCACCTGCTCTTGAGAGTACTCCGGATGCAGCGACAGGATCAGCGCGGCAGCACCAGAGACCTGCGGCGCGGCCATCGAGGTGCCGCCCATGCGCGCGTATTGATCTCCGACGCCGAGTTCGGGTGCACACGCCGCGTTGGTCTGGACGCATTGCGCGGAGCGCAAGGACAAGATCCCGTATTTGCCCTCGTAAATGCCAGGGTCGTTCGGGTCGCCGGAACCGGGCGCCGCGACGTCGATGACACCGAAGTTCGAGAACGACGCCCGAGTGTCGTTCGGCGTCGTCGCGGAGACGACGATCACTTCGGGCATGTTCTGGGGCGCGAAGTTGCGAACGTCGGCCGACGAGTTGCCGGCGGCGAAGACCACCACGGCGCCCGCCGCGTGGGCCGCCCGAACCGCGTCTTCGACGAGCGGCGCCGAGGGACAACTGTCCCTACACATCGACCAGCTGTTGTTGATCACGTCCGCGCCGTTTTGAGTGGCGTACACGAGGCCTTGGCTCAAGGTGAACACGTCGGCGACCTCACGCGCGCTGAACACCTGCACGGGCATGATCTTCGCGTCCGGAGCGACGCCGACCGTGCCGACGCCGTTGTTGTCCTGCGCGGCGATCGTGCCGGCGACGTGGCTGCCGTGGCCCGGCTGATCGTAAATCTCATTGCTGTGGAGCACCGTATTCCAGCCGTTGACGTCGTCGACGTAGCCGTTCCCGTCGTCGTCCACGCCGTTGTTCGCGACTTCACCCGCGTTCGTCCACACGTTGCCGGCGATGTCCGGGTGCGTGAGATCGAGCCCAGTGTCCACCACCGCCACGACCACACCTGCCCCGCGCGCGGAATCCCACGCTTGTGGCACACGAGTCTTCTTGATGTCCCACAAGTCTTCGCGAGGCTGCCCCCAACTCCCGTAGCTCGAGAAGTACGGGTCGTTGGGCGCGTAGTCGAGATGCGCAACGTAGTTGGGGTGCGCGTATTCGACGTGCGGGTCACTCTGGAGCTCGGCGATCGCTGCCTCGAGGTTCGAGCCGGTGGGCAACCGCAACCGGTAGACGTTCACGAGGTCTTCGAGTGGTGACAGATTGCGGCCGGACGCTGCGAGCAGCGATGTATTGTTCAGCTTGCTCAACGAGCCGGCGTTGCCTCCCTGCAGTCGAAACGGCGTGGTCACACGGCTGCGGAGCTGCGCCTTCGCGCTCACGGTGGACAACGCCTCTCGATCACGGAGCAAGCTGGTCGCCTCCATGATTCCATGCCGGCTCCACACCGCATCGAGCGACGCCGAGCGATCGGCCGTGATATCGGCAAACGATCGGCGCTGCCGCAGACTCGACGCCACGTCGTGAATGACCGCCGAAGCGCTGTCCGTCTTGAACTTGACGACGAGTTCTCCCGGTACGTGCTCCGGCGTGCCGGCAGCCGTTTTCGGAGCCGTGACCGTGGATGTACCGGGGACCGCAGACGCCGTAACGGTCGAAGCCGCGCCCGCGTCTGCAACCTCCGGGTCGGCAGCCTCGACGTCGTTACCTCGTCCATCGCCATGGGGCAGCGGTGCGTCGGCGCCAGCGCAACCGGTGAAGGCGGCGGCGGCGAGTATCGAAAATAGCAAGGGTGTAGATCTAAAAACGTAACGTTTCATATTTCAACGAACCTCTCGTCATGCTGGGAAAATTGAAGAGAAAAAGACTCGAATCGCGCGCAGTAGATAGTCCCGGCGTTAGCTCGCTCAGACACCTCACCTCGGGCTTCCGCCCCGAGCTGCTAAGACCGAACACCTCCTTTCGTCAACGCGTTCTCCTGGCACATCGACGAATTTATCGATCCTGCGGTGAAACGCGTCACAATCGATTTTTTCCGTGAATTGCGACCCCAAGACAACACGCACTACCTAACGTCGAAAACAGCCTCACCCGCACTGACGGGCGACCGAGCTTGCCATAGCTCTCGAGTGAGACACCTAACCCGGCCTGCGTCACTGCTTTCGCTGCCGGGGTTCGTGGACCGACCGCACCATTTCGCGGCAGCCCGGCGGCGCGGCGTCGAGCAGCCTCACGGCAACGACAGCCGCTGTGTCTAGCAATGCCCCGCCGCCGCCGTTCCGAGGAACGGCGGGCTCGAAAACTGGTCCGCAAAAATGCTGCGATGCAGTCGTTTTCGGCTGGCCGGAAAAGCGGTGAGAAAACGCGGCGGCTCGCGATCAGCGACGACGCGTGCAGCTAGCCGCAAAGCCCAACGGAACCAGTTCGAACCGACCACCAAGCGAGACAGTTACCCCAAGACTACGACTACCCGTCGCGACGTGTGCTCCCATACCTCTCTCCTTCGAGCGGGCCTCGAGACCCGCAACCAGTGTAACAGGTGAGCGATCGAGAAACCGATGGCCGTAGCCGGGGAATAACGACCGCCTCGCCCCTGCTAGGTGGGCGTTTTTCCCTCTCGCGACCGGTTTCGAGATCTGCTCTTGGTCGCTGATCGCCGGAGTGACGAGCAACGAATGAAGAGTGTAGGCCAGCGAAGCCTGGGGGCAAGCCGATGCTGGGACGAAGCCTGTCCGAGCCGCGCGTCCGCACGGCGACGTTGTGTGCCGCCAAAACTGGGCCGCCCGGGGCTGCGATGGGCGGAGCACACGAACCCGCGCAAGGCACCTACCGACTCGAGCGCGGCCCATGTATCGTTCACTTTTAACCGCTCATCATGAACACATGGAGACGGCGGGATCTGGCGTCGTCTCGTCGAACTTCGTCACTGGCGCGGGGCGCGCTTCGTTGCTTGCTCGATGCCACGCTGGATTTCACGCTCCAGAGGGCCAGTTGGGCGACTTTTGTGGGCCTGCCGAAACAACACGAGCGCTTGCTCGGGGGCAGAGCCGAGGAGTAGTTGTGCGGCGGCGACCCGCGCGACGTACGCGCTCTGGGAAGACGGCGCTCGTTCTACGACCCTCGAGTAAACGCGGACGGCTTCGGCGAGTCTTCCGCTCCGCCGGAGACGGTTCGCTTCGGCGAGCAGATCCTTGCCCGTGTTGCTGGATGGGGCCTGTGGGTTGCCTTCCGGAGTGGGCGTCGTGCGAGAGTCGTCGGAACGCGCCGGCGGGGCCGCCCGCTCCACTGCCGGATTCGACGGCGCGGGGTCTCGTATCGGTGAGACGGACGGCGCCGCGTGGTCGGAGTTCGAGCGTGTCTCGGAAGCGCCGTGTTCACCACCGGCCCCACGCTGGCCCGCGTCCTCGGCCGCTCGCTGCGCAGCCCAATATTGGCGCCCCACCGCGGCCAATACACCGCCCGCAGCGAACACGAACGCCGCCATCAACCAAACCCGGACGAACTTCCGACCCTTGACTTTCGCGCGACGCCGGGTGCGGTCGTTGGGAGTAGACCCCGCGAGAGCCTCGTCGAGCGCAGCTTTGATCAGGGCCCGCGCCTGGTCCTCGTCGTGATGGGTCAAGGCGCCGGGCTCGTTCAACGCCGCGAACAATCGCGACAGGGGTGGCGGCACGGAGTCGCGTTGCTCTGGCTCGGGCGACGGGGATGTCATGGCAACTCCTGGTCTGGAACTTCGGGGCGCGCCGCGCCATCGAACGGGAGCTTCGCCCAGTCGAGCGCCGCTTGGTCGTCATGCTGAGCGGTCGTTGGGACGGCACACCAGTCCCTCACGCGCGAGAGCCCGAGGCGCAAGCGACTGCGCAGCGTCTCACTGGACACGCACTGCTGCTCCGCAGCTTCTGCGACCGTGTAGCCCAACGCGTGGTGCAGCACGACCGCTTGACGTTGGACCTCCGGGAGCGCGTCCAGGTAGCCCAACACTTTGGCTACGTCGACGATCCCGTCCGCGGCGTCGGCGTGTCGTTGACCCAAGGCAGCGACGCTCGGACGCTCTTCTTCGAAGTCCGACTCCACGTGCTCTTTGGCGCGTCGCTTTCGCACGTGAGCGAGCGTGGTGCGGGCCGTGATGCGGTCCACCCACGCGGTGAGAGGAGCCTCACCCCGATAACCCGACAGCGAACCTATCACGTTTACCATCACAATCTGGGCTATGTCGTCGACGTCTCGGTCTCGCCCCACTAGGACTCGGATCACGTTGCGGACACGCGGCAGCAATTCCATGAGCAGCTGCTCACCGGCGTTTCGATCGCCATTCAGGAATGCTCCGACTCGTGGATCCACTGGCTCGAGCGTAGTTCAGGTTCGACTGGGGCAACCACTACAAATGGTTGGTCCGTTCAAACGATGGGCCCCCTGCACAACTCCTGTGCCCCAAAAGTGTCCGAATCCAGGTCCGCAGCATTCTGAATCGATACGTACAAGTCGTTGTTGCTGCGCCCTCCGGCATCGACGATACGCCCGGTCTCGATCCTGCCTCCCGCTTGACCGGCGAGGATGAACGGGATGTTGCGCAGGTAGTGTCCGCCGTCACTCCAGCACTCCATGCCCAAGAGCACGGCGCTGTTCCTGAGCGCAGTCTCACCGTTCCCGTCGTCCACCTGTCTCAACGCGTCGAGCAGTCTCGCGAACTTGCCAGCGAAGTATTTGCCCATCGTGTTGAGCCCCTGCACGTCACCGGCGTGCTCCAGGCTATGGTGTGCGCGCTGGATGCCTTGACTCGACCAGGTGTGGCCGCTCGAAGCACCGGACAAGGTAAACGCCACCACTCGCGTCAGGTCCCAGGAGAACGCGAGTTGAATCAGGTCGATCATTTGGTCGTGAACGGGCGACAAATCGTCACAATCGGTCGAGCGATCACCGCGGCCGTCCGGCTTGGACGAGACCGGACAGCTCTGTGCGCCGGTGCCGCCCCCCGCTTCGGCGGCCGTGATCTCGGCGTCGAGCGAAGCCTCCATCTGACGCCAGCCCTCGAGCAAACCGTCGAGCTTGCGCGTGTGCTCGGCGTCCATCCCGAGGGTGCGTTTGGCGTCGTTCAAGTCGGCCAATCGCAAATCGAGGACCTTCTTCTTCCGAGCCAATGCTGACGCGAGCGCGGCGTCGTCCGTCTCGGGGCGGGCTGATTCCGAGGCGCACAGCGTGCTGATGCGCGCCATGAGCGTGTCGTAGACTTGGCTTGCGGACTGGACGGGTTCGATGGCGTTGCTGTAGTAGTCGTCCCCTGGCTGACGTTTGCGGAACGAGATGTACCGCTGTCCCAAACCACATTCGTCACAATCCGAGCGCGCGCCAGCGCCGAGATGCAGGCTGGAAAAGGGCAAGGCCGCGAGGGCGGGTTTGGTGAGGTAATGATTGGCGAGCATCACGTCGAAAGACTCGTTGTCGGTGTAAGCCATGTACGAATCGTTCTCGTAGTAGTTGTAGCCATTGCCGGTCACACAACCGATGAGTCCTCCGCCGTGTTCCTCCTGGTAGTCGCGGCTCATCGGCTCGCCACCGGTGATGCTCATGTGATGAAACAAGATCAGGTCGCGTTGGTGGGGCGAGAGCGCCTCCAACGGCGTGCCGGACAACGCGTCCAGGGACGTTATGTCGTGGATCGTCGGCGAGTGGAACGATGCCCCGCGGAAGAACATCACGTACCTAGGCGAACCATCGAATGAACCGCCGGCGACATAGCCCATCGAGCGCGCAACGGGTAACAGCACGAAGGCCGCGGGCCCGAATGCCTTCAGCCACTGCCTTCTCGTAAACTTGGGAGCAACCGCTCTTGGCACGAACTTCATGATCAAACTCCTGATTTCACGGTTTTCGGTAGTGGAGCAGCTCTGAGGCGCCCAATTGCTCGAGGATGTCGACCAAGCTCTGCTCTCGGGTCACGAACGCAAACCACATCTGGCGCAGGACTGGATCATCCTCGGGCGCTTCCTTCCTTCCGACGTAATAACGAAAGAGCTGACGCGCGAAGCATTGCTGGAACGAGTCTGAGCTGACGAGGGGGGGCAAAGCTCGTCCCGCGGAGTCGGCGTCGACGCGCACGTCGGACAAGAAGTCGATGTCGACGCTGGAATCGATGCTGAGACCCGCCTCGTCGCGCGTCCGGTAACGCCCCAAGGCATCGTATCGCTCCAGCATGAAGCCGAACGGGTTGATGAACGTATGGCACCCGGTGCATTCGGCGGCGGAGGTCGCGACCTCGATCCGTTCACGCTCCGTCACATTCGGAGCGGCGGGGATGTTGGTATCGATGCCCGCAGGT
>CBINDO010000218.1:0-13776 GCA_966249405.1 uncultured bacterium | reverse complement strand
CGACATACTTCGGGCGACTCACCGCTGATTCGGACGCAGGCCACGTGGGTTGCATCGGAAGAGTGTAACCGCCGTCCGAGCCGTCGGCAATCGCGGCTTTCGTTGGAGAAAGTCGGTGAAATGCCGCCAAGCGACGCGTTAGGAGATGCGCCCGAACGGCGCCCGCGACAGTGGCGCCCGCGGCAGTGGTGCCCGCAAAGGTTCGCTGATTGCCCTCACCCCAGCCCGCACCGACCGGCGTCGCTCACCGTTCACGAAGAGCGGCGGCAACTACAAGGGCTCGATTCTCCCCTCCGCGCGTGTTCCGTGCCCTCCTCTCTCGGCCGAAGTTGCCGCTCTCGAACGTGGTCTCTGGCCATTGTGGCGGTCCAGTGTCAGCGTTAGAATGCGTAAATGTCAGCGTTCGACTTTGACCAGTCCATGGCTCGCGCAAGCCACAGGCTGGATGCCCGGCGCGCCAAGCGCGCCGACCAAGGCTCAACCCGGTTTGCTCCACGAGTGGAGGCGGAAGTCCAACGTTTGTTATCGACCACCGAGCGACCTTCGCTGCTCACCGTCGAGCGTCAGTTGCGCGACATCTGTGCGCAGTGGGGTGAGCCGGCGCCGAGTCGGGCCTCGCTTTACAATGCAGTCAAGCGCGCCCGGCCTCCTGTGTACCGCGTCGCCGAACTGCCCAAGGTCGTTCAGGACACGCTGCTCAACGTCGACAACGCCGAGATCGACGGGGCTCAGCTGGCTTTTTGCGCCATGAACTACGGCTCACCGGAGGCACTGTGCTTTGCGGCTGGGCTGCCATGGATTTGCCTCCTGCGCGCCTCGCAGATGAGGGGCCATCGCCCCAAGAGTAATGCGCTACTGCAGGCGGTGCTGGCGTTTCGGGAGATCGTTTAGTGCTAATGGTGAGACAAGTCCTGCCGGCCAAGTTGGTGGCGGGCCTCGACGACGGTCGCTACTGGTTCGTCATTGGGGGGCAAGCGGTGCGCTGCTTCGTTCCCTATCGACCAAGTCGCGATGCCGACTTTGGAGTGGTTACGGCCAAGGAGCTGGTCACTTTCGTCAAGCATCTGGAGGCTCGGGGCAAAGTCGCTCTCATCGAGACAAGCAAGGACACGGTTCATCTCAACTTCGAAGGCGTCGATGTATCGGTGTTCGTGCTGCCAGCGTTGGCCAGCTTCACGGAGGATCAGGTACTCAACCCCACGGCGATTTTGGCGACGAAAACCCACGCCATCCTCGACCGCGGAACACGTCGCGACTTCTTCGACCTGTACGTCATGCTGCAGACTCGCGGTTGGGGCGTCGTGATGTGTTTGCAGGCTCTGGTTACCGTCTATGCGACGGAGATTAACCAAGGGCTCGTGCTGCGCTCGTTGTGTTACTTCGACGACGCCGAAGGCGAAGGGCCGTTGCCTGGCGAATCTGCTCACGATTGGGCGACGGTCAAAGCCTACTTCGCCCGAGCCGTCGCGGCGCTCATCGTGCCACCAACCGCCGTGTTGGCAATACAATCGAACGTCGTCGACGTGCGTTCGGAAGGCGGGGCGCGGCCGAAAGCGCCAACCAAGACGCGCCGCGCCGCGACGCAGAAGGCAAAGGGGAAGGCCACGCTCGAGACGAGCAAAAAAAAGGCGCCCTCGAGGCGAAGCAAGTGAGGCGGGCTCGCTGAGCGAACTCGCCTACGTCACTCGCGTGAGAGCGTGAGCCGAGCCGAGTCGCGGTAGCGCTGACTGTGCGGCCTGGTCTGGTGGCTAAAGGCGCGGGACAAGCTTCCACTACCAGGCACGGAGGCTTTCCGGGCTCGCGTGCCTCGCCTGCGCAGGCTAAAGTGTCCTCATGTCCTCCTCGCCACGTGCCGGGCTACTTGCCGCTACCGCGGCTGACTTGAGCCGCGTACCCGAGGGGCAAATAGGGGAAATCATCGCCGGGGAGCTCGTGACTCAGCCGAGGCCCGGCGCGGCGCATGCGCGCACGGCGTCGCGGTTGGGGATGGACGTTGGCGGGCCCTTCGACCGAGGGCGGGGGGGACCCGGCGGGTGGCTCATCCTCGATGAGCCCGAGCTGCACCTTGGTCCGGACGTGTTAGTGCCGGACTTGGCTGGTTGGCGTCGCGAGCGCATGCCCGAACTGCCCAACACCGCGGCGTTCACGCTCGCGCCGGATTGGGTTTGCGAGGTGCTTTCACCCGCCACACGCCGGCGCGACCGCCTCGTCAAGATGCGCATCTACAGTCGCGAGCTCGTTTCCCACGTTTGGCTGGTCGATCCCGACGAGCAACTGCTCGAGGGCTATCGCCGCGAGGGCTCGAGCTGGCTGCTTGTTCAGAGCGGCGGCGCGGACGAGACGTTGCGCGCCGAGCCCTTCGACGCCGTCGAACTCGAACTGGCCGCGTTCTGGGAACGGTGAGGCACCAATCGATGTCAGGGTAACCGCGACGGGCCGCCACGAACGCTGGCAGGTGACACGCGACGCAGGCCAGCTCAGGAGGAGCCGAATGGGCTAGTCGAGAGCGGGTACGAGGTCGCCATCGGCGACCTCGCGTTGTGATTGTCGGTGGTTACCAACCGAGCATCTCGGTCATCTTCTCGCCGTAGCGTTTACCCATCGTGACCACCGAGGCGTGGTCCCAGTGATACTGGTCGAGAATGTGGGTACCGTCTTGGACCACGTAGGCGCCTTCTGGCAGCAAACCCGCCGCTTCGTGAACGCGCGGATTGTGTGCGCTGGCGCAACCCGTGTTCTCCGCAGGGATCTCTCCCAGGATGAAAGGCACGTCGTAGTCAGCGCCGAAGGCTTCTTTCACCTCTTGATAGAGTTGAACCACTTTGCCGGGCCAGTCCGCCGCGCCACAATTGGACTCGCCTTGATGGAAGATCATTCCAGCGAGTTTGGCGTTCTCACCCATGGCGGCACCCGATGCTTTCTGAATCACCATGTTGTGGTACATCCCGCCCGAAATGAACGTCTCGATGGCCTGGCCGCTTTCGGCCGTGCCAACGAGCCCAATCTTGTCCCCCGGCGGGAGCTTGTCGAGCAGGGTTTTCGCAAACCACATTCCCGGATCTACGCTGTTGTCCAGGTTCCATCCCTTCTCGCCGGGGCACTCGTTCAGCGGCGGCTCCGTCGCCACGTTCCACGTCAACTTCGGATGACCGCAGCCCCCAAATACCATCATCCGCTCGTCGGTGTTGGTGTCGCTCGGCTCGCGCGTCGCCACCCCTGCCATGTTCGATTGTCCTAGCAGCATGAAGACATGCAGGGTCGGCTCACCGCCAGGAGTCATGCCTTCAGTGGTGGCCGGCGCCTCATCGGTACTAGCTGGCTCGGACGTCACGTCACCGCCGCTCGACGTCGGGGTCACGTCGCTGCCGCTCGACGTCGAAGTCACGTCGCTGCCGCTCGACGTCGGAGTCACGTCGCTGCTGCTCGACGTCGGGGTCACGTTGCTGCTCGACGTGGGAGTCACGTTGCTGCTCGGCGTCGGGGTCACATTGCTGGTGGTCGGCGAAACCCCAGCTGAAGTCGTCGAGCTGGAGTTGACCCCCGAGCTGGCATTGGAAGTGTCCGTGCTGCCAACGGGTGTCACGGTTTGGGACACGGTCGGAGCGACGCTGGGATTGGAAGCGGGCTCCTCTCCCGAACTGCAGGCGGTGACGGCCAACAGCAAGGGGTAAAACAGGGGACTGAGATGTCTACGCGTGGGGTGGGTCATGATCGTCACTGAAGCAAAGGACCGCGGACTAGTGCGGACGCAGCAGCCACTGCTACCGCGAGGCTGCCCGGCTGGCCTTGGTCGAGCGAGAATAGCGCAACGGGTCCCGCGCGACCGCATGAGATTACGCTCCCTGGGGTAAATCGGGTGCACAGGTTCACGAAGTGAGCAACGTGCCGATAAGATCTCGGCGAGGGCGGATTACGCAGCGTTGGAACCGGTTTCACCCGGTAAATGGCCCGTCGATGGTGTCGTTTCGACTTGCCCCGAGCCGCGGTCGAGGCAAGTCGTTGAATTCAACCGCGTCTGACCAGGTCTTTGTGTCGAGGCCTGTCCCCTGTAACATACAGCGGGTTAGACAAGGGCGGCCGTCCGCGACGCCCGCCCTCACGCTCCTCAGTGTTTGAAGGGTTTCCTTCCGTGCTTGCGCGGCGGGCGCCTGGGACTTCGGGAGCTGGCGCGGACTTCTTCCGAGCTGCAGAGCACCGCCGAGTCCGAGCCCACGGCGTCAATGCGATAGGTTACCGAAGATTTGCCGCATGCCTTGGGCAAGTGGTCCGTGAACGTTTGTTCGCTGGTTGTCGTCACGAGGGAGTAGGGGGACTCGCCGATGCGACGATACAGGGTGAAGGTCGATGTGCCGGTGCTCGTCCATTCGAGGTTCACTTGTCTCCCGCGGACGCTTGCAGTGAGCTCGACGGCGCAGCCGCAGGAGGGGTCCTCCACTGGCAGCAAGGTCACTGACCCCACGTTGGTATCCGTGAGGTCGAGCAAGCCGCTGCTAGGGAACGCGGCTGCCGTGTTATCCGCGACTTCCAGCCGAACGAAGTACTCTCCTGGCGGAAACCCGGCGAAGGCTGCCGTGGCATCGACCACGGCTCCCGTCGCGTCATCGTAAATGAGGTCATCGTCCAGGTCCCATTGGAACGCCGTTAACTCGTCCGGGGGCATGCCGGGTTCCGACAAGCTGTCGTCCGGGTTCACCGAGCCGCTCGCGTCGAGGATGATGTCCTGTCCTGGACAGAACGCGTAGGGCCCTCCCACCAATGCCGTAGGACGTACCGGTGGTAGGTTCACTTCGACGGGTACGGTGGTGAAACCCTGCTTGGCGTCGGGACTGTTGTCCGTCACCCGTAGGGTGACGGGGAAGGTGCCAAGGGCTCCGAACGACGTCTCGACGATGGGCCCAGTGGCGTCAAACGTGCCGTCGCCGTCGAAATCCCAGTCCCAGCTCGCGATTTCGTAGAGCGGATCTGCCTGAAACGATTGGGTTCCGTCGAGAACGACGGTTTGTCCCACTAGTGCCGGATTGGGCGTCACTTGCACTATCGCTGCCAAGTCGCCGACGCATTGATTGAGAATCTCGTCGACCTTGATGGCCAGGGTCGCTGCAGTGAACGATTGGGCAAACAGGCCCCCTTGCCGTAGCACGTTGAGGTCCCACACGGCGCCACCGTTCTCCAAGATCTGAGTGTCCAACGCCAAGGGCACGTAGTCTTGGAGTGTGGTCCCCGCGCTGCTGGTTACCTGGGCGTTGCTGCACAGGGTAAATCCCCCGAAGCCATCTGGTACGTAGCCATTGCCGCGCGCATCCATGCCCAACGCAGCCGTCCCGTCAGCGCATAACACGTTTACATCGAGCACCGCGTTGACCAGTGCACAGCGCTCGTTCAATGACTCGAGAAGGTTGGCGAGCGAAAGTGTCGCATCCGTATTGTCGCGGTCCTCGTCGGTCACCAGCAACACGTTGAGCGCGGCCCCGCTGCGTGGAGGATAGTTGTCTAGGGCGTAGTCCAGCCCTGCCCAGCCGTCTTCCGTCCCACCATCGATCACGAGGGTTGCCGCGGCTGCGGCGAAATCTGCTGCCGAGCCGCACAGCTTTCCGCCCACCGGGACACTGCGCGGGATAACTGAGGCATTCCCGAAGCCAACGAGTCCGTAGCAGTTGTCGAGTTCTTCTGCGCCTACGCCATAGTCGATCAGACTTTCATCGAGAAACGGAATGACTTCCGCCATCCACTCCTGTTCGCCTTCCATGGACCCTGACTCGTCCATGACCACGACGACGTCCGCAGCCACCGGTGCTGCCAGCGCCGACGTCAGATAGCCAGCATACGCTGCTAAGGCGAAGACTATAGAACCCGCGCGACTCAACCTTCGAGATGTGCTTTTCATGATTCCTCCAAGACACTGACAAATGTTCACTATATGGCTCTAGACAGAGCGTGAGATGTCGGTGTGTGATGCAGGTTGACGCACGTTGTGTGGGTCCACAAGTGGTTGCTTCGCGACCGTCACCGAGCTGCCATCGTTCTCGGAACCAAGAGCGACTATTTGAACGATGTTGCTGTCGGCTCAGCCGAAGGTCGAGGACCCCACGCAGAGGAGCGCGCAGGATTTTCGGATTGCGAGTTTCGACCTTTAGAAGAGTGGGATAAGCGCGGGGCGCGCCGCCAGAATTGATTTTAACCAGACCCACGCACCCATGAGCCGCTCACCTGAAACCAAACATCAACTGCCTCAGCGGCCTGAATGCGGAGACGGAGGCGGAGCGTGAGCGTAGCCCCTTCGCCTGTCCACCGTCGCGTGCCGCGGTGGAGCTTGTCGGGTGGTATCTCCCCATTTGCGGCGTTGGGACGGCCATGGCTTGTCGCTCGGAGCTCGAACTCGTCACTCGGCGCAGACGGCGGCTCCAACCCGCTGGGACGGCTGACTGCGCCACCTAACCCCAGAGTTCGGTTCAGTAAACCGAACTCTGGAATGTAGCAGTCCCACCGGCTGATAGTTTGCCCTACAAGTAGCGATTCGACCGGCCTCACACCTGGGGCGGCTCGATCGCGGTAAGGTCAACACAGCCGAACCGTGGGTTTAAAGCCGACGTTGGAACGGTCGACTCGAACGGGCATGTTTCAGGGGTCGCTTAGGGGCGTTGCCGTCGACTGGTCGCGGAGCACGGTGAGATCGCGCACGTTCTTCTGGACCGCAACCGCGGCGAACAAGCCGAGCAGAAACGACATCGCGTAGAAGCCTTTTTCACTCGGCAGGAGTGTTGCGTTCCACAACCCTACCACCAACAACGTGGCGACCAGTCCGAGCGAAAGCCAACAAAGGCCGAAGTAGAGGCCCGTTACCGGAATACCCTCTAGGCGATCGCGCACCGACTTCTGGAGCGATACAGCCGAGAAGAGGCCGTACATCAAGATTGCGAAGTAATAACCCTTCTCGTTGAGTTCCATGTCTGCGTTCCAAAGCCCGACGATATTGGCTCCTACCCCCACGACGAGAGCTACCCAAGAGGCACCAATGAAGGCCGGTGTTGGACGTTGGACGTGAGTTTTCATATCCTGCCACTCTACCAATGCGGACCAGCCGCCCAAGCCCATTTCGGAGTTTCTCACCGCCGTCCCAGCGACCCCCGCCGACTCGACGGCACTGAACGTAACGAGCGTGCACCCTGTTCCCGTAGAGACGTGAGTCACCGTCCTTGCGCGCCTACGGCCGAGCGACTATCCGGGCACAATGGCTCGGAGGTTATCCGCGCGGTGCAAATTTGGGGCTCTGCCCGGCGCCATAATCGTCACCGTTTTCACCGTAGACCCGTGGCGACTCGCGCACGCGGCGTCTGACGAAGCGAGCACCGACCTGCCGTCGGCGGCAGTGACTTCAGAACCGAGTGTCGCACCGGTCGCGCCGCCCGTCATCCTGCCGCAGCTTCTGGAGCCGCTCGTGCCGAAGTACCCCGCGAACGCGACGGGGGATGCGCGCGTGATTTTGCACGTCACGTTGGACGCTGCGGGCCGCGTGGGGCGAGTCGACGTCAAAGAGGGCGTCGAACCTTTCGCGTCCGAGGCGCGCAGGGTCGCTGCGGCTGGTCGCTTCTCACCAGCGCAACGCGGCGGCGTACCCATTCCGGCCAGGATTACGGTTGCAGTCGACTTCACTTATACGCAAGTGACGACCTCGGAGTTGCCGCCAGACGCTGCACCGGCGTCCGTCACGGCAGCGGCGGCCCAGGGTGGGGCCGGGGTAACTCCGGACGAACAGGAGGTCATCGACATCGTGATCACGGCGCCGCGCGTCGACTCGACGGAGAGAGTGATCTCCAAGGCCGAGGCACGGTTGATGGCGGGCACCTTCGGCGATCCGCTGCGCGCCGTAGAGCTGCTGCCGGGGGTCACGCCGTTGATCTCCGGCGTGCCGTACCTCTACGTGCGGGGCGCGCCCGCGGGTAGCGTCAACTTCTACTTGAACGACGCGCGGGTCCCGCAGCTTTACCACGTCGGGCCTGGCTCTTCGATCTTGCACCCTCAACTCGCCGAAGGGGTAGCGTTACGCTCTGGTCCGTATCGTGCCCGGTACGGAGATGCGACGAGCGGCGTCATCACCGCCCGGGTGGAGCCCAAAGTCACCGCACCCAGCGCCGAGCTCGAGACCAAGGCGTTCGAGTCCGGCGGGTTCGTAGCCGCACCCTTTGCGGGAGGCGACGGCGCCGTGGCCGTGGCCGCCAAGCGCAGCCATCTGCAATACATCCTCGATCGCCTCAATCCGGAGTTGGCTTTGAGCTACTGGGACTATCAGGCGGCAGCTGTTTATGACGCCAGTGCGCGCGACCACCTGACCCTGTTGGTCTTGGGCGCCAAAGATTTCGTCGGTGAGAAGCAGAACGTCGATGCGCCTGTGCAGACGCAGCTGCAAACCGAGTTTCATCGACTGAAAGTTGGCTACAATCGCAACTTGGCGCCCAACGTCGATCTCTCCAACTACGTGATCTTCGGCGTCGAAGGGACCAAGTTCGCAGATGTGGGGCAAGAAATGAACGCACGTTCACTCGGCGGCGGGACTACGCTGAGTTACGTCGTCAGCGATGGGCTCTCGTGGGCAGTCGGGGCGACCGCGGAGGCGATGGACTACGACGGGTCCAAGGCGACGGCTTGGGTAGGCGCGGCTCACAATGGTGGCGTGAGTCGCGTGGATACTCAAGCGGCACTCTGGGCTGAAAGTCGAGTCTCGCCCAGGCGCGGCGTGTATCTCGACGCCGGGTTGCGGGCAGTCGGCTACACTTCGGCGGATAAACGCGCATTTTCGATCGAGCCGCGGCTCACCTCGACGCTCGAGTTGTCCGAGCGCGTCGAAACGGTGCTGGCTACGGGTTACACGACGCAGACGCCGTCCGCGAGCGTGCCGGCACCCGCCGTGCGCCCCGCCGAGTTACGCGGCGGCATCCAGCGTGCCTTGCAGCGCGCCGCGACCGTCCGTTATCGCTCGCCGTTCGAGCTCACCGCGGAGGCGACGGCGTTCTTCAATACTTACCTAAACCTCTCCGATCCGCTTTCCTTGGGGACGGTCCCCGATCCGCTGGGCGTCGGCTCGTCCACGAGTGGCGCGCCACTGCAGCAAGAGGAACTCAACTTCACGGACCGTCCCAATGGCCGCGCCTATGGCGTCGAGTTGCTTCTGCGCCGCCCGTTCACTCACGACCTGTCGGGGATGCTTGCGTACACTCTGTCTCGCTCGACGCGGCGGTTGGGTAGCCAAGACGCGCTCTCCAGTTTCGACCGTACGCATACGTTGAACTTGACCCTCGGGTACAAGTTGGGTGCGGGTTACGACCTCGGTACGCGAGTGTTACTCTACTCCGGGCTGCCCGTCCGCGAGGTCGGCGTCCTTGGTGGTCACACCGACGACCGAAGCGCACCCTTCCTGCGCGTAGACTTCCGAGCTTCGAAGGAGTGGCACCTCAGCTGGACGGACTTGATGTTGATCGTGGAAGTCCTGAACGCCACGTTCGCCAAAGAGACGCTGGGCGTCGCCTGTAGCCCGCAGGGCTGCGTCACGGCCGAGTTCGGCCCAGTCAGCGTGCCGTCCGTTGGGTTGCGCGGCACCTTCGGAGGAGCCCGCGCTCCGGCGGAGTAGCGCCCCGCAGCTAACTCCCTCGAAGAGGCCTGCGGTGGTTTTCGCCCCAACTCGAGAGCGACTTCGTTGAATCGAGCGGCATTCCGAAACACGACGCAGTTCCCGAAGAATTGTCGGGCAGCGGGGCTCGAAAGTCTTCCATGCCCCGCGGGGTAAGAAGTTTGTGTTGCTGGACCGAGCCGCGCTGCGTCGCGGTCTGGCCCCGCGGCGTTCGCTGGGGTTCGTTAGTGTCTCACCTGCGAACGATTGGCGCCAGCGCGTTGTCGGTCGTCGCCAAATCGAGTAGCTGCGAGCAATACAACCCGACGCACTCGTTGGGCGTCGAGCGCGCGATGATTTGCTGCATCTCGCGCACGTACTGCAAATGCAGTTCACGGAGCTGTGCCAAATCCTGTTTGGAGACGGCGAACAGACTGTAGCCGAAGTTGCCCGCCCCGCCCGCTTCTAGGCGTTCGGTCGCGACTTTGGCCCACGTTGCCTTGAGCAAGCGTGCGCGTTCTAGATCGCGACTTGTCTCGACGACGAGGGACTCGCTCAAACGGTAACCGCCGTTCACCAGACGCACTTGACCAGATTGGGTGAGCACTTGCAACGCAGCCCGAACTTGCTCACGCGCGATACCGAGGCGTTGCGTCAACCACGGCACTTGCAGGTTCGCACGGTTTGGCAGCCCGTCGAGCTCGAGTGCTCGCAATACCGCGTGTGACCACGGCTCGGAATAGGCAGCGTCGCGCGCCAGCTGCAGTTGAGCCCAGGTGTTCGCTAGTGACGGTATTCGTTGCGGGTCGACGAGGGTTGCCACCCAATCACAAAGACGCCGCGACGCGGCATCCACTAAGGCGAGGAACTCGGGGAGACTGGGGTCGGCTTTGCCAGATAACCAACGGCCAACACTGTAGCGGTTGAAACCGGCGCTTTCTGCGAGGTCCGAAATCGCGGTTCGTCCTTTGAGGTCGCTCAAGAACGCTGCGACCGCAGAGGCGTCGATGGCGCCTCGGTACCACGGTGGTCGCCGACCGAAGAACAGCTCGAAGCTGCTCACTGCACGTGGGGTGAGCGTTTGATGGGCGTTGAGGAACGCGACAGCACTCGGAAAGCTCACGCCGCTCTCCCAGCGTCTCACCACGTTGCTCCGGTAGCCAAGGCGCCGGCTCATTTCCGCGCAGGAACGGCGACCTCGCAGTGCCCGCACCAGCTCTCGGGAGAGCTGTTCCGGCTCGCATCGGAAGGGATTCTCGGTGTTCATAAGCATCTAAAAAGATTGATGAGCGGTACTCAATTAGCACGTGGATGGGCTCTAGTAAGCCGCAAACGGGCGGAACAAGGCTTGAAGGCAAGCCCGCTCCGACGTAGACCAAGGTTCATGAGACGTTCGAGATCCGGTTCGCCATGGTTGGTTGCGGTATTGGCTGCTGGGTTTCCGCTGGCTTGTAAGAGCGCTGGTGACGCGGGCGGGGAAGTTGGCCCGATTTGTCCTAGTTGTGTCGCGGGCGGCGAGAGCAGCGACTTTAGCGGGGGCACAGTTCCTGCCAAGGAAGATAGATGCGAGGCTTACCATGTCGTAAGTGACCCATTCGACACCGACGTGGATGGCCCCGACGCCCGGTTGGTACACGACGTTCGGCGGCGTTTGGCCGCGGCTACGAGCGCACCGTTTCAGTGGTCGGCTCCCGAGAAGGTCGAGTCGGGAGCTCCTGCTACAGGGTACGATCCCAGCATCATCAGCGTCGACATCGAGTTCGCATTTGGGGAGACGTTCGTCGAGCGACTCGATCCGACTGCTTGCGCGGACGGATACTGTTTTTCTCGTGGTGAGATCAGTCGCTGTGCATTACGAGACGAGCGCTGGTTGCGGCAGGACTTCGAGGTCAGACTGAAGACGAGCGACCACGCCATCGATGCCACACTCGCTGGCTCGGGGCGCATCTCTCTGGATGGTCACTTTGCCACCGGGCCATACGTTAGAGGTGGCAAGCCCCGCGCCTACGCCAGCGAAACAGAAGGCACGTTGCGAATAACACCCAGCGAGCCGGGTTCTGCGCAGATTTGGGCCGACCTCGCTTTGTTCGACTCAGAGTTGCGCGGCAACGTTGAGATTCGGTTGGATGCATTTCTCGACACGTCGGCCTTTGACCCATACGTGCCGCTCATCGGGGCCTGGCCGGCAGGCGACCCTTGTGGTTGGAGCACGATTGCGACGGGCGTGGATACGGCGAGTGTTTTCTTGGGGGGCAAGACGCCGCGGGAGCTCCTCGCAGAAGTAAAGGCGGGGACCGGGGGAACTCAGTCGGCCAGCTGGGATGACGGGAGCCCTGAGGTCGTCCAGGTCAGTTACGATGAATCCGTTGGAGCAGAGGTGTGCTTGAACAGGCAAACTGTTACGTTTTCGGAGCAGGGCGTTTCGACGAAGGTTTCGGACTCCGAACTCGATACGAGTTGGAAAGGGATAACGATTCGCCACGATAGCGGGGCAATCACCGGACTTGGGTCGTACGCTGGGTTCAAATACGACGAGCACGCAGCGCATACCGGCGTGGCGCCAGTGATGTACGAGGCGCCCAGCGAAGATGGACGGACCGTGGCCGTTGTTGTGAGGGATGCCCAAGCGACGTTTGTTTCAGACTACGGCGCGTGGACGGGTACCAACTTCCCCGCGTGGGACGTGACATTGACTCGACTCGTTTGGGCCAGCTGCTCGGAGGATGGGTGCGGCTCCCTCGAGAGAACATGCATGGGTACGAACGAATACGGCTACAACGCGTGCAACGCCAGGCCGACGGACTTGCCCGTTGTGCCCGCTGATCTCCCGGAGTCAGTGATCCACATCCTGACGGCGGCCACTCACACGCAGGTGGGCGTCTCGCCTTCGGTTCCAGTAACTCCAGGCACGTCCTCGGCAGGGCCGGTTGCGCCTGGTGTATCCAGCGTGTTCCCAGACGGCGCGACCACCGACGTCGACAGTGGGTCGCTCAAGGCCCCTACCGCGTCGGTAATGAGTTCCGACGCCGGCGCTTCCACTAAGGCCGACGCGTTTTAGTTGGGACCGCTCCTCCGTCCAGGCCCGTCCTTGGCGCTCAGAGGTTACGACGCTTGTTGCGGATTCAGTTGGCCTGCGTCGCGGTCAGTCCTGCCGGCGTTCGTTCGTTCGTCCAATTGTCTCATGATCACGTCTTGATGCTCGGAGGGCGCGGTGGGCGGGAGCCGTAACGCGCCGCCAAGGGTCTGGGTCCAACCCTCGAAACGAACGACCTACTGGACGTTCCCTGAATACACAGCGGCGTTCGGACTGGCGAAACGAAAGAGTAGTCGACTCGAAGCTGGCATTTGCCTCTCGACGAAGGCCGGTGCCATTGACGAAGACTGCTACGAACGGGCTATTCATCGCCCCATCCTTAGGAGTTCTCCCGGTGAAAATTCGGGATAGCGAGCGCCTACCGATTTTCCACCGCTCCGCGGAGTTGCGGAGCGTCTCACTGTTATCATAATGCATGTATGGATCATCGGGGGCATGCGGCGCATTTTTTGACGCGGATAGACCGCTTGAATTCGCAGCACGCGGAGCTGGCCTTGGGGCTGTACCGCGATCATGAGTTGCTGCGGACCTTGCTCAAACGAACACGATTACCGGAGGGGACCGACCGTGTTGCGCTCGCTCTGGACGACAAGGCGCAGGGCCCGTACGTCATCGTCAATCGAGACGGCCGGTTCATCACGTGTTTGGGCCAAGGGATGGTCGTCTACGATAGCCCGATCGTCAAACGTTCCCAGCTCGACGCGATTGCCCAAGAGATGGACGTCTGGCGGGACTTGATCGAGCGAGCTCGACAGGGGACGACCGAGGTCGACCGATATCTGAAAAGAGTGATAGCTGGGCGCGGCAATCTTTCGCAGGAGGAATTCGACGAATTGGTGAGGTGGTCCCCGTTGTTGTACGACCAGTACCTGCGTCTCGCTTGCGAAGGCGCCCTGGTGATTGACCGGGCCCGGGGTCGCTTATTGTCCAACAAACGGGTGGGGCCACGGGATGAACCGGTGCTGAAGGCGTACTGCGAGGCGGCTTGGGGCCAGATGCATCTGTGGTCACTCATGGCCGTGAACCCAAAGATCTTGAGAGACGCCCACGATCCGCCCGGGAGAGTGCTCTCGGCGTTTGA
>CBINDO010000217.1:0-13788 GCA_966249405.1 uncultured bacterium | reverse complement strand
GTATTGGTCCGGTGAGTCGCTGCATGGCAGGCAGGTTGCCGCGCAAACTGCACTCATTGCCCCGATGCCGTCTTCGCACTGAGCGTTGCAAGCTTCCGCTTCGGTTTCTGCTTGTTCGAGCACGGTTTCGGCTTCGACGACGTCTTCTCGAGCGGCCGTGATCTGAGTGGGCTCGGTGCCCGCCGTTTCGTCCGATTGAGCGCCATACTGCTGGATCGCCTGAGTCAAGCGGTCTTCTGCCTGACGCAATTCGTCCCGCGCGCGTTGTGCCGCGCCTGTCGCGCTGTTGCAGAAGTTGGAGCAACCGGCGTTGAAATCTTCGTTGGCCACGTAGGTGCGGCAGCTGGATGCACATGTTTCAAGTGTCTCACCGCCGGGGTAGTGAGTTTCGTTTGGACCGCCAGTCGACGTGAAGAATGTTCCCTTTTCGTCGAGGCGATTGACGTAACCCCCCCTAGTGTTGTCGAAGAGAACCAACTCCCCAACGTGGGTCTGCGCGTGCGACCCATCCCGGTACCACTGGGCGAAGCTGTTGGCGGAATCGATGTAGGCCTCGTCGGAAGGGCCATTGGGCGAGAGCGTTGGACGCCCGTCGTTGTCGAGGGCGGGTCGCACTACGCCGCGCAGAAGCCTCGCCGCCATGATGGTGTTTGGAGGCAGAAAGTCTGGATGCTGCGAAAAGTCGCGGAACACGACCGGGACTCGCAGCACGCATTCGCCGTTGACCGTCTCGCAGTTGGTACGCTGCTCACACGTGAAGCCGACCTCGGCCTCGCACGTCGAGGAGCAGCCGTCCCCGTTCGTCGTGTTGCCATCATCACATTCCTCGTTGATGACGAGGCCATCACCACACTCGGAGGTGCAAGAAGGGCCTTCGCAGTTGGGCTCGTTCAAGCACAAGGAAGAGCACCCGTCGAACGGCTTGGCGTTGCCGTCATCGCATGCCTCCGCGCCCTCACGGATACCGTCGCCGCAACTGGTGCTGCTACAAACGCTGGGTTCCCCGTCGCACTTCTTGCCGACCTCCACCCTGCATCGGTCGTTGCAACCATCGCCGGCGAGCGCGTTACCGTCGTCGCACTGCTCGGAAGGGGCGACCACAGCATCCCCGCAGCGGGCGATCGGTTGGCAGGGGCGTCCTGCCTGAGCACAACTGAACCCGGGCTGCGTCGTTAGGCAGTCGGCGCTGCAGCCATCACTTGGGGTGAGATTGCCGTCGTCACACGCTTCGTCATCTGCGAGCTTTCCATCCCCACAGCCGATAGGAGTGGCCTTTTGATTGCCTCCGACGACCCCTCCAACGATGAGTGCGTCTTCAGGGTTCGGAGCTGGTGCCGGGCCAATGGGGATGGCGGCAGGACGGTCGGCGCCAGAGACGGGGCCGAAGGTCAGACTGCCATCGCCGAGCGAATTGCCCTCGGCCGAGCACGCGACGCACAAGGTCGACGTCAGTATTAGTGAGGGTCGGCGTGTCAGAAAGCGCGTGTATGGACGCAGATGAGAGGCCATTGACCGGAGTCTGGCACACGCGGGCCGAGCCGAGATGACGGCCGTCAGGTCATGCGTGTCGACCACGAGAGCCGAGTTATGATGGCACTGCTGCGCATTGCTTGGCGACACTGCGACGTTTATGCGCTCTCCGGCAGGCGTTGACCCAATCGAGCCGCGGTCTCGGTAAGGAGGTGCAGAAGCAGAGTCGAGTCTACGGGCTTGGTGAGATGATGCTGGAAGCCAGCAGCTTTCGTCACCTCGCGATCGAGAGCACTCGACCAACCGGTGAGAGCAACCAGCAGCGGTGGTGAGGCAAAGCGCCTCACGAGCTCGCGTGCGACATCATGGCCCGACATTCCGGGCATTCCCAGATCCAAAATCGCGACATCCGGCATGGCTTCGGCGGCTTTGTTCAGTGCACTTGGACCGTCGAACGCCGTACAAACAGCGTACCCTCTGTGCTCGAGCAACATCGATAGTGATTCTGCCGCGTCGCGGTTGTCGTCCACGACCAGAATCCGCAAGGGTGCCGCGTCGAGCGTGACGACGTTGGGCTCTGCCGCGTTCGCTCCCACGGCTGAGGCCAAGTGCAGGCAAACGGTGAACGTGCTGCCTCGATTTACACCCGCGCTCTGGACGGAGATGGTGCCCCCGTGCATTTCGACCAGGCGCTTTACCAGCGCCAGTCCGATGCCGAGCCCGCCCTGCGACCGATGGAGGTTTCGATTCACCTGCGCAAACATGTCGAAGACGTGCCCCAGCATTTCTGCGGGTATGCCTATGCCATTGTCCGAGACGTGCAGGAGTGCTCTGTCGTCTCGAGACTCCAGCTCAACCGAGATCTTGCCGCCGGGAGGCGTGTACTTGGAAGCGTTGTTGAGCAGATTGCCGACGACTTGCGCGAGTCTGGTCACGTCGCCGTCCACCCAGATGGGGGAATCGGGAGCCACCACTTCCAGTGAGTGCTTCGCGCCATCGATCGCTGGCCGAGCGGACTCGAGTGCGATGTCCGTGATGCTCTGCAGAGACACCAGTTCTCGGCGCAGCACGACTTTGCCGCTCGTGATCCGAGATACGTCCATCAGGTCGTCGATCAAGTGAACCATCTGACCGAGCTGTCTCGTCATCATCGTCAGGACGCGTTTGCTCCCCGGAGGCGGGTCCAGGCTCAAGAGATCGAGCCCGCTGCGCAGCGGGGCCAACGGGTTTCGCAGCTCGTGGGCGAGCGTTGCCAAGAACTCGTCTTTACGACGATTCGATTCTCGGAGTTCGGACAGCGCCGTTCGCAAAACGGTGATGTCCCGAAAGGCGATCACTCCCCCGATGATGGTGCCGCGGGCGTCCCGAATCGGTCCCGCGTTGCAAGAGATGGGGATTGCCATGCCGTCGTCCCGTTCGATGAGCCACTCTTCGTTGACGACGTTTTCTCCTTGGAGCACGGCGCGGCTCAACGGCAGATCGTGCGCGGCGGGGCGCCCCTCCGCTTCGGGGCGACGAAGATTCCATGCCTCGGGTCGTGCGAATTCCAGCGTGCCGACCAGTGCCTCTGGAGGCCGCCCGATGAGGGCAGCGCCGTAGCGGCTCACCATACGAATCGACGCCTCTCGGTCGATCGTGACGGCGATGCCTTCTGGCACGTGGTCCATGATTCCTTGCAGTATTCGTTTGGCTTCCTCGGCTTCGCTGGCTCGCTTGCGCGCTTCTCTTTCGGCCTGGCGCTGCTCGGTGATGTCGGTGGTGACGGCCAAAACGTGTGTCACCGTGCCGTCCGGTTCTCGCTCCGGAACCAGCCGCGTCACGTAAGACCGGTCGCCCCGCGGCCCGGCGTACATCAGCTCCAAAGTACGCGATTTGCCGGACTCGAAGACGTCCGAAACTGCTTCCTCCAAGCGGTCGCAGTCACTCGCCGGAAGACCTAGCTCGTGAATCGTCTTGCCGATGATGTCGGATACTTGGAGGCCGGTGGCCCGCGCGGCCGCGTGGTTCACGAACACGTGTTTCAGGTTCCGGTCCAACCGCGACAACACGTCTGGACTGTTGTCGGCGAGAGCCTGGAGTTCACGTTGACGAACCCGGAGTGCGTCCGTTGCTTCTTTCAACTCCGTGATGTCGATGAAACTGCCAACGGCGCCGCGCGCTTTCCCCGCGCCGTCCCGAAGCGGACTGGCTCCACCGTAAATGTAGCGCACCGTACCGTCGTCGAAGACCAAGTCCAACTCGACCCCAAATACGTCTCGGCCTTCTCTGGCGGCGACCTGCATCGGGAGCTCGCTGGCGGAGAGAGGTTGGCCGTTGCGGAACTCACGAAACTGACGGCGTGAAGGGTCGGACGCGCTTGCAGAGGCATTCTCGCCTTCGGCCATGCGCGTCAACCGGTACGAACCCGGGTTTCCGATGATTGTCTCACAGTGCGCGTCTTGGGAAATCCACACCGCGGCTGGCACGGTACGCATGATCGCTGCGAGCTCCTCGGCTCTTTCGCGTTCGCGGCGTTCGCTGCGCCGCAAGTTCTCTTCGGCCGCTTTGATCGACTCGACGTCGCTCGAGTAGCCGAACCAACGCTCGATGCGCCCTGAGTCGTTGCGCTGGCACGAGGCTTGGGTTCGGAACCACCTGTAGCTCCCATCGCTGCTGCGAATGCGAAGGTCCACCGAGTAGGACTCGCCGCTCTCCAGCGCTCGTTGCCACGCCGCCACTACCGATGCTTTGTCCTCTTCGTGGATGACGCTAGTCCAGCCCCAACCGGCGAGTGCTTGTGCAGGACATCCCGTAAAGCGCGAGAGCAGCGGGCCCACGAAATCGACGTCACCGTTGGGCGTGGCCGTCCAGAGCTGTCCGGGCACGGCCTCGGCTACCGCGCGGAAGCGCTGCTCACTGTCGCGCAATTCGCGTTCCGCCCGCTTCAAGTCGGAAATCTCTACCACCCACGCGCCGACGGCCGTCACCTGTTCGTCTGCGCCCCCACGGATCGGGTAGAAGCCCGTCAACCAGTGTCGGCGAACGCCGGGTTGTTGCGAGGTCTCCCCTTCGATCTCGAGATTCGCGATCGCGTTCCCGGTGACGAACACGCGCTCGATGACGGGCTCAACCGCCGATGCATTGGCTGGCACCACTTCAGCGACGGTTCGATTCTCGTGGTCCTCGGCAGCGAGCCCGTTGATACCCGCCAGCACGGAGTTCACACGCAAGTACCGATAGGCGCGATCGAACACCGCGATGCCTAACGGCGCACTCACGAGCAGCGACTCGAGCTCGGTGGTACGTTGCCGAACCCGCTGCTCGAGCAGCGTGTTCATCGACGCGAGCTGCTCTTCGGCGTGTTTGCGCTGCGCCACTTCTGCCGCCAGCGCTTCGTTGGCCCGTTGAAGCGACTCCACCGAGGGGATGGCAAGCGCCGCCGGCAAGATCCGCCACAGACAAAACGCGGTACCCAACGACGCGACGGCCGTTGCTGCCTTCACGCAGCCATCGAGGCGATACACCGGGCTCCAGATCGCGACGATGTCGAAGAGGTGGGTTGTCCCACACAATACGATGAACAGCGCGAACAACCAGAACACCCAGTTGAACGACGAATCCTTTCGCCTGCGCACGAACGTCACCAACGCAAACGGGATCGAGAAGTAGGCAAGTGCGATGAGCGCGTCCGACACCAGATGAAGCGCAATGACGTCGGATTCGAAGTTCATGCACACTTGTCGAGGGGTGAACACCTCGAGCAAGCTACCGCTTGGCACGTCGCCGGTTGGATGAACGTGTTGTTCCATATTTCGGCTCTATGAGGAGCAGCATACCGGAACTCGATGCTTCGGAGGACCGCCCACGACGGAGCCGCGCGGCGGTTTTCCATCACAGCGGGGCATTCTGCACCATAGCTGGCGGAGCCGTTCGCAACGGGCACCGGAGGCGAAGCTGCTGCTTCTCGCTCTCAAGTGCGCGGCAGCGTGAAGCGAAAGGTAGTGCCCGCGCCCACGACGCTTTCAGCCACGAGCGCGCCCCCGTGTGCTTCCACGATTCCCTTGGCGATCGTAAGGCCCAGCCCCACGCCCAAGCGACCGTCCTGTTTCGCTTGCCAATACCTGTCGAAAAGTTGAGGCATGTGCTCGGGTGAGATCCCTTGGCCCGTGTCAGCGACGCGGAACTCGATACTGCAGTCCATGGGGTGAGCACTCAAGCTGATCCTTCCGTGCTCCCCGGTGAACTTGATGGCGTTGGCGATCAGGTTGGAGAACAGCTGCAACACCCGTTCCTTGTCGATGTTTAGCGCTGGATCTCCGGGTGTTTCGGCGATGTCGAGTTCGATCCGCTTGCTAGTGGCCATCGGCAGAAACATGTCTCGCGCTTCTTGGAGCAGCAAGGTGGCGTCACATGGCGTTTTACGTAGAGCAATGGCGCCGTTGTCGATGGCTGCCATGTCCAGCAGATCCGAGATAAGGCGCTTCATGCGCTCGGTGGACCGTGCGATCGAGTCTAGAGACTTCAACGCCAACGGCTGGGCCTCTCTATCCTTGGCTAGGATTTGCCGCAGAACGTCCAGATTCATACACACGCTCGAGAGCGGATTTCTGAGATCGTGAGACACCACGGCAACCAGATCCTCGCGCAGGCGGATGGCTGCCTCGGCTTGCTCACGTGCCCGGCGTTCTGCTTCGAGCAGTCTAGCGCGCTGAACTTCCAGTTGCTTGCGCTCGCCGACGTCTTGCACCGTACCGGTGAAACGCATGGGCCGTCCATCGGTGTCGAAGGTCACCCGCCCCACGGCTCGCACCCAATGCTGACGGCCGTCTTCCGCAGACACGGTGCGATACTCGACGTCGTACCCGCCGCCCGCATCGCGGCTGAGCGCAAGACTCACCGCCGCGCGGGTCCGTTCGCGATCTTCGGGGTGAAGCGCATCCAGGAATCGCTCGTAGGTCGCGGGCTCTTCGGGACGCATGCCTAGCAACTCGCGACACCGCATGGACAGCTCCAAGCGGTTCGTGTCGGGATCCATGGCCCAGGTTCCGAGTTGGGTCGCCTCTACCGCGAGGAGCGCCAGTTGCTCACTCTGCCGCAGCGCGGCTTCCACTTTGACGATGTGCAGCGCTTGACGCAGGCTAATTACCACGCGTTCTGGGGTGATGGCCGCCTTCGAGAAATAGTCGGTGGCGCCGGCTTTCATCGATTCGACGGCGGTGCTCTCGTCGCCCGAGCCCGTCAATACGATTATCGGTACTCGAAGTCCTTTTGCGCGCACCTGCTGAATCACCCAAAGGCCATTGTGGCCGGGCATGTTGAAGTCCAGAAACACGCAGTCGAAGTCACTGGTCGCGAGCAATTGGACGCCCGCCGCAGCGTTCGCCGCCTCGACAATCTCGGCAGAAACCCCACCAGAGGCCAGTGCCCTGCGCACACTCGTCCGATCGATGACGTCGTCATCGACGATGAGCAGCCGAAGCCCGGTGAGTTGCTTGACCAGATCTTTCACGGCATTTCCACGAGGGCCCAGTATTTGTTCAGCGTGGCCATCAGATCGACGAAACTCGGAAAGGTGACTGGCTTGAGCAGATAACCAGCAACGTTGAAGTTGTAGGCCTCGACTTTGTCCCTCTCCTCGTTCGACGTCGTCAACACGACTACAGAAGTCGCCTTCAAGACAGGGTCGGCCCGCAACTCTCGTAGAAATTCGATGCCGCTCATCTTGGGCATGTTCAGGTCGAGCAGCACCAGCCGACGCGGTGGCAAGCTTCCGCGGCGGAGCAACTCCAACGCCGCCAGACCGTTCTGAGCTTCGTGGATGGGATTGGTGAGATTGTTCTTGGCGAAGGCGCGGCGAACGTTCATCACGTCTATGGCGTCGTCCTCGACGAGCACGATGGCTAGTTGGTTATCAGACACGGTTTGTTGCTTTCTCGTCTTTGGCCCAGTTGAAGGAAAACGTGGCCCCCGCTCCTGGATTGGATTCGACCTGCACTCGGCCGCCCCGGCTCTCGACGATCTTCTTGACGATGGAGAGCCCAATACCCGTCCCTTCGACGGTGTCTCTCGGCTCGAGGGTTTGAAAGATGCCCCAAATGCGCTCGTGAAACTCCGGCGCGATGCCGGGTCCGTTATCCGTTACCGAGAACTCGAAGTCGGCGTCATGCTGCCGAACGTCAATCGTGACGTGGGGGTCGTCGCGCTTGGCATGTTTCAGCGCGTTGCCAATCAGGTTCAAGAAGACCTGCTGTAAGGGTACACGCTCGGTCATCAGGCGCGGCATGCCTTCCGCCACCCGTACGACGCCCGCTGCGGGGACGGGGAGCAATTCGAGGCATTCGGCCAATAGCTTACCGACGTCCACCAGTTCGGGTCTACCGCGCACTCGCCCCGCTCGACTGTAGTCCAGAATACCGTTGATTAACCCCTCCATGCGCTGCACGCGGTTGCGGAGTAGACCAAGCTGCTGGCGCACATTCGGTGTGACAGCGTCTCCCAGGTCCTCCTCTATCCACTGCGACAAGCTGGAGATCCCGCGCAGGGGCGCCTTCAGGTCGTGCGACGCCACGTAGGCAAACTGATCGAGTTCCTTGTTGCTCCGATCCAGCTGCGCGATCAAACCTTGCGCGTCCGTGAAGAGACGCGCGTTGTCCATCGCAATGGCGGCCTGGGCGGCCACGCCAACGACCAGAGCTTCGTGGCGCTCGGTAAACACGCCGGGGAGCGAATGACCAAAAAACAGTCCGCCGATCACGTTGCCGCCACGGGAGACTACCGGCACCGCGAGGTAACTGGCCACGGGCAGGTGTCCATCCGGCATTCCGTGATACGGTGGGTTGTGCCCGTAACGAGGGTCTTTCCTGATGTCATCGACGCGCACGGGCCCCTCACCAGCGAAGGTGGGGGCAAACACGCCGGTGTTGCGCGGCATCGGGAACTTCGAAAACGCCTCCTTGGGCACGCCAGAGATGGCGTAGAGATAGTAGGACTCCCCGCTCGGGTTGAACACGTTGTAAAAGAACGCCCCGAAGCCGGCCCCTGCCAGGCGAGTGGCATAATCGGTCACGGACTGGACCAGCTTTTCTTGATCCAACTGCGCGGCCAGCGAACGACCCACTTCGTTCAAGACCTCCAAGGTATCGCGCTCTGCGAGTGCACGCTCCTCCGCGCGCGCCCGGTCGATTCCCATGGCGATCATGTCGGCGACTGCGGACAAGCTGCAGCGCAGGTCGTCCTCGATGGCTTGGCGATCCGCGATCGCCAGGACGCCAACGAGCTTGCCGTCAACGCACAGGGGTAAACCTGCGAAGGCGCGCAGCTCCGCCTCGGTGCACCAGTCCGGATCCGTTGCTCGGCCCGCGGCGGCCACATCGCTCAGCACGCGAGGCAGGGCGTCTCGAGCTACGAGCCCTACCTCGAACTCGCCCACCCGGAGGCGCGTCGCTGAACTCGGCTGCCCGCACCCGCCCGAGCTCGCCTGGAGTTCCAGCATGTTCTCCCCGGCACGGCACGTCCAGATGCGTGCGGCGGCGACGCCCAATCGCCCGAGCAACGTCTCGGTGCAATGCTGCAGCGCTTGGCGCAGGTGCGGGCCCTGGTTCAACGCTGAGCCTATGTCCCCGATGAGCAACGATTGCCGTGCCTGTCGCTCTAGGGCCAAACGCCCCGCGACCTGTTCTTCGTACAATTTGGCGTTGTCTATGGCCAATGAAGCTCGAAGCGCCAAGTCCTCGGCGTACTTGACGTCCTCCGAGGTGTATTGGCGGTTCGATTCGGCGTATACCAAAGACAGTGCACCCAGGATGCGTCCACGAGCTTTGAGCGGGACGCATACGTAGGAGTGCAGGCCCAAACCGCGGATCAGCTCCAGGTGTTGCTCGTCTTTCGCGGCAGCCACCAACAGCTCTTCTGGTATCACTGCGAACCATTCCGTTTGGCCTGTCCTTAGGACGTTGGGCACGCCTCGCGGTGCGTTCGGGTCATTGGGGTATTTGCGCTCGATGTCTTTCACGAACGCGACTTTGCGCGGATCCGAATGGAACGCTGCCAGTCGGCAGATGCGCCCTGCCTCGTCGAGCACGTCGATCGCGGACCAATCTGCCATCACGGGGACCAACAGCTCCGTCAGCTGACGGAGGGTCGCTTCGTAGTCGAGGGAGGACGACAGCAACGTCCCGACCTCCACCAGCAGGCGCAACTCTTCTGTTCGCCTCGACAGCGCCGCGTGCGCGCGCCTCTCCGCCGCGAACAAGCGAGCCCGCTCGAGTGCAGCAGCCAGTTGCGTGCAAACCGTGGTGAGGAACTCCCGCTCGTCCTCGTCCCAATTTCTGGGGCCGGCGAAGGTGAACGCTGCCGCGCCGACGGGGGCTCCGTTGACGTACAACGGGACGGCAGCTACGGCTCCCGGAAAGTTCACGTCCTTCAACGGCGGGAACCCCACAGCAGCGCTGGCTGAGTTTTCGCGCCACACCGCTTCACCAGACTGGACGGCGACGGTTAGGGGCACGGGAGGACCGTCGAGGTCGATCGTGGCGGGCCGCTCTGCCGGTGGAGTGCCCCCACCGTAAGCCAGGTCCAGTCGGCGTTGGCCGGGGCCGGCCAATAGGTATACCGAACAGCTCTTGGCGCCGATGGTTTCGACAGCGTGAGTCACGAACGTGCCAATCACGTCGCCACCGTCCATCAAGTGAGACAGTTGCTGAGAGACGATGGCCAACGCTCGAGCGCGTTGCCTCGCAATCTGCTGAAACTGGATGCTACTGGTCGTCATGAGTGGCAGTTGTCTGGCAGGGCGCCGTCAGGGCATGGGCGTACGAGCGCGGAAAACGCCGTCCCGACGGAAACAGTGCAACCGAGTCTCCAATCATGCTCTCGCGAGCTCATTGAAGCCCACGGGACGCTAACACCCGCAGACACGTCTCGTCCATCTCGAGAGAGCGCGACGGTTTGCAGGGACCGCACCAAGTGGCGGTTCGCCCCGATGGTTGCAAATGCGCCACAGCGCGCATCCGGGGTTCGTCGAGCACGCTGCCGGCCTCCTCTCGATACGGTGAGACGAACGGGCATGCGAGCATTCGGTTTCGCGGCGCCGAGCGTTGCGAGTATGTGACGAACGGTGTTCACCTGCGCACGGTTGCCGCGCATTTGTTAGGCGTCGGCATATGTGGCTTTCGCTCCAAAAGCGGGTGTGGATAGTGTCCTTCGTTCACGCACCAACCATCGCGTTCGCGCAGCAGGTCGAGACGGAGTGTTACGACTACACGGCGGGCCAGGCTCAACACCTGATGTTCGTTCGCAGGAACCTCAGTGTTAATCCACGGCGTTTCCGTTGCTTCCGCCGGCTTTCGCGGCGCTGGGGGGAAGCTTGTTGCTCGTCATTGGCCTCTGGCACGCTCGTTCGCGCGGGGGGGCGCCCATAGCACCCCCTGATTCACTTTTGGTCCAACTTTACGCGCGCCTGCGGGCTGCACTAGCGCCTACACCAGCCAACGCGATTGCCAAGCCAAACAAGGCGCCCAACGGCGCGACGGGCACTTGCGAGGGCGCCTGCTCGAGCTGGCATGTTGCGTCGCAGCCATCGTTGCTTGCAATGTTGCCGTCATCACACTGCTCACCGGCTTGTGTTATGCCGTCGCCACACTCTTCGGGGACGCACGTCGCAGAACACCCATCGTTGGAGACCGTGTTGCCATCGTCACAGGCTTCGCCTGCTTCGAGCTCACCGTTGCCACACGTCGCGGCAGGTGCCTCAGGTGCGAGCGCAACGCCGCGAAAGGCGGTGTTCGGAGCTGCAATGGCTAGGACCGTAGGCGTGCCGGTGAACGTGCCGGCATAACCGCTACTGTCGACCAGCGTTACCAGTTCACCTCCGCCGGCACCTGCGCTGCCTCCCAGGCGGGTGCTGAACAGCGTCACGACGCCGTCCTGGGAAACGACACCCGTCAAGCCACGGTAGTCTTGGTCGGTTCCAACGACACCGTTGGAGACCCACGAGCCACCCACCAGAGAATACTTGCTGAGAGCGCCCGTGTCGTCGAGCGCAACGTAGAGGACGTCATCCCCCGGGAGGCCGTTCAAGTCGGCGAAGAAGAAAGAGTAGGGGCTGGTTCCGGAGTTGGGGATCCCCGGTTCGTTAACCAGCGTAGAGCCGGAGAGTTTGCCAATGCGGATCACGCTGCCCGACCCCGAAGAAACGAACACATCGTTCGAGGCCCCAAACAGGCTCACCTGCCGGAGATTGGTCACGGTCGCGCTGAGCTGCGTCGAGGTGGACGCGCCGAGCGTCGCTGAACGCAAACCGCCAGCACCTCCGGCAACGAAGAACGATGTGCCGTCGATGCTCGTTGCGCTGCGTGGATTGTTGCCGTCGGAGAAGTCGGTCAGTGCCGTCGTGGTATCGATGGCGCCCGCGAAGTCGACCAAACCGACGGTTCGCGGCACCGTGTTGCTGGCGGTCGACGCCAAGCTGCCGGTGCCACCCAAAGCACGATTGTACCCGGTCAGCACCAGCGCACGGCCGTCCGCCGTGCGACTGAGCATACCTTCCGAGGTCGCCGTTCCGCTGGCGATGAGTGCGTTGTGCGGAGTTGAGGCGACGGGGGGCATCGCCAGGCTTTGCACGAGTACGCCTGTCGGCGTGAACTCGTCGAGGTACACCGGAGCGCCGGTGTTCACTAGCGGACTTCCACCGATGTCACCAACGCGGTAGACGACGACGTTCCCGGGAGAAAACGGGGCGGCCAACAGGGTGGTGGGAGCGGTGAACACGGTGAGAGCGGTGATCGCAGCACGCAGAGTAGTGGAAGATGGAGTGGTGTTGGATTTGGAGCGGTTGGAGCAGCGGGTCATCATGAGCCGAGGGTACCGATGCGTCTGCAGCGTCCATGTGCCAACCATGGGAAAGATTTGGAACGAGTCAACTCAGCGTCGCAGGTTTGTTTCCCAACGGACACCGAAGTCGACTTAGTTCGAAGTCTGCCAGCGCGGTCACGTAGTGGTCGGCGCCAAGAGATGCATTACACTGGCCCAAGTCATGCCCCAACGCTCCTTCGCGCAACATTTTCTCCGACTTGGCCCGACCGTCCTCGTCGCGTGGCTCGGCTCCGCAACGCCGGCGCAAGCTTATTGTCCGCAACGGACGTGCGAAGACGTGACGCCTGCACAAGCCGAACGAGACCCCGCGCTCGTGCCCAAGGAGTGCGAAACCGTCGACACGTGCATCGTCGAGGGGCACCAATTGTTCTGGGGTAGCAAGTGTCTCACGTTTGGCGTCTCTGGACTCAACGCGAGCGCGCTCGGAGTCGAAGCGGAAGAGTTCCGCGACATCGTCGAAGACGCATTCAAGGTGTGGCAGTTCGCAGACTGCGGCGGGGGAACACACCCGGGTTTTTCGGCTCAGGGGGTCGGCCTGGTCGACAGCCACGGCAGATTCTTCTGCGAAGTGGAGCCGACGGCGAACTTGTCGGTTTGGTCTTTGGCTACGCGTTGGGACCGAGATCCCGGCGCCGTGGGCTACGCCTCGAGTCGATACAACACGCAGGACGGTGAGATATTCGACTCCGACGTCGAGCTCAACCTCAACAAGATCCTCCGCGAACACCAGAACAACCCGGCGAACTACCCAATCGTCGTCGGCGCCGTTGCGTTACACGAGGCAGGGCACGTTCTGGGCCTCGCGCATTCTCAACACGTCGACACCGTGATGGAGGCCAACTACGAAACGGCTGCTGACTTTTTTGGTCGCAAGCTTACCCAAGACGACATCGACGGGATCTGCGCGCTCTACCCGCCCTTGGAATCGCTCGAGTGCTCCGAGCCGGGCTTCGTGCCGGCGGCCTTGGACGCTAGCGCCTGCGAGCAATTGACTGCCGTGGACGACGTTTCGAACGGCGAAGGCTGCACCGTTTCGGCGGGTCACCGTCGAGCGGATATTTGGATATGGTTAACGGCATCGTTAGTCGTGGCGCTCCGTTCCAGACTCCGGAGGCGAGCGAGCCGGCTGGGTCGGGCCAGGTTCGCAGGATAACTCGCCTTTGCTACCCTCCGCCGCGAGCACCACGACGGTCTCGCGCGAGCTGCGTCCGAACCCGGCCTGCGGCGTGGTCTCTGCTGCCGGGTTTCGCTCGGGCGAGGCGATGTCTCGTCACTCCGTCGATCGCAGGTGGCAAACGCGGCGTGCACGTGTAGGCTGCATCGATGAAGGGTCTATTGCTTGGAACGTGGGCCGTACTGAGCGCTTGCGCATCGTCTAAGGACGCAGCCGTGGCGGAGTCGTCAGATGCATCTCAACCTGCCCAAGGTGCAAAAGGTGAGGCTGGAATCGACTCTGCCTCCCATGGC
>CBINDO010000216.1:0-13946 GCA_966249405.1 uncultured bacterium | reverse complement strand
GTACATGGACAACGGCGTTGTGGGGTGGGCGCATGCGCTCGAAGAGCTCGGCATGCCGCACGTGGCCGTCGAGCCCCTTCGCTTGAGCTACCGCTCGACGGCCGAGATCCTCGCCTTCGCGCGCGACGTGCTCGGTCACCTCGCCGAGGATCCGCCGCCCGAAGCCACGCGCCACGGCGCGGAGATCGAGCTGTTTCGCTTCGCCGACAACGGCGAAGCCGTGGGCTTTTTGGCTGAGGCATTGCGCGAACTGCTGCTCAACGAACCGCGCTCTTCGGTCGCCGTCATCGCCCGGCACCCGGAGCAAGCCGAGGTCTTCTACCAGGGTCTGGCGAAAGCGGAGTTGCCGCGAGTGCGGCGCGTCGCCGACCAAGACTTCGTGTTCAAACCCGGGGTCGACGTCACCGACGTACGACAGGTCAAAGGCCTGGAGTTCGACTACGTGGTTTTGGTCGACGTGAGTGAAGCCACCTACCCCGCCGACGACGAGTCGCGACACTTGCTCCACATTGCCGCGACGCGCGCTGCACACCAGCTTTGGCTCATCACGAGCGCTCCCCCCAGCCCGTTGGTCCCGCGGGCGTTGCGCGAACGCAGCTACTGAAGTGTTCCAACCCGGGCGGTCGCTTCGGGTTGCGGAACGGCACCCCGGGCCCTAACCCTGCCCATGGCGTAACCGTGTGGTGCGAGCCGGCGTATGCTGAATGGTTCGGCCCCAACGCGTGCGCGCAAGTGGTCGACCTCCCCCAACCAAAAGGTGCCATGGACATCTCCGAGCGAACATCCCGTCGCGTCTTCGTGCGCCAAGCCGCAGCCGGGTCGGTCATTGCCGTACTCGGCGGACTCTACTTCTTCAACGACGAGCTGACCCGTGAGGCCAGGGCGCAAACCCGAGCCGACGGACGTCCACGGCTGCCGCCAGGCCAACGCGTCATCGAGCGGCTCAAACCCATGGGCGGTGTTCCGGGCAACCCCGACCCCTCCGAGCTCACGGTCACCGTGTCGGGCGAAGTGAACGAGGTGGTATCGCTGTCGTTCCGTGAGTTGCTCGCCCTGCCGACGGTCGAGCTGACCGTCGACGTGCATTGCGTCACGGGGTGGTCCATGTTGGACGCCCGCTTCAAGGGCGTCCGCGTGAGTGAGCTCGCCAAACGCGCTGGTGTGAAAGACTCGGCGCGACATGCGGTCTTCGAGGCTTCGGCGGGCTACACGGCGAACGTGTTGCGCGACCAAGCGCTGGCGCAGAACACACTGCTCGCTTTCGAACACGATGGCCGACCTCTAGGCCGTGCGCACGGCGCGCCTTTGCGAGCATTGGTGCCCGAGCTCTACTTCTGGAAGAGTGCCAAGTGGGTCACTGGCGTGCGGTTCACCAGCCGCGACGAACCCGGATACTGGGAGAAACGCGGCTACCACAACCACGCCGATCCTTGGAAAGAAGAGCGGTACGGATGAGCGGCAATCAACCGCCGCGCGGAGACGGCGCGCGAACTGGCCTACGCCTGCCAGGAAAGGTGCGCGCCGTGATTCGCGCCGTACACCGCGACGCGGGCTACCTCGTGGTGGGATTGACGCTGATCTATGCCGTCAGCGGGCTCGCGGTTAACCACCTGGAAGACTGGGACCCGAACTTCACCCAGCTGCAACGGGAACATCACTTGGAGCTGCCCCCGGGTCTCGGTGATGCGGAGCTCGCGCGCGTAGTCCTCGAACGACTCGAAGTGTCCGAGGTGCCTGCCTCGGTATACCGTGTCTCACCCGATCAGCTTCAGATCACTTTGGCCGACTCGTCGCTGTTCGTCGCGGCGAACGGTCGCGTCGTCCAAGAGGGTCAGTCACCGCGCCTGTTGCTCCGCGCCGCAAACTGGTTGCACCTCAACCGCGGGAAACGTGCCTGGACGTACGTGGCGGACGCCTACGCCGTCGTGTTGTTGGGTCTTTCGCTCTCCGGGTTGTTCATGATCCCTGGGCGCAAGGGGCTCTGGGGGCGCGGCATCGTGCTGGTGGCCCTGGGGGCGCTCGTCCCGACCGTGTACGTCGCGTTCAACGGCCCCTGAAGCCGGGAGCACGACAAACCCCAACATTGGGCTTGCGTCGTTTGGCTCGTCGAGTACTGTACGAGCCCTCCGCGGGAGTAGCTCAGTTGGTAGAGCACAAGCTTCCCAAGCTTGGGGTCGCGGGTTCGAATCCCGTCTCCCGCTCCAGAACCGGACCCCACAAGCCCCTTTTGCGGTTTTTGCTTGCGGGGCCGCGTTGGACTGGTGCACACGGGGCGGCGAATCGTCAGGACTCGTCACTCGTGAAGCCGTCGAACTAACATGTGGGCCGTCTCTGACGCGCGGGCATACCATTGCCGGATTGTGAACGCGCGGTGCAACAGCGGAAACGTGGCGCTGACCACGACTCACATCGGGACTGACGACTCCTGCCCCTTCCACCTGTAGAATACGAAACCGTGTCCACGACCGAAAACGCGCCTGCCAGCATCTTTCCCGATCCCCGATACGCGGGGGACCGCTGGGACCCACTCGCATTGACACCAGACGACGTCGAGATCCCGACCATTGGCAAGTGCGTGTATCCGTCGCCCGTCGCGGCACATCTGGGAGAGCGCGCGCTCCTGTACGTGGGAGAAGCCGACCGGGTTCCGATCGACGACCACATGTCGACCTTGCTGCGTCATCGCGACTGCTTGGAGACGCTGCCCTCGTTCGAGCTGGCCGGGCCGCGCAACAACATCTTCTTCGAACCCGAGAAGATCACCGCGGGTATCGTCACCTGTGGTGGCCTATGCCCAGGGTTGAACAACGTAATCCGCGGCCTCGTGTTCGAACTCGCGCATGGCTACGGCGTCAAGTCGATCCTCGGCTTCCGCTACGGCTACGAAGGGCTCGTGCTCGACTACGGTCACGCGCCGCTGCGTCTCGACCCCGAGACGGTTTCGCAGATCCACAACGACGGCGGCACGATGCTCGGCAGCTCGCGTGGTGAACAGGAGCCGTCGAAGGTCGTCGACTGTCTGCTCCACTACGGCGTGAACATGCTGTTCGTGATCGGGGGCGACGGGACGATCCGGGGGGCAGTTCGGTTTTCTCAAGAGGCGCAGCGTCGGGGGCATCCGATCGCCGTCGTTGGCATCCCGAAGACGATCGACAACGACATCCACTTCATCGACCGCAGCTTCGGCTTCGAGAGCGCCTACAGCGCCGCGGTCGACGTGATCAAGAGCGCTCACGTCGAAGCGCGGGGCGCACGCAACGGCATTGGTTTGGTCAAGTTGATGGGCCGTCACTCGGGTTTCATCGCCTGTCACGCGGCCCTCGCGTGCAGCGGCGTGCAAGCCGTGTTGATCCCGGAGGTGCCGCTCCAACTCGAAGGCGAACGCGGGTTGTACCAGTTCATCGAGCGTCGCTTGAGCCGCAAGGGCCACGCCGTCATCGTGGTCGCCGAAGGCGCCGGTCAGGAGCTCTTCCACCAGTCGGACAGCGAGACTGACCGCAGCGGCAACGTGAAGCTGAAAGACGTCGGGGTGCTCTTGCGCGATGGACTGCCCGCGTACTTCAAGAAGCGCGGCGTCGAGCTGACCCTCAAATACATCGACCCGAGTTACCACATCCGCAGCGTCCCCGCGTCTCCCTCCGACAGTGTCTACTGTTGGAACATGGCTCGCAACGCCGTGCACGCGGCGATGGCCGGCAACACCGAGATGATCATCGGCCGTTGGCACGGCCGCTTCGTTCACGTTCCGATGCGGTTGGCGACCAAAGCTCGCGAGCAGGTCGATCCAAACGGGGACCTGTGGTCCAGCGTGCTCGAGGCTACGGGCCAGCCCGTCAGCTTCTCCTGAAAATCACGCGCACTGACGGTCGAGTCCGTAACGGATCATCAGCGCCTCCAGCACTTCGGCACGGCGCTCTTGGCGAGCTTGGCGCCTCAGCCACAAGGCGTGGCTGAACGCTGCCTGGGCGTCTGCGCTGCGGCCCAGCTCGATGCACGACACGCCGTACAACGTCCAGGTCCGGGCACAGTGTTCGTCGTGAGCGCAGGCCTCGCGGAACGCCACGAGGGCACGTCGCGCTTCACCTCGCCTTCGCAAGCGCAGCGCGCGACGCACCAGTTGTTCGGCGGGAGACGGACGGGTCGGGAACGGGTGAACGGGCATGCCCGCGTCTAAGCACGAGTCGTGCCGTTCGTGAGCCCGCCTGCCCCGCCACTGCACCGGTGTTCGGCGCAGGTTGGCCACGCTGCGTCATCGGGCTGACGCCAAAAGTGTCAAGATGCCGCCATGTCTCACTGCGGCGCTATCTCACTGCGGCGCTACTCCGGGGGCAGGTGGGTGCGAAGTCACACGCCTAACGGCGGCGTCCGCCAAATGAACGAAGCCCAGGAACCGGTGGTTCCTGGGCTTGTCGACGGCGCTAGAGGTGAACCTGCCGTTCAATCGACGACCAGAGCGTTGGTAATCGCAGCCGTCAGCTCCTCTTCGGCGTACGGCTTCTCCAAGTAGCCGACGACGAGCGGGTGGTGGGCGAGCTCCGACTTCACCTCTTGGCGAGCGCTACCGCTCGTGAGGACGACCCGCAACCGTTCTGCCCGAGTTGCCAAGAACGACAACAAATCGAGGGCTGACTTCCCTCCCGCCAGATTGACGTCGAGCAACAAGACGCGAGTGTCGTCGTGCGCCTCGAGGTACGCCATCGCCTCGACCGCGGAGGGTACGAAGCCAGCCGCAAAACCGCACTCTTCGAGCAAGCCGGCAGTCAAATCTCCCAGCCGGGTCTCGTCGTCACAGACCAGAACGTGGGCCGCAACCACCGGCCTGCGCCCGAGCTCCGAATCCGTGGGCGCTGAATCCGGCGTCTTGGCCAAGGTAGAGCTGCCAGCGACGCAACGAAGCGGCGAGGCGGCCACCTGAGTGGCATTCGCCCGGCTCTCGTCACAGCCAACGCCCAGGTCCGAAACAACCCCTAAACCCAAAAACAGCGCACTCTGAGTTGCTCCGAGCGACACTTCGGATGCGCGACTTCCCAACGTCTTAATCATATGCCCCCCGGCAAGCTAAACCTCTGAGACCGAGTGTAAACTTGGTCTCCCTCGCTTGGCAACGGCCGGCGTAGGAAAATCTTTAGGCCCCCGAAAATAGTCGTCCCGTTCCGGGCTTATGCGAAATACAACGGCTTCAACCGGCGTCCGACGCATCGACCGCGCCGTCCGCAGCGCCGTCGCTCTCGCCAGCAGTGCTGGACGGTGCCGAGCCGTCGCCCGCCGCACCGTCCGAGCCGTCGGCGGCGTCGGGCGTCCCGGTGTCGGCGTGGGACATGGCGTCTCCGCCGGCGTCGCGCTCGACGCACTCAAGCCCCAAGACGACGTCACTGTCGGTCGGAATCTCGAGATCGAACTCGAAGCAGAAGCCCTCGACTCCGAGCGCTTCCATGGCGCCAGGGATCTGAGCGCACACGTACTTGTCGGCGTCACAGTCGGCGTCGCAGTTGCAGGTCTGCAGGCACAGGCCGATGTCGCCCCGGCCGGCACCACTGAACGCCGGGAAACAGGCCGCATCGCCGGCTTTTTCCGGGGTCGGGCTAGTGGTTCCGCAACCACCAAAGCCAAAGGTGCAAACGCCCGAGCAGTAACCCGCGTCCGCCGTTCCATCCGTGATGCCCGCAGCGCACATTCCGGAGCTACACGAGGTCTCCTCGGCAGTTGGATCGCAGCTCGCGCCGAGTTCATCGTCGCCGGCCAGAGCGTCGATACACAGGCCCGACCCGATCAAGCACTTGCGACCTCCGCAGTCGGCATCGGAGCGGCACATCGGCGAGCAAAACGGTCCCGTCTCGTTGGTCACGAGATCACACGCGACGTCTTCGCGCCCCTGACACTTGGGGTTGTTCTCCGAGCCAGGCTCACAACCCAACATGCAAGACCCGCCGTTGGTATTCGGCACGCAATGCGCGCCCGGGGTCAACGCATCGCAGGTGGCCTCGCTCGTACACGGCGCGGAGCAGTATCCGTGCGCAGCGCCGCCCCCACGCCACGCGCTCCCGGTCGAGGTGAGACACTGGAGACCGGTGCCACAGTCGCCGTCGGCGGTGCACGCCGTGCCGAGCTTGGTGGTCGTGCCCGAGGGCGGTGTCGGCGGCGTAGGTGCTACGGTGGGTGGCGGAGTGACCGGCGGGGTTGGCGTCTGACCGCCGTCACCTTCATCCGTCGGGTCGTTCGGGGAGTACACGGTCTCGTCCTGGCCGCAACCAGAGATCGAGCCCAAAAGTGAACAGCACACCAAGGTCGAACGAAAAGACAGTCGGATCACAGACAACTCCACGTGGTTTGACTTACGCTAACATGGTCCTTCGAGCGCCGTACAACATTCGCCCGCACCGCTGCGGACCCACCGTGGCGTAGTGCTTACAGTCGCGCACCAACAGCGGAATCCTGAACCGGGGACGTCGGGAACGCTTCAGGTCGCGGCGACCGTGCCGCTCAGCTGAGATCAGAGGCGCCTCCATGTCCGATCCGATGACCCTGATCTCCTCGTACGACCCCCTCGCTCGCGGTGTCGCCCTCCCTCACATGACGCTGCCGTCGATGGGCGGCGGCACACGAACGTTGGTTGGGCCTGGTCACCAGTTCGGGCGCTATCGGGTGGAACGGTGTTTGGGAGAAGGTGGGATGGCGGCAGTGTATCTGTGCCACGACCCCGTCCTCGCGCGCATGGTTGCGGTCAAGGCCGCGACCGGGACGAGCGGCGACGTCAATAGCGGGCTGCGGTTTCTACGCGAAGCGGAGGTTTTGGCGCGCCTGCAGCACCCACACGTCGCGTCGGTGTTCGATGTCGGCATGCAAGGTCAGACGCCGTACATCGTGATGGAGTACATCGAAGGCTACGACCTGCGGACGCTCCTGGAGACCAAGAAGCGACTCTCCGTCCCGCTCACGCTGACGCTCATGATGCCCCTGCTTTCGGCGATCGGTTACGCCCATCGCCGCAACGTGCTGCATCTGGACCTCAAGCCGTCCAACGTCCTGCTATCGACCGACCACCTGGGTCAACCGTTCCCCAAGGTGCTGGACTTCGGCGTGTGTGTCCTCAGCGACGTCGACTCCGAACTCGATCCCACGCGCAGCGAGTTTGCAGGCACGCCCGCCTACTCGGCCCCCGAGGCGATCCGCCGCCAAGAGTTGACCGAAAAAACGGACCAGTTCGCGCTCGGCGTCATGTTGTTCGAAATGCTCTCGGGCATCAACCCGTTCTCACAGGTGACGACTCTGGCCGAGACGCTGATCGCCATCGAACAACGCCGCTACGCCAAGCTGTCGACGTTGACGCCGAACCTCCCCGTCGAGGTCGCGGAGGTAGTGGGACGCGCCCTCGACCCGAACCCCGCCGCTCGTCATGGCTGCGTGGACGACCTCGCACGCGCCTTTGCCACGGCGTGTGGTAAACCCGAACTGGCGATGCTCGAGCTGCCACTGTCGCGTTGAACCCGAGAACAAAACGCGAACCCCCGGGCTTGCCGAGGGTTCCTTCCGCGCGTTGGTTTTCTGTGGGTCGAGAGGGATTCGAACCCTCGACCTATGGATTAAAAATCCACAGCTCTGACCGACTGAGCTATCGACCCGAAGGGCCGGGGCTTGTACTCGAAACCCGGCAGTTGCTTCAACTCACAAAGACGCGGGTCGAGCCATCGCCCGGACCGCGGCCCGAGCCCCTGCCCCGGCGAGAGCACTTCATCCCCCGGGTTGGAGGTTCTGCAGCACCTCGGCGACCTGCCGTTCGCAGCGTTTGGCGATCTCGGGTTCCAGCTTTGGCTGTACGCTGAACAGGGCGAACGCGAGGTATTCGTGGAGCATGCGGCGCAACGTCGTCGTAGGTTGCCCAGGGTCGACGAGTTCGATGTTTTCGGCAACCGCGTCGGGCTCCAAGGTCCCGTCGCGAGCCGGGCCGGCGCCGCGGAAGAGCAAGTCGTAGAGGCCGGCGCCGCTGGCAAATGAAGCGAGGGCGTCTCTGAAGGAGCCACCGACGCCAGCTTCGTCGGCATACCGGTGGACGATGCGGAGCGCCTCGTTGCCGAGCACGACCGTCGCCTGAATGCTGCTCTCGGATTTGGGGGGTGAGAGCGCGATGCACCCCTGGCGCAGCAACGAAAAGACGTCCTTGGTGATCGCGAACTCGCCACGCCCCGACTGGCGACCGAGCTCCGCGATGCTCCACTTGCCGTTGATGAGCTGATAGGTCGCGTCGAATTCCGCTGGCACTCCGCCGTTGTAGCCTTGCACCTGGCTCGGGATGTGTTCACTCGACGGGATACGGTCGCGAAAGTACTTGATCTCGTCGAAACGCTGCACGCCGTCCATGAGCGCAGCGTTGGCATTGACGATCTGGTGCGACACGAGCAAGGAGTCGTCGAACCCCTCCAGGAAGAAGAACGTCCCATCGTCGACCGTGAGCACGCCGAGCACCACCTCTTCCACCTGCTTGCGCAACAGTCGAAATACGTCGGTGGGAGCCACGAAGCCGAGTTCGACCGCGAGTTCGCCGATCGGGCGACTCGCATTGACCATGCCGTGCTCGAGTTGCTGCAGCTGCTCGGCCGTGAGCGCGCCGAAGCGGTACATCACCTGGCCGAGTCGCTCGTTCTCGGCGTTGGTCAAGACCCCGACGATGTTGCCGCGATCGAAGAACAAGCGCCGCGTCGCATGACTGTCCATCACGGCGAGTTCACCGCGCCACCCGGTTTGGCCCAAGAGACCGATGACGTCGCACAACCCCCCGGGTCGCGTCACCTCTCCTGCCAGGCGCACGATCGCGCCATCTTCCTGATCGCGCAGCCCGTCCTCGCCGGTGTACCTCAGGAACACGACGTGCTGCGGTGAAGGCAACACGCGGTACGCCCCCTCTCGCGTTCGCATCCGCTGACTCGCGGTCAACCCAATGGCATGCACCTCTCCCCGAGAGTTGATGCGAACGAGTTCACTGCGCGCGTCTTTCATGAGGTTGTTCTTCGACTACCTGAGCTCCGCCACACAGCCCCCGAAGAGGCGCTCGAGACCAGACAACATCCGCTCGTTGGGTTCGACCTTGAACTCGTCCAAGGCCAGGTGAGCCGTGGCTCCTTCTGGTAAGTTCAGCACAAGCTCGATCGGACAACCACCCGTGTTCTCACTGAGCAGTTGTCTCAGGCGTTCGAACCGGGCACCCCCATGTGCGGTCGCGTCCAAACGGACCCGAATCGAGCGCGTGTTCGCGCGCACCGCATCCGACAGCGGTACCGCTTCGTCCACGAGGATCGTCGGTTCGACCTCTTCGTTGGACTCGGAGTCTTCTTGCATCGGGAAGCTCAACTTGCCTTTTACGAGGACAGGTTCGCTCGAGTTGAGGATCGGGCCGTACATGTCGATGCGATCCCCTCGCAGCTTGGCCTTCACGCGCCCGCGCATGTCTTCAATCTCGAAGAACGCCGCCTTGCCGCCACCACTTCGGAACATCTTCTCCTGGTAGCCGTGAACCACGCCGGCAATGGTGGCCATGCTCCACGGCTCGCACTTCGAGAGCGCATCCGTGTCGGTCGCGCCCAAACGCGCGAGTTTGGTCCCGTAGCGGTCCAGGGGGTGCCCCGAGACGTAACACCCGAGCGCGCCCTTTTCTTTGGCCAAGAGCTCGAGCTGATCCCACTCCTCGGCCTCGGGGTAATTATCGAGGCCACCTTTGGCGTCTTTGGGCGTCGCGGATTCGAACAGGCCGAACATCGTCGCCTGCCCACTGTTGCGGTCGCGGCTCGCCTGTTTCGCCCGCTCAAGCGCGGTGTCGACGGCGGCCATCGCGCGCGCGCGCGTCACGCCGCGTTTGTTGAGTGAGACGTCGAAGGCGCCGCACTGGACCAGCGCTTCGAGCACCCCGCGGTTGAGCCGTTTGGAGTCGACGCGACTCGCAAAGTCGAACAAGTCGGTGAACTCGCCGGCGCCCTGACGGGCCTCGAGCACGGCCTCGAGCGCCGAAGAACCGATGCCGCGCACGGCACCCAAGCCAAAGCGAATTTGTGGGCCGAGGCGGTCCCTCATCTTGTCCGGTCCGCGCGCTGGACCGCGGCCGTCCGGATACTTGTAGACGACGGTGAAGTCGACGTCACTGGCGTTGATGTCCGGCGAGAGCACGCTCACGCCCCACGCCCGCGCTTCGGCGATGGTGCGGACCACCTTCTCGATCTTGTCCTTGTCCGCGGTCATCAAGGCCGCGAAGAACTCGGCTGGGTAGTGGGCCTTGAGATACGCCGTCTGGTACGTGACCAGCGCGTAGGCCGCAGAGTGGCTCTTGTTGAAGCCGTAGGACGCAAAGCCTTCGATCTCTTTGAAGATTGCCGCCGCCTGTTCCGCGCTCACGCCGTTCTTAACGGCGCCTTCAACGAAAATCTTTTGCTGTTCGGCCATGACGTCGGCCTTCTTCTTACCCATCGCACGGCGCAGGAGGTCGGCGCCGCCCAGCGAGTAGCCGGACAGGCGCTGAGCGATCTGCATCACCTGCTCTTGGTAAACGGGGACGCCGTAGGTCGGGCGCAACACGCCGTCGACCAGGTCGTGGAGCTTGCGGATGGGTTTACGGCCGTGTTTGCCCCCGATGAAGTCGTCGATCATGCCCGTGCCGAGGGGACCCGGGCGGTAGAGTGCCACCGCGGCGACGATGTCTTCGAACAAGTCGGGCTTGAGCGAGCGGAGCAACTGCTGCATGCCGCTCGACTCGAGCTGGAACACGCCGGTCGTTTCACCGCTGGAGATCAACTGGTACGTGGGGGCGTCGTCGAGGGGCAGCTTCTCGATGTCGAACGGTTCGCCTTTGCGGTCGGGGCGCGCGTTCACCAGGCGCTGGGCGATGTCGATCACCGTCAACGTCTTGAGCCCGAGGAAGTCGAACTTGACGAGCCCTGCGCTCTCGACGTCGTCCTTGTCGTACTGAGTGATGTACGAGCCTTCACCCGCGAACACCGGCACGTGGTGGTAGAGCGGCCCCTCACTGATCACGACGCCGGCCGCGTGCATACCCGCGTGCCGCGTGAGGCCTTCGAGTTTACCCGCCTGCTCGATGAGCTCGGCGACCCGAGGGTCGGCCTCCATCATCTGCTTCATCTTCGGCTCGATCTCGAGGGTCTCGGGGATCGTGCACATCTGCCCGGGGCCCTTCTCCGGCACCAAGCTCGCGATGCGCTGGGCGTCCGTCGCCGCCATGCCCATCGTGCGCGCCACGTCTTTGATCACGCTGCGCGCCTTCAGGTTCTGGAACGTCGCGATCTGGCCAACGCTCTCCATGCCGTATTTGCCGGCGACGTACTGGATCACCTCGTCGCGCCGCGACATGCAGAAGTCGATGTCGAAGTCGGGCATGCTCACGCGCTCGGGATTCAAGAAGCGCTCGAACAGAAGGTCGTACGGCAGCGGATCGATCGACGTGATCGCCATCGAAAACGCGACGAGTGAACCCGCGCCCGAACCGCGTCCAGGCCCCACGGGGATACCACGCGCCTTGGCTTCTCGAATGAAGTCCCAAACGATCAGGAAGTACCCGGGATACTTCATCCCGATGATGACGTTGATCTCGATTTCGAGGCGCTCGCGGTACTTGGCTTCGTCGAACTGGAAACCCACGGCGCGGAACTCGGCCAAACGTTTCTCGAGCCCTTCCTCGGCGACGTGGCGGAAGTAGCTGTCGATGGTGTGACCTTCCGGGACCGGAAAGCGCGGCAACATCGGTTGGTCGAGGGTCAGCTTCAGCCCTTGACACATCTCGGCGATGCGGACCGTGTTGCGCATCGCCTCCGACCCTTCGCCGAACAACGCCGCCATCTCGTCGGGGCTCTTGAGATACATCTCGAAGCGGCCGTGATGGTGTTGCTCTTCGACGGCAAATTGACGATTGCGTCGGATGCATTCGAGGTAGAGGTGCGCCGTTCCGTCTTCGCGCTTCAAGAAGTGGACGTCGTTGGTCGCTACCAGCGGTAACTCGAGACGGCTCGCGAGCCGCGTCATGATGCCGTTCACCACCGGCTGCTCGGGTAGCCCGTGGTCCTGCAATTCGACGAACAAGTGCCCGGGCTCGAACACGTCGCGCATCTTGGCGAGCAGCTCGAGGCCGCGCTCCTCGCCCTGCTCCATCACCTGTTGCGCGAGCACGCCACCCAGACACCCCGTCGTGGCCACGATCCCCTTGCTGAACTCGGCGATCCGCTCCCAAGCTACGCTCGGCGACGTTTCGACGGCGGGCTTGATGTGACTGTCCGAAACCAGCTGGATGAGGTTCGCGTACCCGGTGTTGTTGGACGCCAACATCACGAGGTGATCGACGGCTTTCGAATTGTCGGGGCGCGCGACGTTCAGCTCACTGCCCAATATCGCCTGCAGCCCCAATCCCTTGCAGGCCTTGTAGTGCCGTACGGCCGCGAACATGTTGGCCGAGTCCGTGAGCGCGACCGCCTTCATCCCGCGGGCGTGCGTCTCCTTCGGCAGTTCCTTCACCTTCAGCGTGCTCAGCAGGAACGAATACTGGCTGTGAACGTGAAGATGGACGAACTCGGCTGCCACGAGCCTATAGGAATCACGCTGCCAGACACGTGGCAAGCGCGCACGTGTCAGCACCGGTCCGACCGGGTGTCTGGCGTGGCGATTCCCCGGGAGACCAGTCGCAACGGCATCTGGCCAAGCACCGGCGCCTTCGGTATGGTCCTGCCGCCCGGCGCCTGGAAACGAGCCCGAGTAGCGCACTACGTTTAGGAGGAAAACTCATGAGCTTTCGACTTATTGGCCGCTTGTCCCCCGGATCCCTGATGTTCGTGATGCTGGCTTGCCAGTCGAGCGTGAGCTCCACGGGCGGCGCGGACCAGCCGGGCACACCCGCCGGACAACCTTCGGCGTCGGCCGCCCCGACGCAACCCGCACCAACGGCGTATCCGACGTATCAGCAGCCAGCGCCGACCGCGGCCGCCCCGACCGCGGGTCCAACGCCGGCACCAGCCCCAACGCCGGTACCCGGACAGTCCACGCAACCCACGCCCGCGGCCCCCGCGCCCACGGCTGTACCGACGACGCTGCCCACTACCATTCCGACGACGTTACCGACGGCCATCCCGACCACGTTGCCGACGGCGATCCCGACGACTTGGCCGCCCCAAACGACGCCACCCGCCACGGAGCCTGCGCCGGCTCCGACGCCGGGCGCCAAGGTGCGCACGGAGGGCGATCGAATCTTGCTCCCCGGCAACGTCGTCTTCGACACCGGCAAGGCGGTGCTGAGCCCGGCACCGGAGAACCAGGTCATCCTCAACCAACTCAAGCAATTCCTGATCGACAACCCCCGCGTCAGCACGGTGCGCATCGAAGGTTACACCGACAATGTCGGTCAAGCGGCAGCCAATCTCAAGCTGTCGGGCGAGCGCGCGCTCGCCATCAAGCAGTGGTTGATCGCGAATGGGATCGCCGCCGAACGCGTGATGGCGGTCGGTTTCGGACAAGAGAAGCCCATCGCGGACAACTCCACGGCAGCCGGCCGGGCTCAAAATCGACGTACCGAGTTCAAGATCGCCGCGGTCAAGAATCGACCGTATCGCGGGGTTCCTGTGAACGGCGGAGGTACGGAGTTCAAGTGAGTTTGGCGACCTTGCCGTGGCGAACATCGGGCGTTCGAGTCGTGGTCGCTGCCGTCCTGCAGGCGGCCACCGTTTGCTGCGTGGTGGGGTGCCAAGAGGCCCCCGCCGACGTCCGCGAATGGTCCCCCAAGGACCACACCAACAACGGCAAACCCGCCGAACAAACGGGCCAGGTTAACGCGACACCAACGCCGTCGGAAGCTCCTCCGAAAGGTCTGGATCCGGTGACTCTGGCGACGTGGGGTAGCCAGTGTTCGTCGTGTCACGGCAAGATCGGCAAAGGGGACGGCCCCAACGGCAAGATGGTCAAGGCAACCG
>CBINDO010000215.1:0-14062 GCA_966249405.1 uncultured bacterium | reverse complement strand
CGAAAACGCAGTGATGATATTCCCGGCGATGGCCATCGCCATCAGCCCGCGATCGCGAATCAAACCACCCCAGCGCGCGTGCAAGATCACCGCGCACCAAATCACGATCAGCAGCGCGCCAGTCTCGTCAATTACAGCGTCCGGTAGACCATGACCGACTACGTCAAAATGTCCCTCCAAGGGCTTCACCTTCGAAGCGTTGCGGATTGCTGTGTCACCGCCCGGCGTCAGTCTCAGTCGTCCGCTCAGGGTGGGACTGCCCGTTTTGGGCAATGGCGTGATTGCACCCTCAAGCATGCCACCAAAGACTGCCGCCTCTTGACTTGAGCCCTTGGCGTCTTGTGGTGCGTCGGGGCTTCCCGTTGCTTGGCTGGTCCACAACCCGCCGGCTATGAGCATGCACCCAGTGCCACCACCCGCAACAGCGCATCCAGCACCGAGCGCCAGCCCCGCAGTGCTCAGGGCGAAGTGTTCGAACGCGTCCTGAGCCTCAGCATTTGGAGGGTTCACGTCGCAACCGCCGTGACAATCCCCTTGGCGAGCGGGCTTCGGAATCGATGCAAGGTTCAGCGGGGGCGGCTCAGGGAATGACTGATTTGGCTGTAGGTCGTCGGCATATGCGTCGTACTGGCTTGTCGCTTCCGCCCCCGACACGTCCGCGCAACTTTCGTCAACCCCACATTCGAGACCCATGGGATCAGTTCCCCTCAGCGCCTGTCCAGAAATGTAGGCGTAGACGTTGGGTTCTCCGCTCCCGACCTCATGCACCTCGAGCGGATCGGGACTTACCCACCGCTGCAGTAGCGCATTGTAAAAGCGCTTGCCGAAGTAAGTTAACCCCACTTCGACGTCCTCTTCCTTGCCGGTGAAGCGATAGTCCTCGCGGAAGTCCCCCCACTTGGAGGGCCGGTAGCTGCTCTCCGCCCCGCCGTAAGCTTGGTAGGCGCTGCGCTCGACGAGCTCACCGGTGTCTTTGTCGAGCGCGACACTGGTCGAGCCCAGGTGGTCCCCCAACTCAAAGAACACCCTCAAGAGCTTCCCATCACCCGCCGAGTCCAGCGGCTGATGGACGAGCCGCGCGAGTCTCACGCCGTTGGCGAAGAGGTACGCGACCTCGGTCGAGGAATCGAGCGTGTAATCCCCTGGCGCATCCGTATCGAACTCCGCCCTCCTCAATTCGAGAGACGGGAAGATATACGCCGTGTGCACCTCTTGCCCGGCTGCGTCGCGTGCCGTCTTGAGCACGCGGGAGTCGCCTGCGGCGTAGTGGTACTGGAGGTCCACCGCTGGCGTCGTGCTGCTCACGTCGCTAGGCAACGCGGCCTGGTCCCAGCGCCGAGCGCGAACGAGGCGACCGACTTCGTCCCAGGAGTAAAGTTGTGATGCCCCCACTCAGCCGCGCTGCGCGCGTCTGGCTCCCCCATCACCGTACTCGGCCGCTGCGCGGCCTGCGCGCGGGTGGGGGGAGCGGGTGTTATGCTGCGCAGTGGGTTATCGCGGGCCTGGCAAGGTTGTCGGTAGTCCTAATGGTCGCTGAAGCTGACAGGGGTGGGTGCTGAGTTGCGGCGCGGGGTGACCAGGCGAATCGCGATGGAGTCACGGTGCGTCCTGCAGCTTAGCTGGCCATTAGGGCGTGTCCTTGCGATCCTCTCCCCACTCCAGAAATTTCTCAATCAGTTCTTTGAGGTTTCGTGGACCACCGAATCCTTGGAACTTGTCGTTGCGGACCCGGCATTGAACCCAGTCTGACTCTGAGCGGTCCACTCGTATGTCTGCGAAATCCTTCTCGCACAATATCGTGCCGGCGAGGTCAACCTCAATGGCCCACCCAGGGTTGTCGAGCGACTTAATCTCAACCCCGTACTGGTGCTCCCAGTCATCATTACACCGGCTGCTGTACCATTGCTCTAGGCGAAGTAGGGGATCCACCATGGTTCACGCTCGACGATCTTGTTTCCGACTGGTTGGCACAAAGTGCAGCGATGTCAATTCAAAACAAACAACCAGCCAGGCTTGGCAGTGGTATCAAGCTTGATGACCCAGTGCTCGAAACCATCATGATTGCGCGCCCTCTGCCATTCCCCGAGTCCTTTCAGATGGCTCATTATCCACCTCCCGGAATTTCGCTAGGCGTTGCCCTTCGGACGCCCCCGGGCGCAGCTTCATCGTGAATGTGCGGTGTCTCGATCTGCTCTCCGGTCGCGCGGTTGAAGTGACCGGGCCCTTGTCCGTCGTATCGGACTCCTGGTTGATAAGGATGCGGATTGCGCGGATTCGTTTGGGCGTCCCACGTTTGATAGTGTGATATTTTCCCAGTGCCTTGGTCGCGGCGATAGACCGTGTGTGGCCCTTCCGCCTCCTCCAACGGACTGAACCGTCCGCGTACGCCATCGATTGGCGGAGTTGCTCCTACCGGAGTTGGCGCGTCAGCGATGGCTTCTGCCAGTTCATCGCCACCTGACCCAAGGACCCGCTTGAGTGTCTTACCACCGACTCCTGGGACAATGATACCCGCTGCCGCCCATCCCTTGTCAGCCCAAGACGAATCTACGTCGAGCAACGTCTCGGCATCCAACAGCTCTCCCAAGACAGGCGTCATTCCCGTGAAGGTTTCAGCAGTCGCTCCGCCGAGGGCCTTTCGGTATTCATCGGATGTCAGGTTGGGGTTGTCATGACAGACGCCAGGACATATCGAGTCGTCGCCGGGCTTGGGCGCGTCTCTTGCGTCAGCGCGAGGGGGAGGCGGAGAACTTGGCGCCGTGTCCAGCTTGACGCAGCCGTCATTCGCGCAAGGGTCAAAGGCGTTGTCGATCGCCTCGTTCGTTTGCACCTCGTCGGCTATGCTGAACTCCGGGGCTGGCGCTTCGTCGTCAGCCAACCCCAACGGATCAACATTCTTCAGCGCAGCGCCACTGACGTACGCATACAAGTTCGCATCAGCCTGGCCCGGCTGATGCACCTCAAGCGGATCGGGACTAACCCACCGCTGCAGGAGCGCATTGTAAAACCGCTTCCCGAAGTAAGTTAACCCAACCTCGACGTCCTCTTCCTTGCCGGTGAAGCGATAGTCCTCGCGGAAGTCCCCCCACTTGGAGGGCCGGTAGCTGCTCTCCGCCCCGCCGTAAGCTTGGTAGGCGCTGCGCTCGACGAGCTCACCGGTGTCTTTGTCGAGCGCGACACTGGTCGAGCCCAGGTGGTCCCCCAACTCAAAGAACACCCTCAAGAGCTTCCCATCACCCGCCGAGTCCAGCGGCTGATGGACGAGCCGCGCGAGTCTCACGCCGTTGGCGAAGAGGTAAGTGACCTCCGTCGAGGAATCGAGCGTGTAATCCCCCGGCGCATCCGTGTCTAGTGATGCCCCCACTCAGCCGCGCTAGCGCGCGTCTGGCTCCCCCATCACCGTACTCGGCCGCTGGCGCGGCCTGCGCGCGGGTGGGGGGAGCGGGCGTTTGGCTGCGCAACGGGTTATCGCTGACCCGGCAGGGTTGTCGATAGTCCCCATGGTCGCTGAAGCTGACCGGGGAGGTGCTGAGTGGCGGCGTGGAGTGAACAAACGAATTACGGGGTGGGCTCGCGGTGCGTTCGGCAGATTAGCTAGCCATTAGGGGGTAACGTAGCGGCCAGCCTAAGGAACGACGATGTTGTCGATTTCAAAGTTCAGCAGGTCGTTCGAAGCATTCTCGATGAACGTGGCCTGTAGCTCAAGGTCTGATTCGCCTTCTTCAAGGGTCTGAAGTCGAAAGCGAATAGAATACGCCTGAGGCCGTGTATTTCGTATTGGTACTACGTCAAGACGCGAGAGGTCGCTGGCTAGTGGTGCGACGATCGTCCCGCCGTAGTCCGTAATGGCGGATTCAATTTCGTTAGCAGTCAGCCTCCTTCCGGCTGACTGCCGCTCTAGCTCCGTATAGCGCTTCTGTGCGAGGAGGCGAGCGACGTGCGCAAGGGTGTCTTCGATTGGGGTTGTCATTGGCTCAATTCGGTCGCGTGGAGTCGCAGTCTGAGTATTGGGGCCAACCCCAATGCTCTGGAAGTAGTCGTCAGCTTCCTGCACTGCTGCTCGAGCGTCTTCAGCAGACATACCGGCAGCGCGGAGCGCTTTGTACGCGATTCGCCTCTCTGCAGCATACGTGCCACCTCCCCGCTGCCTTTGCACTGGTCGAGTGAGGTTGTGCGGAGTGCCTGGGGTGTTCGCTGGTCCCTCCAGTTGTACGCCGGGTGCTTGATTGGTCTGGTATCCTGGTAGTGACTTGACTGCCGCGTCTTGGATCACGTGGTGAGCATCCTTCCTGCCCGCGGCTCGCGGTTCTCCGACTGGGGTTGTTACTTGGCGGCTTTGTGCGCCCGCAGGCCTGCCCTGCAGGCGATACGCAACTCCTCCGAGAAGAACGGTCGAGACAGCGAAGACTACGCCGAAAGGTACCGTTGCGCACCGGGGTACACGGAGCAGCTAGCTCCGCATTGTCTGAGCAACTCTCCATGTTTCTGCTGTTCAAGCGCGGTGTAATCGTCGTAGTTCGTTGGCGAATTCTGGCGAGCTTGATCGAGGTTGGCCGCGTTCAAACCGGTCTTCAAGCCCGTAACGAACGCCTTCCACAGACTTGGATCATCTGTTGTTGCTGATTCCGCCGTAGCCCGCTCGGCGGATGCCTTCGCTGCCTTCCACTCCGCTAAAGATCCGTATGGCGAATCGGACCCATCCGAGGAGGCGGCGGTCGAACTGACCCCATCTGTTGCATTGGTTTCGGTGGCAGGCGCTTCCGCCGACGTCTGGTTTTGGTTCGCGTGTGCGTTCGAGTAGTCATCTGCCAACCCCAACGGGTCGACGTTCTTCAGCGCCGCGCCTCTGACGTGCGCATACAAGTTCGCATCGGCCTGTCCCGGCTGATGGACTTCCAACGGATCGGGACTGACCCACCGCTGCAGGAGCGCATTGGAAAACCGGTGCTTAGTTGCGGCGTGGAGTGAACAAACGAATTACGGGGGCTCGCGGTGCGGTCTGTAGATTAGCTAGCCATTAGGGGGTAACGTAGCGGCCAGCCTAGGGAACGATGATGTTGTCGATTTCAAAGAGACATGTACGAGTCGTGTACCAGTCTCGGCTCCTAGCGCCGCTGACGGAGGGAACCCGCCCCATAGCTCGCTCGTCGAGGACGCGGGGACGGAAGCAGGCCTCGGTGAGACTGCATCCGTTCACATGGATGCAGGACCGGTGCCCATCGCTACCGCGGCTCGAACGGTCGACTGTACCTGCGCCTTCGGGGTGACCAACCCGCCCGGCCGTTACCGGGCGTTGGTTTGCGGGCTCGTGCTGTTGCTTCTAATCCGCGGTACGTGCAGCAGGCGCCGTCGTCGCGTGCTCCCCTGAGACGCACGCCGCGGCGCGCCGTGAGTTTTGGAAGGGGTTACCCATTTTCGACCTTCATGCCAGCTTCTCACCGCGGCACGGCGTCGTAGCGGGTAGGCCCGAACAACGTCGCGTGTTCGCGGTTGCGGACCCACGGGTGGGTGCCTTGGTTGAGCTCGACGATTTCGTCGAGTTGGCCTCGTTCGTACCCGTACGATTGGGTGATGCGGTAGCGGTCGAAGGGGGCGAAGCTGCTCACTTCGGCGGCGATCTCGATGGTTGCGGTCCGGAACTCGGGGTCGGTCTCGACCGAGCCATGGCCCAGGGACGAAACGAGCTCACCCGTGACGCGTTCACCTAGAACCGACGAGTACGTGACGTCGAAGTAATAGGTCTGCGCGCGTGGTCCGGCGGAGCCGTCGTATGCGGGGTGGAGGCGTCGCAAGCTCTTGACGGATTCCCAATTGCCGGGGTTGCGACGCTGCTCGACCGAGAACTCGTAGTCGAACTCGGGTCGTCGCACCCAGCGACCGTCTTCCAACCGCTCGCATTCGCCACGTCCAACCCACACCAACGTGGACGACGGCGCGGACGTTACCTCTTGCCGTAACGGCATCCAAGGGGTTCGGGCGCCGCACCCGGACAAGGTGGTGAGCAGGAGCGCGATCCCCACCAGCCCTGTGATCGGTGGGACATTGCGACCGCGCAACGGGCCGCGCGCGAGGGTGCTGTTTGGGGAGAGGGGACTGAGTGCCATGATTTTTTACCAGCCATTTCTGCGAGCCGAGCTCGCGGCGTCTTCGTTCCGACAACGTGGCACTCGAGGAAGCCTGCAACAATCCGTAGATTCGTGACATACTGTTGTTGCATGGCAACAATCGACTTCGACGAGATCTGGGCATTTTGCGCCGTCGCCGAGCACGGTAGTTTCACGCGGGCAGCGTCGGCACTCGGTCTCGACAAGTCGAAGGTCAGCCGCGATCTGCAAGCGTTAGAGGCACGTCTGGCGACGACGTTGCTGCTCCGAAACACCCGGAGCGTGCGTCTCACTCCTGAGGGGCAAGCGCTGTTCGAGCGGGCACGGCCCGCGTTTGCGGTCATCGAAGCGGCGATGGCGGGCACGTCCGGGTCGGGCGCAACACCTGCCGGGGAAGTTCGCGTGGCTACGACACCGGAGCTCGGTCGTGTGGTTCTGGCGCCACTACTCGGAGCGTTCCGGGCCAAGTATCCGCAGATCACCGTGAACGTGGCGCTGGACGTCGCGCTGGTCGACATCACCAAGGAAGGAATAGACTTGGCGCTCCGCGTCGGACGCCCTGGCGGCTCCGAGCTCACTGCTCGTAAGCTCGGGGACCTGAGAGCGGGCTTCTACGCGAGCGCCGCCTACGTCGCCCGGCGCGGAGCTCCGAGCACGCTCGAACAGCTCGGGCACCACGATGGCTTGTGGCCGACCCCGCCGCGGGGGCTCGGGGTGTTGGCCTCGGGCCGCAATGTCCCGGCACCGGTCGTCAGTTGCAACGACTTCGAGACGTTGCGTGAACTTGCCAAGTTGGGTGCCGGGGTCGCCTTGCTGCCCGAGTTCGTCGCCAGCAGAGACGCACAGGTCGGGGCGTTGGTGCGCGTGTTGCCGTCGCTCGACATGGGTGTTGGCGCGTTGTTTCTGGTCTCGCGGTCACCACGTCAGCTGCCGCGGCGCGTGGAGTTGTTACGCCAACACCTTCTAGATTTCGTGCCCAGACACTTGCGGTGAACGCGGCTGGCGTCGGTCACCGATTGCAGTCGCCGCCCGAGTTGCTCGCGTTGCACTGCACCTGATCGCACGATTGACTGTCGCAGTTGACGTTGCAGTTGGTCGCGTTGCACTGGACGTTGGTGCAAGACGCGTTCTGGCAATTGATGGTCGCGTTGCTGGCGCTCGCGCTCACCGTGCCCTCGCAGCTCGACTGGCCCACGCACGTGAGTTGGCAGTTGTCGCTGCTGCAGCTGACGCCGCCTTTACACGAGCCCTCTGCGGTGCAGTTGGCCTGATACTTGGTGGCACCGCCTTGCAGCGCGCCGGCGCAGCTATTCTGACCGACGCAGTCGATGCTGCACTCCCAGCTGTTGTGGCAGTCGACGCCGCCGCTGCAGGACTCCCCGTCACAGGTTACCGAGCAGTCGCCGCGTTCGGGGCAAGTGATGAGCCCCTTGCAAGCATCCCCGTCGCAGCTCACGTCGCAATCGAGGCCGTTGGGGCAGGTGATGGGCTCGTCGCACTCGCCGCTGGCGCAATCGAACACGCAGCGGTCGGCGTCGGGCTGGTCACCTTTGACGCATTCGCCGCCAGCCTTCTCGCAACGGACTTCGCACGACTCCTCCCCTGGGCCGGCGTCGGCTGGCGTTTGCGGGCCCGCGTCGAGCCCAGAGGCGCCTGCGTCACCACCTCCGCCGTCCGCGTCATTCGGTTCTCCTGCGTCGGCTGCCGGCGCGGGTTCGGCTGCGTCGGCGGCCGGGGACTGTCGACCCGCATCTTCTGCGGCCTCGCCCGCGTCGGAGTGATGATGGACGGACGTCTCACCATTGACGGGGCTGGCGTCGGCCGGGTCGTTGGGGGGCGTGACCGTCCCACCCCCGCCGTCGCTGCAAGCGCTGACGAAGGCGGCTAGGAGCAGGGCGCTGGTGGTGAGTAGCTCACGGGTGGCAGTGGACGTGAAGGGAGTGGAGCGGGGGCGCATGGCGCTGCCATATCACCCTGCGTGTGGGGTCCGCGCACAATCGCCGACAGCGGTACGCCGACTACCAGAAGCGTGTGCACTTTCATCCGAAAGTTAGAAAACTGCCGTTCGCCCCGATGCGCGGGATCCCACTGCAAACGGAGCGTAGTGGTTCGGGTTTTCCGCACGGTGACCCGACTGAAGACTCCCAGAATACGGCAATTGCCGGAGTTGCTGGGTTCGTGGTGGCACGGTCTCACGACCCTGGCAAATTGAGCAAAGTGCACCCGGCGAGTCCGGTCTTTTTACGTTCACTTAGGATCCTCATGCCCACCTCTCCCCGTTCCGTCTCACTTCACGCTGCCTGCGCTCCCTGGCTACAGAAAGTTGGCTTGGTCGCCGGTCTCGCGCTCACTTTCACCCTCAGCGCTTGTGGCGGCGCAACTCGCCCGTTCACCGAAGAAGAGGAGGCCGGCGTCGGTGGTGGTTGCGAAGACGGGGCCACCAAGACAGCCGACGACGGCTGCAACACGTGCACGTGCGCGGACGGCGTTTGGGCGTGTACGGAGAAGGCGTGCGTTTCGACCTGTGAAGACGGTGAGACGAAAATGGCCGACGATGGCTGCAATGTCTGCACGTGCATGGACGGCACCTGGGCATGCACGGAAGAAGGCTGCGGTCAACCCGAGTGTCGAGACGGGGCCACCAAGATGGCCGACGACGGGTGCAACACGTGCACTTGCTCGGACGGTTCGTGGGCGTGTACCGAGAAGGCGTGCCCCACGCCCGCGTGCGAGGATGGTGAGACGGACGGCTGTGCCTGCACCTGTGTCGACGGGCAATGGGCGTGCACCGATCGTTATTGCCCCGAACCCGAGTGTGAAGAAGGCGCAACCACCGACGACGGCTGCAACACCTGCCAGTGCGTCAACGGCGGCTGGTTGTGCACCCAACGCGCGTGTCCCGAACCCGAGCCGGTGTGCGAAGAAGGCGCGATGATGAACAACGGCTGCAACGACTGCGTCTGCAGCGGTGGGATGTGGGCGTGTGACGCCCGCGCGTGTCCGGAACCCGAGTGTGAGATCGGCGAAGTGACGGACGACGGTTGCAATAGCTGCGAGTGCACGGCCGACGGCTGGGTGTGCACCGATCGCGCGTGCCCCGAGCCCGAGTGCAACGACGGTGAGACGCGTTTCGACGGCTGCGCCACGTGCACGTGTCAGGGCGGCGTGTTCCTGTGCCCGGCCATCGCGTGCGAGCAGTGCCAAGAGGGTCAGATGCAGCAAGTAGACTGCAACACCTGCACGTGCACCGACGGCAATTGGGCGTGCACCGAAAAGGCATGCACCCCCTGCGGTGGTGAGCTCGGTGAGACGTGTGCCGAGGCCGAATACTGCGCCTACGAAGAAGGCCAGACCTGCGGTTGGGCGGACGCCACCGCGGTGTGTTTGCCACGCCCCGAAGCCTGCGACGAGATCTACGCCCCGGTTTGCGGCTGCGACGGGATCACTTACGGCAACGCGTGTCTCGCCGCGGCGGCCGGCACCGGCGTCTTGCAGTCGGGTGAATGCCCGATGCAGTGAGACCACGCGTCAGTGGTCGAGCCGCAATCGCCGCGCGTGTTCGCACGTCGCGATTGCGGCTCACGTGCCCCGCGACCACGCGGTTCGCGCCGAAGCGCCGAGTCGTGAATGCGCCGAGTCGTGAATGCGCCGAGTCGTGAATGCGCCGAGTCGTGAATGCGCCGAGTCGTGAATGCGCCGGCCGTCGACAACGTCGCGGGTATCTCGAGTCGTGCTCGAGTGACAACGTCGCTCGAAGGTGGTGTTGGGGTCCGCGCCTGCGGCGAGAGGTGCCAGCGCGGGTTCGTGGGCCGTCCCCGCCGCAGCCCGTTGTGCCGCACGTCCGTGGGAGCGCCAGGCAGCAGGGCTCGAGTTCACTCGGCGCCTGCCAGCGGTTTACGACGCCGCAGAGCGACGACGGCGCCTTGAGGCGCCGTTGCTGCCCGCCGTTGTTGACGCTGACGAGAGGGGCTGCCAAGCCGCGACCCGCGACCCGTGTAACGGCTGAGCGAGCGAAAAGCGGGGGCCAGAGCCGCGGAGAAACGACCGCTTCTGCCGCGCCGGTGAGCGCTTTCGAGCTCGCGACCGGTTCTGCGATCTGCTGCAAGTGCACGCCGCTCGGGGCGTCGCGTTGCGGACGACGGGCTGGCGTCGCTGCTCGCGGTGAGACGCGACGGAGGACAAACGAACGCCGCCCGTAGAGATCGCGACTCAGGCCGGCTTTCCAAGCGCCCGGGCGCCGCGCTTAAACCCACGGTTCGGCTGTGTTGACCTCGCCGCGATTGCCGCCGCCCCATGGGTGAGGGCGTTCGAATCGCTACTTGTGCGGCAAACTATCAGCCGGTGGGACTGCTACATTTGCAGAGTTCGGTTCAACTGAACCGAACTCTGGGGTTAGTTTCGCGTCGTCAGCTTTCCGGCCTCGAGACGCAGCTCGCGCAGGGCAGGAGCTCTCGGTCCCAACGAAACAACGGCGAGCGGGAGCGGGAAGGCGCGCGTTTTGCCTGACGCGCCGGTTTCGTGTGCGCGGCCCAGCCCCCGTCAAAGCCAAAGGGCCCCGAGTGACTCGGAGCCCTTTGTCGGTGTTGCCTGAGCGGTGACTCAGTATTCGGTCACGGTCGCCGGCGGCGGGATGATGCCTTTGCTCCGCGCGCGGTCGCAGCCGCGGGGGACGCCCGTGGTGCCGTCGAAGGTGCGTACGACCTTGAACTCCACGCGCCGGTTCTTCTCCCACGCGGCGGCGTTGCTGCGGTCGTCGAGCGGGCAGTACTCGCCGTAACCTTGTGAGGTCAGACGTTCCCGGTCGATGCCGCGACGTACGAGGTCGTCGACGACCGCGGCGGCACGCAGCTTGGTGAGACGTAGGTTGTGTTCGTCGCTGGCGCGTTCGTCGGCGTGACCGGCGACCTCGACCAACTTGAACTCGGGGTGACCCTTGAGCGTCGCGGTGACCGCGGAGAGGATCGGGTAGGAGCTCTCCAAGATCTCGGCGCTGTTGGTCTCGAACTGGATCTTGTCGAGGATCAAGATGTCGCTGCCGTCGATGATCACGCGGCCCTTGTCGGGGCAGCCGTCTTCGTCTTCGTGACCATTGTAGGTCTCGGGATCGTTGGGGCACTTGTCGTCGACGTCGAGGATGCCGTCGCGGTCGTTGTCCGGCTCGGGACAACCGTCTTTGTCCTCGAAGCCGTCCTTGTCTTCCGGATCCATCGGGCACTCGTCGTTGACGTCGAGGATGCCGTCCTTGTCGTTGTCGGGATCGGGGCAGCCGTCTTCGTCTTCGAAGCCATCCACGTCTTCGGGTTGATCGGGGCACTCGTCATCCGAGTCCATGATGCCGTCGCCGTCGCGGTCGCCCTCGTTGCTCTCCGGGCAGCCGTCGTCGTCTTCGTCGCCGTCCTTGTCTTCGGGAGTGTTCGGGCAACGGTCGTCGACGTCGAGAATGCCGTCTTGATCGTTATCCGGATCGGGGCAGCCGTCTTCGTCTTCGAAGCGGTCGAAGTCCTCCGGCTCGTTGGGGCACTCGTCCTCGTCGTCGAAGTAGCCGTCACCGTCCGTGTCGCCGATGTTCGGCTCGAAGATGAAGCCGAGGAACATGCGCAGGTCGGAGGCTTGGTAACCCGTAGAAAACGTGCGGTGGCCAGCGCCCATCACCAGGTAGCTGTTCTTCTCGATGAACAACTTCAAGCCGCCGGTGAGCTCCTGAGACAACTTCTGCTCGGCCGCCGATTGGTCGTCGAGGAGGTAGGTGCCGTAGGTTTCCCCCACGAGCTCTACGCCGTCCCACGCGCGCAGCGCGACCGCGCCGCCGAAGGTGCCGAGGTCGCCGTGACGAACCGCGCCCTCCTTCAGCGTGTCCGAACCGAACGCTGCGTTTTCGCCGGTGTGACCGCGATAACCACCGTTCAAGCCAACACGCACGATGCCCGTCGAACCGAAGCGGTGTTCGAGCGCGACCTGCGGCCAATAATAGAAGCCCGGATCCGCGCCGAGGTTCTCGGAGGCGTCACCCAGCGGCACCCCGACCTCGCCAATCAAGGCCAAGCCGAGCGTGTTCTGAACGCGGGTGATGCGCCACTTGCCGTGCATCGCGAGTCGGCTGATGCTCTCCTCGTCCAGCGCTAGTGTGTTGTAGGTTTGCGCCCCAAACTCCGGGCCCGTGCCGATGCCGTAGGCCGGATCGCCGGTGATTAACACTACCGGAACCTGCACGCCCAGGACGACGTCCTTGCCCACGCCGTAGTTGAACGAGAACGTGCCTTGGAAGGAGTTCTCGAGCAGCGCCGGGACGCCACTCCCGCCGCTGTCCGGCGGTGTCGTGCCGGAGTCGTCGCACTTGCCGCGTTCACACGGCTCACCATCGGCGCCCACGGCTTCGGCGCGGTTTTTGGTGCGCAGCAGGTGGCGGCCGTAGTCGAGCACGAGGCCGAAGCTCAAGTTGTTGGCGCCGAGGATGTCGGTGCCGTTGACGGTCACGAAGCCCTTGGAGTCGACCGCGGGACGGAACAGGTGGGTGTCCATCCCCGCCGCCTGTTGACCCGCACGGGTATCGCTCTGTGCTGCCGCGTCGGCGCCGTGGAACAGGGTGCAACACAATGTGCCGGCGCCCAAAACCGCCTTGCAGCGCTCTACCAACGTCGCGTGACCGGGGCTTCGAGTCGGGAGCCGAGGGGGTTTACCTAATGAACGCACTTTGAACATGGTTTGCATCAACTCCAACACGGACATCCGGGTGCAACGTGCGGGACGCTATCATCCCCCCAGCGGGGCCGTCAATGAACCGGTCCCTTCCGTTACTTTCCGGTCCTAGCAGCGGGCCCGCTGTGCCGTCGACTCTGGTTCTGTCATTTTCCGTGGCTGCCGCGTCAAAGTTTCCTGCAGCTCAGCCAAGACTGTCATCGCGCGCGGTTCTGTGGTTACCTTCCGTGGCGTGGGAGCTTTCCGAAACCGCGTCAGGACTCACCGATACCGAGAGCTTCGTGGCCTAGATCACGGCCTGGCCTGGCATACACTCGCTGCGCGTGGTCCGGGTACCGTCATCGCGAGCGTCGCGCTGCTGTGTTCGTTGGCTGCGTCGGGTGACGCCTGGGCGTTGGGCGAACAGCGCTCGTTTGCCGGGCAATGGACGGCAAGTGCACTTTCGGAAGTGTGGAACTTCCCGGCTTGGCCTGCAGCCTGTGGTCCCCGGCCCACCCCGGAGTCGAGCGCGGGCGGGTCGTCGCTGGTTAATGAGGAGTCGGGGGAGTTGTCCTTCTCGGGTTTGGGGCGCGCGTTCCGCACGAACCAGTGCTGGGAGCAGTACCCTGGCCTTCGCCGCGTGGCTCACTCGAGAAGCGCAGGAGCTTGGAGCAGCACCTGCAAGAGCGCCGCGTCCGATCCGCGACAAGCGAACGTTCACACACAAGTCACCGCCTTCGGCGACACGTTGCTGAAGTTCCGAGAGACCGGCAGTTACGAGTTTCACATTGGCGGCGCAAAGTGCTCGGCTCAGGTCACGCGTTCACGCACCTTCTCGCGCAGTTCGCGCGAAGTTAACGACCCGGAGACGGCGGCCACGGCGGCGGCGGGCTCAGCGGTCCAGGCTGCAGCCGCGCCGCATGCCATATCGTCGGGAGTGGCGGCCCCCGTCGCCGCCGCGCCGGGCGAGGCAGCCTCCGATGACGTGGCCTCGGTTGGCGTGAACGGCCCGACGCCGAAGTCCGCCGCCTCCGAGCGCCCCGTCCGCCAAGATTGCGAACCGTCCGGGGACGCCCGAGAAATCCGTATGCCACGGCCCGTCAATTGGCTGCAGCCGGGGGCGACATATCGCCTCACGCCGGCCATCGTCGACGCGACGGGGTGCGTGGTAGCCAAGGGTCCTTTCTCTTATTCGGTCGAGCCGGAGACCGACGCCATCCACGTGGGCCTCAAGTCCGGGCTCGTGCAGGTCGCTCCCCACGCACCCGAGGGTAAATACACGG
>CBINDO010000214.1:0-14072 GCA_966249405.1 uncultured bacterium | reverse complement strand
CAATAGGCAAGCTCACTCAGGTTATCGGACCCGTGTTGGACGTTTTGTTTCCCCCCGGTCAGCTGCCCGCAATCCTCAACGCGTTGACCACCACCAACGCGAACATCAACGCACAGCCCAACAACTTGGTGCTCGAGGTTGCCCAACACCTAGGTGAGTCGGTCGTGCGCGCCATCGCCATGGACGCTACCGAAGGCTTGGTCCGCGGCGTCGAAGTCAGCGACACCGGCGCGCCCATCAGCATGCCCGTGGGCAATTGCACCCTCGGCCGCATCATGAACGTAGTGGGTCAACCCGTGGACGAGGCGGGCCCAATCAGCCGCGAGCGCACGTCGCCCATTCACCGTCCGGCACCCGCGTTCGTCGAGCAGTCGACGAACGTCGAAGTGTTCGAGACCGGCATCAAGGTGATCGACCTGCTCGCCCCCTATCGTAAAGGCGGCAAGATCGGTCTGTTCGGCGGCGCCGGCGTGGGCAAGACCGTTCTCATCCAGGAGCTCATCAACAACGTCGCCAAGGCGCATGGCGGCGTGAGCTGCTTCGCCGGCGTGGGCGAGCGTACCCGCGAGGGCAACGACTTGTTCCTCGAAATGGCCGAGTCCAAGCTGGAGACGGGCGAACCGGTTCTCAGCAAGACCGCACTCGTGTTCGGTCAGATGAACGAGCCCCCGGGCGCACGCGCTCGCGTGGCGCTCAGCGCGCTCACCTGCGCCGAGTACTTCCGGGACGAAGAGGGTCAGGACGTGCTCCTGTTCGTCGACAACATCTTCCGCTTCACGCAGGCTGGTAGCGAGGTGTCCGCTCTGCTCGGTCGTATGCCCAGCGCTGTGGGTTACCAGCCGACCCTGGCAACGGAAATGGGCGCTCTCCAGGAGCGCATCACTTCGACGACCAAGGGTTCCATCACCTCCGTACAGGCGATTTACGTGCCCGCGGACGACTTGACCGATCCGGCGCCGGCAACGACGTTCGCGCACTTGGACGCCACCACGGTGCTCTCGCGCGCGATCTCCGAGCTCGGCATCTACCCCGCCGTGGACCCGCTCGATTCGACGAGCACGATGCTCGATCCGCAGATCGTGGGTGACGAGCACTACGCCGTAGCGCGCCAGGTTCAACAGACCCTGCAGCGCTACAAGGACCTCCAAGACATCATCGCGATCTTGGGCATGGACGAGCTCTCAGAGGAAGACCGTCAGGTCGTCGACCGCGCTCGTAAGATCCAGAAGTTCCTCTCGCAGCCGTTCTTCGTGGCTACCCAATTCACGGGTCTGGCTGGTCGCTACGTGCCGCTCAAGGAAACCATCGCAGGGTTCAAGGAGATCCTCTCCGGTCAGCTCGATCACTTGCCCGAGCAGGCCTTCTACCTCCAGGGCAACATCGACGACGTGAAGGCGCGGGCAGAACAAATGTCCAAGCGCGCTTCCTAACTTCGTTCACTCGGGAAGTTGAGGCAATAGACCATGGCGGATTCCCTCGCGTTGGAAATCGTGACCCCTGAGGGGATGAAGTTGAACACGCAGGTCGCCGAGTTGACGGCGCCGAGCGTGGACGGCGAGTTCGGGGTTCTCCCGGGGCATCGGCCGATGTTGGCCGCGCTCAAGACGGGCATCGTCCGTTTCAAGCCGGCGCGTGGAGCCGAGTTGCGCAGTGAGCCGGCGGCTGAGACGGCGGTCGCCGTGGGCCCCGGGTTCGTCGAGATCTTCGCGGACCGGGCCGTGCTCCTAACCCAGTCCTTCTGTGAGAAGAAGGATGTAGATCCGGTGCGTGTGCGTCTCGATCTCAAGCACGCAGACGAAGCGCTAGACCGCTTCGCGGGCGATCCAACTTCCGCCGAATACGGTGAGTTGGTGGCCCAGGAGCTGTGGGCTGCAGCGCAACTCGAGCTCTACGGCGACCCGCCGCCGGCTACGGTCCGCACGGACTACAAGATGACGGCGGTGGACTCGATTGAAGACCAGGGCGACGCCGACGCGTCGTCATAGGCCAGCATCGCCCACGACGGGCTCCTTGGCGCTGCGGCGTCGGGAGCCCTCGTCGAACACCATGAACGCGCGGTCGAGTGCCAGTTGATCGCCGACCGTTACCCGGATGTTCCAAAGGCCTAGGCTGTCTCCCGGCTCTAGGCTGATGGTCTTTTGTATTTGAACCTGCCCCGGAGCCACGGTCGCGTCGAACAGCTCGACTCGACGGTTCACTGGATCCGGTACCCGCGAGGACGGCAGAGGCCCGGGCTTGGACAGTTCCCAGTGGAGTGGCACGGCCTTGGTGAACGGTCGATTGAGCGTGATCACGAACCCGAGCGCTTGTTTGGAAGCGTCGAGTTCGTAGGGGATTTCCGTGCGCTCTTGCACCTGGCCTCCAAACAATACCCCGAACTCGGCGCGCTCTATCGGGCTCTTCGAAGCTTCCGTGCAGCTCGTGGCCAACCCAGCCGCCAGCAGCGTCAGTCCAGCCAAAACCAATCTTAGCCCGCGGCCGTCCGCTGTCCGAACTTCAGTCGGCATGGGTATCTCGCGTGCCGTAGAGATTTTGAATGGCCGAGGCCATCGCCGCGAACTGCGCAACGGACAGCGTCTCCCCACGCTCGTCGAGGATTATCGAGGCAGCGCTGGCCGCTGCGGCAAGCTCTTCGGACGTTAGGTTGTTCACTTCTGACCAGGCATTGCGCAAGGTCTTGCGCCGCTTCTGGAATGCCCCGTTGACCAAGGCCCGGAATACGGGGGTCTCTTCGGAGTGGGGGGAGACGAGCGGCTGGAGCGAGACGACGGCGGAGTCGACGTTGGGTTGTGGGTAAAACGCGCCGCGTCTCACCAAGAACTCGCGCTTGACGGCAAACGCGTTTTGAACGAACACCGAGAGACCGCCGTAGTCTTTGCCTGCCGGCGGGGCCGTCAACCGGTCGGCGACTTCGAGTTGGACGAGGAAGACTGCGCGGTCGAGCAGGTTGGCGCACTCGGTGGCTCGCTGGAGAAGCGGGCCAGTCAAATTGTACGGCAAGTTGCCCATCAGAACGCGCGGCGCGGGGTGCGCCGAGAAAACGGAAGCGTAGTCGACCGACTTGGCGTCTGCTTCGCACAACTCCAGCTGTCCCGACTCGAGCGCGCCCGCCAAGCGTGACGCCAAAATCGGCAGCATGTCGCGATCGCGTTCGATCGCGTAAACGCGGTGGCCGCAGTTGAGCATTACTGTCGTTAGGCCACCCAAGCCGGCGCCGATCTCCACGGCGAACGACCCAGGCGAGCACAAATCCGCGATGCGCTGCACGAGGTGCGCATCGCACAAGAAGTTCTGCCCAAAACTGCGCTTCGGGCGCAGACCGGCGTCGGTGAGTGTCTCTTTGGGGTTTGGAAAGGGGAACAAGGATGACTACCCGTGCGCTGCCTGTTCTGGCGCCGAATGGTCCGCTACCGGTTGGGTAGGAACGCTGGGAACATGGGGAAAGGGAGATTCGCAACGAATCCCCAGCTGCAGGAGCTCTTTGCGGCCCAGCATCGATTCTGCGCGGCTTCGGAGGTGCAGGGTGGACGTGACCGCCTGTGAGACTGAATCTGAGGCTTCCACCAGGCCCGAATCGAGAGGAACCTCGAGCCAAGACAGCTGGTGCCGCTTGCCGCGGTAGCTGCGCAAACCGTTCATCAGGGCCGGCCTGTGTTCGGCTCTGGGCACTGGGCTGCAAATCCAGATGCGGCTAGGTCGCGACGTGTGGTGGAGGGCGTCGGTGAGTGCCTTGAGCAACTGCATGTCGGTCTTCGGACGATCAGGTTCGAGCCGTGGCGGGGCGTCCATTCCGAAACGAGCCATGTACTGGCGAAACACCTGATCACGAGCCGAGTGTCCCACCGGCGGCGGAACCGTGAAGGGCGCTCGTGCCATCGCGGCGGTGGCGCTCTCGACGAGGGCATGGATCGGCATGGCGCCCTCCGCCTCGGCGCTGATCGTTCTGAGGTGTTCCGCGACGCGCATCGCACATTCGCCTTCGTCCAGCGTGCAGCGGTCGGCGTCGTAGGTGGCGCAGTCGAAAGACAACGCTTCCAAGATCGCTCCGAGCTGGGCCGCTCCTCCCCGCGGAGTCAGCCACGTCAGGCGCCGCGCGCCAACCAGTGCCAAACCCACGCGATCGCCCTGTTCGATGTGCTGCCGCGCCAACAACCCAGCTCGGTCCAGTGCAAAATCGAGCGGGCTCTTGCCCGACACCCCCGCCCACAGCTCGACCGAGGCATCGACGAGCAGCCACACGACTTCGCGCTCGTTCTGTTCGAACTCGCGCACCACCAACTTGCCGCGTTTTGCGCTCGCCTTCCACGCGACGTGTTTGAACGCGTCCCCAGTTTGGTAGTCGCGCAGCTCACGGAAATCCGACGCGCCCCGCGAGCGCCGGCGGTGAGCCCCCGCTTCGCTGTGGAATCGGCTGCGACCGCCCACCGCCGTATGCACCATGCGGTGGTAGACGTGAGGCATGACCTCGACTCCAAATGGATTGGAAAAGGTTAATGGTACCTCGTAGAGACCCGGGCTGCCCTGGACCTCGAGGCTCAGCCCAAAAATCCCGTGGCGACCCACGCGCGTCGCCTCGACCTTGACGACCACCTCCAGACGGCCGCCCGCTGGCACTTCGCCGAAATCTGGATCGAGCACGACCTTCAGGTGCGGTGACGCCAACGCTCGCAAGTGAACGTAACGCACGGCCCGTTCGTCGCGGTTGCGGACCTCGGCGCGTAGCGTCAGCGGCTCGTTGCGTGCGACGCGAGCCACGCGCTTCTCCTCGCGCCACAACATTTCGAAGCCCGCGGTCCGGATCTGAGTAACGCCCAGCAGTGTCACCGCGCGCGCCAGCTGGAGCCCGACCAGCAACGCACCGCCCCACGCGACGAGAGCGGCTTGGTTTGCCAGCAGGCCTAGCCCAACGACCGCGATTCCGGCCGCCGTGAGCGCGATCGCGTTGCGGGTAGGGTGCAGCTGCATGACTTCAGACCGCTCGAACTTGCTTGCGGTAACTGACCTTGGCTAGCGCTTCTTGGATCACGCGACTCCGCGCCGCTGTCTCACCCTCGAGCTCCGGAACGAGCACCAGCCGGTGCGCCAAGACGCCAAGGGCGACGGCGCGGATGTCGTCGGGCGTTGCGTAGTGACGGCCCGACAACACGGCGTGCCCTTTGGCGGCCCTTACCAGGGACAAAGTTGCGCGAGGTGAACAGCCGAGCGCCACCTGGGGATGCCCGCGGGTGAAACGGGTCAGAGACGTCGCGTACTCCAGTACGTCGTCTTCCACGTGTACTCGCCGTGTCATCGACTGCAACGCGAGACATGCGTCGGCGTCCAGCACCGGCTTTACGGCGGGCGTTGCGGTGCCGTGTGTGCGTAACATCGCCAGCTCGTCGCGCTGACTCGGATAACCCAACTCGACCTGCACCAAAAAGCGATCTACCTGCGCTTCGGGGAGCGGGAATGTCCCTTCCAGATCGATCGGGTTCTGCGTGGCCAAGACCAAGAATGGATCTGGCAACTCCAGGCGGTCCCCTTCGATCGTCACCTGATTCTCCTGCATGGCTTCCAACAGGGCCGACTGAGTCTTTGCGGGCGCGCGATTGATCTCGTCCGCCAGCACTACGTGAGCGAAGATCGGACCCGTGCGGAGTTTGAAAGCGCCGGATTTCGGATCGAGCACGTAGGTGCCGGTGATGTCCGACGGCAGGAGGTCGGGCGTAAACTGGATGCGCCTCATGCCCAAGCCCAAGGCTTCGGCGAAAGACTTCACCAGCGTGGTCTTGGCCACGCCGGGCACTCCTTCGAGCAGGACGTGTCCGCGCGTCAGGAGCCCTACCAACAACATGTCGATGGGAGCACTTTCCCCGATGTAAACGCGGCTCACCTGCTCGCGGATCAGGGTGAGGCGCTCTTGGGCGGCGCGCACCTCGTCTAAGGTCAAGGGCAGGTTCAAGACGTTCTCCTGTGGGCGTGTGGAAGGCGAGATAGTGGTTGTTCGAGGTCGCTGACCAACTTGTCCAATGTGGCGCCGCGATGGATGCTCGAACCGCGCGTGAGGGTTTCAGAGGCGCTTTGAAAATGCGAGTGCAGACTACGTAGCTTCGCGCAATCGGCCGCCGAGAGCGCCCCTGAAGCCGCGGCGTGCTCCACGAGCTGGGAGAAGGGCTCGTTGGAGCCGCGTCCGAAGCCCGACCGGAGCTGGGCTTCGAGCGCGGCTTTGAGTTCCAGCACTCGGAGCGCTTCCGGCGTAGTGGGGGCGGATAACACCGCCGAGCGGCCCGCGAGGCCACCCTGCGCCACCAACGGCGTCGGCGCAGCGTACTTGGGGTTGGGCCTCAAGTATGGCCGACCACCGCTCCGCCATGCCCATAAGCCGGCGAACGTCGCGCACAGAAAAGCGAGCGCCGTGGCGACGCGAGTCGGCAGGCCTCGTGTTTGCAGGTCTCGGAAGGCGGCCTGGAGCGTCTCCAGCGCCTTGGTGAAGGCGTCGCGAAAGTCGGTTTGTCCCCCAAAGTGACCAGTCTGCGCGAACCGATTGACCGCGATGTAGAGCTTGCCGTGGCGCGGACCCCACGTGTCCGACTCGGTGAGGTATTTCACCAACCCTCGAGCGAGCTTCTCGTTGCCTTCGAACTGCATCATCAGGTCGATGAACACGGACGGGTCGGACATCGCGAACAAGCGACCGCAAGTCGCCTTGTCCAGGGTCGAGCTGGCGCCGTTGAGACCACACGCCTCGGCGTCGCCGATGACGCCCACGACGGCGAGGGCTACGGATTGGCCATCGGCTCCTTGGATGTCGAGCACACGGGTCAGCTCCACGCCAGGCAGCTCCCTCAGGCCTTGCGGGTGGTTGGTGACCACACCGTCGACTTCCTCGGCGATAGGGTGCGTCAGGGTAACACCCGTCTCCGAGGTCGACCAATGGGCATGCGCGATGGCCAGGGCAGGATTGTTCCGGAACGCCTCTTTGGGCTGAGGCGCCGCAACGCGCTCGATCTGGAAGCGCCGCAGCAGGTCGTCGGCGCGCCCGAAGTCGTCTATCACCCCCAAACGTCCTCCGGCCGAGAGGAAGGCGCTGGCTTCCGAAAATGAAAGGTCGGCTTCGGGGTGAATCACCAACAACGCGTCTTCGGGATGTAGGTTTTCCCAGTCGATCGTGGCCTCCACGACGATTCGTCGCGAGCCCACTTGGTCTCGCGCGACTTTCAGGAATGTAGACAGCGCGTCCCATTCCGGTTTCCGGAAAGAAAAGCTTTCGGCGTGCGCGCGGTTACCCGAACACAGCAGTGCCTCCAACACCAAAAGCCCTAGGAACGAACGCCATTTGCGTCGCATCTTCGACGTTGGGTTGTAGTCGGGTTGTTCCTGTTCGGGGCCAAAAAAGAGTTGCTGTGTGGAACTTGACCTGCCGCACAGGCGGGCTAGATTACTGGAGACTGTCCAGTGGAAAACGCCGGACAGGGATACAGCAGACACCGCAAGAGACCTGGACGAGACCCGGAACGCGAAGGACCATCGAGCGCGAGAACGAGCAAATGGCATCGAACGGTGTCATGGGCCCAACCGGAAAGAACGCACCTATGCTTCCCCCTTTCATCATCGAGCAGATCCGCAGACGTGAGCAGCAGGAGCGAGCAAACCGTGAGGCCCAGCGGCCGCGTGTAGAACTTCCGATTGGTCCGTTGCGGCCCGCCAGGGAGCCTGGATACCCCGCCTCCGGGGCATATGACGACGAGTCCGGCAACGAGACGACCGATCGCGGTGTGGTGATCATTCAGTTCTGAGAAGCTAGCATCGGGCTCGCAGTGCTCGTGGCCCCCGATGTGAGCGGCCTCTGAGTCCGAGCCCGGCAATCGCGCCCTGAGTTGCGGGCCGCGTAGGCAACTCATTGCGTCCGAGAGGCCGCCGCACTAGTGTCCGCCCGCTTATGGCGACTAGCACTTGGTGGCGCAGCCGCAGCGGTTTCGCTGGATTGATTATACTGACGTTGACGGGCGGCTGCTTCGCTCCCGGGGACGGCGTATCACCCCCGCTCGACGCCATCATTTTCCCGGTCGGTGTGACCCTTTCGACGTCTGGGGAGCGGCTGTACGTCGCCAACAGCGACTTCGATCTCCGTTACAACGGTGGCACCGTCGTCGCCCTCGACGCTGTAGCGATACGCGAGCTCCTGCCGACCTTCTGCAGGGCCGACGAGGGTTGCGGCAAAGGCTCGACCTGCCGTGGGGCGAATGGCTCCTTGTTCGGGGTGTGTGTGGACGAGGAGGGATCGCCATGTGGTGAGCTCGGGGAGAAACCCGTCGGGCAGCAGGCCTTCACGCCGGGCCGCTGCAACCCCGTGGATTTGTCGGGAGCCGAACTCGTGGTTGCGGGCGTACGTACGGCGCCGTTCTCGACCGACATCAGGTACGTGCGATTCGAGGGCGAAAACGGCGAGCAGCGCGCGAGACTGCTGCTTCCGGTTCGCGGCGACGCCAGTTTACACTGGATGGACGTGGAGAAGCCGAATGGCAAGTTCCGCGAACTCGATTGCGGGCAACCAACCTCGTCGGATGGCAACAGCTGCGATGAGGCGCACCGAGTCGGCAACGAGGATCACGAGGTTTCGAGTAGTGGCTCGAAACTGCCTCCGGAGCCCGCCAGCATCGGCGTCAGCGAGGACGGCAGCGTGGCGATCGTCGGACACCAGACCCTGGGTCGTATAGCGCTGTTTACCAATCGCGACGACGGGCCACGCCTCGAGGAGATCTTCGAAGGCGTCGGTTTCAGCCCGATGGCAGCCGCGCCGTTGCCTGCTCCGCTCGCGCCTGAACCGGGGTTGCTGTCGGACTTCCTCGTCAGCTACTTGTTGCCCACCAACGAACCCCGTCCGTACGTCGAGTTGATGCGCGTGTGGTCGGGACCGGAGAACGCCTTCCTTCAGCGCGGCGGCAAGGCGTACCTGACGAACACTCAATCCGGCTACGACGCGCGCGGTATCGTGGTCGATGCCACGGCACGCAAGGAGTGTCTCGCCGCGTGCCCGTGTGATGGCGCGGAAGAGTGCGCGAGCTGCAACTCGCAGTGCATGCAAACGCCGATGCCCGTGTTTTTGGCGTCGCGCAGACCGGATTCGCTGATCGTCGGTAGCATCAACGAGAAGCAAGGATCCGCCGAAGAGGCGCGTCTACCCGACTTCGAGTCGATCGCCGCTTTGCGTGGCGGACCTAGTCGATTGGCTTCCGGAGCGATCATCAACGAGCTGGGGCAGCGCGAACGACGCGTGTTCGTGCTGTCGTTCGATACCGGCACGATGACCGTCTACGACCCCACGTCAGGTGACGTCGAAACCAGGATCACCGTGGGGCGCGGCCCGCAGGGCGTCGCGATCGACTCCGACAACGCGCTGGCCTACGTAGCGCTATTCACCGATTCCTACGTCAGCGTCGTCGACCTCGACAAGCGCCACGCGACGTACGGACAAATCTTGCTCAACCTCGGAATACCGACGCCCCCTGTTTCATCCAAGTGAGTGCGTCGAGAGGAAATAAGGATCTGCTGTGAGAAACTGGCTGATTGGCTTGGGTCTGTTCATCGCAAGTGCTGGGTGCAACCAGAACAACGCGAGTTTGGCGACCGCGAACTTGCTTGCCGTCGACGATGTCTCCTTGTTGTGCGTCGAGTCCGACTCGTCACGCCTCTACATCGAGCGTGGTCGCCCGCTCTCCGAATGCGCCGAATCGGGCTATACCGACCGCCACTTGATAGCGCTGGCCACCCAGCGCGAGACGGGTGAAGTGGCCGTACTCGATGCGTCGCCCTGCGGCTTTCCTTCGGCGAACGCCCAAGCGCCGTGCACGGCAACTCTGGTCGACGTGGAGCGCACCCAACCCGGCTTGAACTTCCTGCCGGTCGGCGCCGAGCCGGTCGGCATCGTGTCGACCCCGGGCGGGACGGCCAGCTTCGTTGCTGTCGCCGAACCCGGAAAAGCGGGCATCTTCGGTTTACCTTCTGCGTGCATCGGCGTGAGAAAACACGGCACGGGGGACGAGGCGCAAGCCGTTCGAGACATTCGCACTTGGCCGGCGTGTAGGCTCCCGGTCGCCCCGGCGACGATCGCGATGTTCCGTGATTCGATGCGCAAAGACGCCCGCTGCGGCTCGACCGCGTCGTCCGACGCGGTGCTCGAGGGGCGCGAGTGCCCGGCGGACTTGGGCGTCGAGGAACGCAATGGACGCCTCAAGTTGGCGGTCACCCTGCCGGAACTCGGTCAGCTGTGGACGTTCGACGCTCAGGAGATCCTCGACCGAGACCCGGGTTCGTACGCCGAGTGTTTACCCGAGTCGCGCGTGATCTTCGAGACCGCGCGTCCCGCAGAGTTGTCGCAACCGTTGCCTGCCGACTTGAGCAGTGAGGCGAAGGTCTACTCCTTGCCGCAAGGCAGCTTCGTTTCGACGCCGACCGACATCGCTTCGGACATCAACGCAAGCCACGGCACGATGTACGTCGCGGATCGCACGGCCCCCATCATCCATCAGCTCGACACTCGCGATGCCTGCAACGTGACCGAGGCTGGCGCGCTCTACCCGCTCAGCTACACCGAACCCAATGCCGTCGTCGGTACGCGCAAGGTCGCGTTGAGTCCGGTGATCGACTCGGGCAGGAGGTACGTGTACGCGGTCGAGGAGAGCGACCGCGAGACGTCCGGGTCGGTGATGGTCTTCGACGTCTCACCGAACGCCGAGCAACTTACGCCGCTCGTCCTTCCGCAGTCTCCGTGGGTGCCCGACCAAGCGCCGGACCGCGTCTCTGTCGGGAGCGAGGTGAGCGACGTGGAGTTCCTGTTCCGCGACTCGCAGGTCGTCGACGAAGACGGGGTCACGAGCTCCGGCGTGCGCTGTGAACCGAGTCCGGAAGAGGACGACTCGGCAGGAGCGCTATTTCGACCTTCGACTTCCGGTGGCGCCGCTCCGCTCGAACTGCGCGGTCTGTTCGCCGTGGCGTCACTCCAAAATGGGCAGCTGGCCGTCATCGACGTGGATGACTACGACGCTGCTTGTCGGCGCCCGAGTGCGATTCGTCGCGCTGATGACCCAACGCTCGGGTGTCCTACGGACGAACAAGAACTCGCTGGGCTCGACGTCGAAGAGCTGAACGACAGCAGCCTCACTCGAGTTACGGATGAACAGAGCTGTAACGTCGTGCAGCCGCACCGAATCCGGACACGTAGCCTCTATACTCGAGGCGTTGGGGCGCCGCGCCTACGCGCGTTCCCACGACTACGTTCCAAAGAAGGGACGTCGCTCCTCGCCGACCAGTCTGCGAAGGGTTTGGAACATCCTCGGATGCTGGCTCCGTTTGCGCAATCGGGACAGCTCCTCGTCGGCACGACCTTGTACACGAGTGATGGTGAGGATGCCGCGAAGCTCGAGGTCGACCCGCGCAGCAACGAAACGAGCAATCTCCTGCTGCCCTTGGAGCAGCCGCGCTCGTATTCGAAGCACACCGGCCTGGGGGCGATCACGTACGAAGGCATTTTGGGTAGCGCGGGCCAGGCACGCGTGAACTTCGTCGATTCCGATGACTACGATCGCAAGGACGTCGCAGGTCTTGCCGACTCCAAGGTCTACGGTGTTCTCGATGCCGGTCCTGGGGCGCTCTTGTGCAGCCTTGGGCTGGAAGATCAGGTGGTCGTGGCGGAGCGCGCAGAGGCTTTGCAGGCAACTTCGGGAGCCGCCGGCTCCGCGTTGCCTGCTGACGAGTATCGTTCGCGTTTCGCGTCGTATTACGGTGACTACGTCGAGGTGCTCGAGCCGCTGCTCGCTGACACTCACGACTACTGGGATGGTGCGGGCAAGGCCTGCGGCGAGAAGTATCGTGGCGATGGGGTGGACGGGCGTCGCGCTTGCGAGCTCACCTTTGGTCTCCTCGCTGAGGGGCAGTCCGAGCGCGACTTCCGCATCGTGCGCGCGTTCGACGACGAGCTCGTGGTGGAACCCCGCGCCTACGGTAGCGACAAGGAACGGACGGCCCTGCTCGAGCTGCTCGACTGCTGCTTTCCCGATGCCGCTTGGTTCGTCCCTCGCGCGTCTCACCACTGGGTCTATCGTGAGGCCAGCACGCTGTCTCACAGAATCGAGGTCGGGGAGTCGGGCGAATGCAGACGGACCCAGGAAAGTCATCGCGACAAGTTGGACTTCCGCGCGTTCGAGCTGTCTTGCAGCGGACGAGAGTGTGACGGGGTAGGTCGGACCTCGGAGACGGAGGTCCCGGTGTGCGTGTTGGACGCGGTCACGGATGGGTCGCTTGCCGCTGCGCCGCCCGGTTGTGTCTACGACGGGCTCACGGCCCAGTTCGTCGTGTACCGCGGCGGCGAGCCGAGCAGCCGCGACATGGAGTTCTCTTGGGTGATCTCGGGTGGGTTCGCGCCGTTCTTGATCCCGATGACCTCGTTCGGAAACGGCAAGCAGACGATTCCGCAGCGCCTTCGGTTCGTGCCGCAGGTCGGAAGGTTGGCGGTGACCGACGGCGGCGCCCCCTCGGGGCGAGACAATCGCCCGATGGGCTTCGTGTTGCTCGGGTTCGAGAACGCTGCGGGTGCCGGCGACATCACCTACAGCGCCGTGAACTACTATTACTACTGAACCTCCGGGCGGGTGAGACAGGATGACGACCGCTAACCTGACCCCGGTGATGAAGCAGCACGCGGAGGCGAAGCTCAAATACCCAGATGCGGTGTTGTTCTTTCGCCTGGGCGACTTCTACGAGATGTTCGGCAGCGACGCCGTCTTGTGCGCGCGCGTGCTCAACCTGACGCTCACGTCGCGGAACAAGGGCAAACCCGACGAGATCCCGATGGCGGGCGTGCCGCACCACGCCGCGCACTCCTACATCGGCAGGATGTTGGAGGCGGGTTACCGCGTTGCGCTGTGCGAGCAAATGGCGGACCCCAAGACGGTCAAGGGCATCGTCCCGCGTGAGGTGGTGCGCGTCTTGACCCCGGGGCTGATCACAGACTCCGACTACCTTCAGGCTCGGAGGAACAACTTCCTCGCGGCGATCGAACTGTCGGGGGCAAAACCCGCGGTCGCTTTGCTCGACATCTCCACCGGTGAGTTGCGGAGCGCCACCCTCGGTGACACGGCCGTGTTGCTCGCGGAATTGCATCACGCGGAACCCAAGGAGATCTTGGTGGCGGCGAGCACCGGAGAGGGTGGGCTCGGTGTTGCCGAAGTACAGGCCATCCTGTCGAAATCTTCCGTCGTCGAGGACTCCGCCTTGGCGCTGGACGAGCTGCAAGTGGCGCTGGGAGCGCTGGCGCCGGAGGCCGTCAGACTTCCGGCCGCAGAGGCGTTGGCCGTTGGCCGGGTGCTCCGCTACGCGCGTCGCTGCAACCCACTGACCGAACTGCCCGTCGAGGTCATCGGTCGCTGGGATCCGTCGCGGAACCTGGTGCTGGATCCCGCTGCGGTGAGACATTTGGAGCTCGTCGAGTCCAATACCGGCGACGCCCAGACGACGCTCCTTTCGGTGATCGACGAGACGCAGACAGCGTTCGGCGCGCGCCTGTTGCGGCGCCGTTTGCTCGCGCCGCTGATGGACGTTCCCGAGATCCGCGCGCGCCTCGACCAAGTCGAGGTGCTCGTGAACAACCCCGGCACGCGCACGCAGCTGCGGGCGGAGCTCGGCGAGGTGTCGGATCTCGAGCGGCTCTTGTCGCGTGTCGAGCTCGGCGAAGGATCGCCGAAGGACCTGGGGGCGCTGCGTGATAGCCTGCAGGCCGCCGCGCGCGCGGTCGGGGTGTTGCTCGCGCTCACGCCCACCGACCGCGAGGTGCTCGGGGTTTCGGAGCGACCCGACGTCGTCGACGACGTGGCGACCACGTTGGGCAAGGCGTTGGTCGAACGGCCGCCGGGCTTGGCCAAGGAAGGCGCGATCTTCCTTCCGGACTTCGACGAGCAGCTGCGTCAACACGACGAGGTGCGGCGAAACGGGAGCGCCCTCATCGACGCCCTCGAAGGGCGGTTGCGGGAAGCGACCTCGATCACGTCACTGAAGATCAAGTACACCCGAGTCTTCGGCTGGTACATCGAGGTCACGAA
>CBINDO010000213.1:0-14085 GCA_966249405.1 uncultured bacterium | reverse complement strand
GTGCGTGTGCCCAACGACTCGTTGCTCACCTTGTCTCCCACGGAGCCACCCGCCGTTGAGCCTCTGGCGCTGTGACCGCGGCTGTCGGCAGCGGGCGAACGCGAGTGTCGCCCTGGCCGTCGTGATGCTGGGGTGTGGTTCGGGAACCACCACGAAGCTGGCCGACACGGCCCGTCCGCAACCCGTCGTCGTCAATCCACAATTGACGTCGACGACCTTGATCTGGCGCAACGCACCAAGTGAACATCGCGACGCCCGCGGCGCGGTTCACCGCTTCTTCGCGGCGGTCGCCAAGGAGTCGAACGCCGAGCTGGAAGCCCTATTCGCGGAGGATGCGCTGTTTCACCGTCCCAACCAGCCCGCATCTCCCGCCGCCATCGCCTGGCAGCGACGTATGTCTTCGGGTGACTACGGGGCCGCCACGGTTGGTCGAGATACCCCGGTACAGCTGCTCGACAACGGCGCTGCAGAGCGGCTGGCGGGTCACCGAAGCATTCGCCTACAACCGCAATCCGGCGAGTTGTTGGCGATTGTGGCGCTGCCCGCCTTCCCCGTACAAACGCAAGCCTTGTGGGGGACGGAGTTGCAGCTCGTGCTCCAGGTTCAGGACGGTCAATGGCGGATCGGTGACGTGTGGGAAGATTATCCCGCCCACTGAAGCCGATCGCTCCTGGGCGCACCAGCCGCGCTCCATTGGAGCGGGGCTACATCCCGGCAACGATGAGGAACTTCTCACCGTCGGGCACCAACTCGAGTCGGTTCTCCGACACTTTGCGTCGCCATTCGGGGCCGTTGTCCGTCGGTACCTTGAAGCTGGCGCTGTACGTGTAGTCGACGAGCAGCCGATCTTGACGGCCTGCCGATACCCGCCGGTATCGGATCTCGTAACGGACGGAGTCGGCCTCCACGTATTTGGTGCGTAGGTAATCGGCCAGGCCAGCTCGGTCGAGGTCGTCCGTTGGATCGAGGGTGCCGCTGTCCTCGTAGTAGGTGGGAGCGGCCATTTCCAACAGCTGTCCGACGTTCTTGAGCTCGACAGCGCGCCTGTATCGCTCACAGAAGGTGATGATGTCGCGATTCTCCGGCGTATCCACCACGTCCGTATTCGGGATCACGGCAGGCGAACACGACGCCGCGCTGGAGAGCAAACCAAGGACCAACAACCGAACAGAAGACCGCATGACGAAGCACTGAACGCCCACGGGGGCGACAAATATTCCGCGGCGAACCTGCCAGAGTGGACCGGGAAGCGAAAGCAGTTGCTGCTTCGGCCCGCTGTCCGTTCGGCGTTTTTGCCGGGCTCGCCCGACCCTATCCTCACCCGGCGGCGCGCACAACGTCCGCCACCACTGCGGCGTCCGTGATCCCGTCGGCCTCGGCGCGGTAACCCAGGACCAACCGATGACGCAGCGCCGGCAGGGCAATCGCCCGCACGTCCTCGATGTCGGCTGCCGCCTCACCGCGCAAGGCGGCCCGCGCCTTGGCGGCCAGCACGAGCGCCTGACTTCCCCGGGGTCCGGCGCCATAACGGACGTACTTGCGGACGTTGGCGGGCGCTTGCTCGTTGTCGGGGCGTGTTAACCTACCCAAGCGAACCGCCAGGCGCACGGCCTCATCGGTGACGGGGATACGCGGGATGAACTTACCGAGTTCGGCAACGTCCTCGGCCGTCACGACTGCGTCGAGGTCGGCGTTCGGGCCCGACGTCGTACGCCGCGCGATGTCGATCTCCTCTTGCTCCGACGGGTAGCCGACGTGAATCTCGAGCAGGAAGCGATCGAGCTGCGCCTCCGGCAGCGGGTACGTGCCCTCCTGTTCGATCGGGTTTCGCGTCGCAAAAACCTGGAACGGACTGGGCAATGCGTGCGTCGCACCGCCGACCGTGACGCAGCGTTCCTGCATGGCTTGCAAAAGGGCGGCTTGGGTCTTGGGTGGGGTCCGGTTGATCTCGTCGGCAAGCACTAGGTTCTTGAAGATCGGACCCGCCATGAATTGCAACGACCGCAACTCACCGCCCGACAGAACGTCGGCCCCAGTGATGTCGGCAGGGAGCAGGTCGGGCGTAAACTGGATGCGGCCAAAAGAGAGCGCCAGACTCTTGGCCATCGACGACACGAGCAGCGTCTTGGCCAAGCCCGGCACGCCGACCAGCAGCGCGTGCCCGCGCGCGAGCAACGCGATCAACATCAACTCCAGAACGTCGTCTTGCCCGACGACGGCTCTGGCGACCTGCGCCTTCAAACTCCGGCACACCTCCGCGCATTGCCGCAGTCGGGCCTCGTCGTTGGCGGCGAGTCCCGCCGAGGCTGCGTGGGAACGGGACGTGGTCTCGGGGCTACTCATGGGCATCGGCAATCTGCGAGCGAAGTGGTGAAGAACTGTGTACAAGAAGTCCAAGTTTTCATGCAACCGACATCCCCCCAGCCTCCTCTTCTGGCGCTGGCTGCGCCCTCGGGCGACGTCGAAGCCCCCGTGGCGACATCGACCAGCTCGCTTCAACGCGTCGAAGAACGGCCGCAATCCCCGCTCGCCCAAGGCTCGTACGCCTGGCCGGCTTGGGCCGTCATCGGGGTCGCGCTACTCACGGCGCTGGGCTGCGGGGCGTGGTGGACTCGGCTGCAGAAGCGACGCGTCGTCAGGGGCGCCAACGCGGTGGGCAACGATGGGGGCAACGCGTGAACGTTCCCTTGCGCAAGCTGCTCGTGGTGATGCTCGCAGGCGTGCTTCTGTATGGCGTCTTCGTAGTTTACACTGGTTACCAAACCGTCCAAAACAGCGTCCAGTCCTTCCGTTGGAGCGCGTTCGGTTATGCCCTCCTCCTGGCGAGCTTCAACTACGTGCTCCGGTTCGCCAAGTGGGTGTTTTATCTGCGGGCGTTGCGGATCCCTCCGATCCCGCTCTTCAACAACGTACTCGTGTTCCTCTCGGGGTTCGTCCTGACGGTGAGTCCGGGTAAGGTCGGCGAGGTGTTCAAGAGCGCCGTCCTCGAGCGCACGTACGGCGTGCCCACTCATCTCACCGCGCCAATCGTGATCGCCGAACGTCTCACCGACGTGATCGCCGTGGTGGTCCTGATCCTCGTGGGCAGCACGAGCCTACCGGGCGGCTTAATCTGGGCCTTCCTAGGCGCCGTGGCCGTCTCCACGGGCCTGCTTTGCATCTACTGGACGGGGCCAGCTACGTACCTATTTCGTCACCTCTGCACGACTCGCGCCGCACGCTTGGTTCCCAAGCTGGAGCAGGCCTACGCTCAATTGCGCACCATCGCCGCGCCGCGCCTCTTGGTCCTGCCGACCTTGCTCAGCTGCATCGGCTGGGGTTGTGAAGGTTATGCGCTCGGCCTGATCCTTCGGGGCTTTGGTGCCGCCGTCTCGGACGCCCAAGCGGCGTTCTTCTACGCGACGTCGACGTTGGCGGGAGCGTTGGTGCCGGTACCTGGTGGGCTCGGGGTTACCGAGGGTTTGATGCAGCAACAAATGGTACACCTCGCGAGCATCGCCGAGGGACCCGCGACGACGTCCATGTTGCTGATTCGAATCGCGACTGTGTGGTGGGCGGTGGTGGTCGGATTCTTCGCCCTGGGTTTGTTGCGCTTACGCTTCGGATCCGGACTTTGGGGCGGTGAGTCATCCGAGCGTTCGCAAGCGATCTCGTAGCTCGATCAAGTCCGCGCTCAGTGGGATCTCGAAACGCAACGGCTGCCGAGTCACTGGATGAACGAAGCCGAGCACGAAGGCGTGCAGGGCCTGCCTGCCCAAACCGTCGACCGCAGCCTGCAACCGGCTCGGTAACGTCGACTTGCCGTAGAGGCGGTCGCCGAGCAGCGGCGCTTCGGCTCGCTCACTCAAGTGCACGCGGATTTGGTGGGTTCGGCCCGTCTCCAGTCGGCAGTGCACGACGCTCGCACCGTCGAAGCGCTCGACCACGTCGACGTTCGTCACCGCACGGCGCCCGGAGTCGAGCCGCGACGTAAACTTGAGACGATTCGTCGGATGTCGGCCGTAAAACGTCTCGATCCGCGACAGCTTGGGGCACCCGGCGGTCGCCGCCCAATACACGCGCTCGATCGAGTGCGCGGCAAATTGGGCCTTCAACCCTTCTCGGCTTTGGTCGGTCTTGGCCACCACGAGTAGACCACTCGTCTCTTTGTCGATGCGGTGCACGATGCCCGGCCGGAGTGCCCCTTGCGGGTCCCGGTCGTCGGCCGTGGCACGCTGAGTACTGCGGGCCAGCAACCCGTTGACCAGAGTACCGTCGCGGTGACCGCGCGCCGGGTGCACGACTAGACCTGCGGGCTTGTTCACCACCAACAAATAGTCGTCTTCCCAGACCACATCGACGGCCACCCGAGCGTCGGGCTCGGCCGTGGAGGTTTGCGCAGCCCCCACCTCGAAGGCTACGGCTTGCCCAACCTTGAGCACCTCCTTGGCTCTGGCGGGACGACCGTCGATCGTCACCTTCTGTTCGTCGATCCAACGCTGGACTGCCGCGCGCGACGCCGCGCCCGCGAGCCAATCCGTCACGACTTTGTCGACGCGCGTGCCGGCTTGATTGGCATCTACCACGAACTCCGGCACGTCGAAATTCCGTCAGCTCAGGTGTATGACGCCGGAGCGTCTCACCACATCTTGCTCGGGATGTGAGCTTTGGACCGAACCAGGATGTCGACCAGTGCGCGATCGTACAAGTTGCGGTTGTAGAGCTCGGGTGAGACGCGACTCTTGTAGAGGGCCCGCCCTTCTTCGATCTCCTCGTTCAACTCGCTGAACAGACTATCGGTCTCGATTCCCCGAATGATCTTTTCCTCGTTGTACAAAGAAAGGTCGCTGGCGATGGCGCGGGCGAGGCGACGCGCGGCCTCTTCGGTTTCAATCAACGGCATGAGAGCTCCTTGCGGTCAGTATTGCGGCTGCACGCGAAAGTGTCAAAAGAGCCGCGGAAACTCCGGCAGCAGCCCGGCCCCCGAGAGCTCTTGGACAAGCTCACAGGCCGGTAACCCGACGACGTTGGTGTAGGATCCGTCGATGCGCTCCACCAAGAAGGCACCCAACCCCTGCACGGCGTAGGCGCCAGCCTTGTCGAGGCCCTCGCCGGTTTGGGCGTAGCGGAACACCTCGAGTTCGGACGCGGCACGCATCGTAACCGCTGAAACAACCGTACGCGCCCGTTCGAGCGGCCCTTCTGGTCCAACCCAAGAAAAGGCAAACCGAGTGAAGACGTCGTGGGTTCTGCCAGCCAACAAGCCTACCAGCCTGGCTGCATCCGTCGTATCCGTGGGTTTGCCGAGGATCTGGTCATCCAGAACCACGATCGTGTCCGCGACCAGCACGCACGAGAACTGGTCGGCGCCGCGTTTCGCCTCGGCGGCACGCAGTTTTTCGTCCACCACCCGCTCCAGAAAGCTGGCTGGAGTGTCACCGGCCTGCTGGAGCTCTGGAGTATCGGCAGGTCTGACGACGATGGGCAAGCCCAGCCCCTGGAGAATGTCCCGCCGGCGCGGCGATGCCGAACCGAGCAAGAGGGGATGCGTTGCGGCTATGGGTGTCGGAACGGTCGGCACGGGCATCGTAGTTCGGGGGCGGCGTCAGAATACCCGCTCTTCGACGAAAATGCGATCGCTGGCTTGGAGTGGGATGTCCTCTAGCTGCCCCGAGTTAATTGCCTCGAGGTTGATGACCACGGTGAGTGACTTCTGATCTTTGAGTGTGCGCGTCAGGCGCACCTGTTCCACGAGCCCGAGCGCCGTGACGCCGCCGGCCTGTGAAATCGCCTGAACCAACGTCATCCCTGGCTGAAGGGCGAAGCTGCCGGGATTCTTGACCTGACCCAGCACCGTCACTCGCTTGCTGCGGAACTCGGTCACGCGCACGATTACGCTGGGTTGACGAAGGATACGGCGTTCGATGAGGCTGTCTCTGACGCGGGTGGCCACGTCTTGAGCCTCGAGCCCTGCCACCTTCATGCCGTCGATGTAGGGGAAGTTGACGGTCCCATCGGGAGCGACCTGGTACTCGGCGGGGAAGTCCTTTTCACCCACAACTTCCATGCGAAACACGTCGCCGGGACCCAGCGTCGTGCTCTCGATGGGGGCCGGCAGCACCGGTGGTTTCGCGGGCGCGGACTGCCTACACGCGCTGCTGGTGAGTAAACAAGCGAGCAACAGGCAACGCCACACCGCGTTCGCGGCGCGGGGTCCCACCGCCCGTTGCCGGCCTTGGGTTTGCCGCCGAGAATGTCGCGTCATCTCTCCCCCTGCTACATGAACCAGCGAGCACCAACGAGCGCGACGAACCGTGAGAATTGCAGGTTGTCCGCGCCAGCCGTCGGCGAGCCCGTAACGTCCGTTGGTCGAACCAGCTGCACGATGTTGTCGCCCAGGCTGCCCGTGTAGCTCAGCGTACCGAGCACCGCAACGTTGGACGTCATACGGTATTCACCGCTCACCAAAACGTCCGGACGCACCTCGTCGATCTCGGCCGCGACGTAGGAACTGCCGTTCCAGAGTCGCAGCGACGTCACCGGATGTTCCACGAGTCCGAGTCCGGCTCGCGCGGTGAGGTAGAAAACGCCGCCAGCCCCGTACGATAGGTCGCCGTAGAAGCGATCGACGACGTAGTAGTTGGCGATGCCACTCGTGGCCACATCGCGCTGGTAACCGAGCTTGAACGACGAAAACCCGCGCACCCCCGCCTCGGACTGCTCCGTCGAGAAGTACCAAGTCCCCTCGACGCGCCCGATCAAGCCGTCGTAGTCGACGACCCTCGTCTGGTCTTCGAAGAACGTCGCCTTCCACCCCGCTTGGACGAGCACGGCCAAGCGCGGCGTGATTAAGCCGTTGAAGCCCAGGGTCGACGACATGGGCGTCGAATCGACGAGGCGGTCCTGCTGCGCCAAATACGTCACGAAGCCGATGCGGCCGTCATACAACAAGGCCGTTTGCGGGAAGAACGTCCAACGGCCCTTCAGGTTGGGGCCGTGGTCGACATAATCCAGCGCCAGGTTCGCGTCATCGAAACGGAGGTAGGTAGCGTCGTACCCGAGCGACCATTCCAATGTCCCACCACCGGGTCGCCAACGTAAGTCTGCGCCGCCGTTCACCGCCGTACGCTCGAGAGCCGCCGCGACCAAGCCCGGGTCGTTGTTGGGCTGAGCGATGCGCGACAGCATGGCGTTGGCGCCAAAGCTCCAGGGGCGCCGAGGCAAAATGTCCGCCTGGACCCCAAGGTCGCCATCGATGAACGTGCGAGACCTGTCATTGGTTCCCGGCACCTCACCCAAAGCCAACAACTGATTCCAACGCAAAGCCAGGTCCCCGCCGAACGTGAACTTGGGTAGCGTGGCAACTTGCCCCGCAGATTGCGGGTTACGTCTTGCACCGAGCGTGCTCACCGAAAGCGAAGGGGTAACTCGCAGACGCAACGTCGGGACGACCGGTTCTCGAAGGCGAGCGCCGCCCAACTCACGCTGGTCGCCCGAACCCTGGAAATAGTTCGAATCGAAACCCAACTCTCCCGAGACGCCGGGATGTAGCTCTAGGTCTCCGACCCGGATCCCGATACCACGTTGCTTGCGGTCAGCAAGCCAAGGTTGGGTCTGCGCGGATGCGATGGTGGACGCGAGGCTCGACACGACCACGAGCAGTAAACCCAACGCACGCCCCCACGGGCACCACCGCTTCGCTTGGCCCGACGTGCCGCAGCTCCGGCGACGCTCCGACTCGTCAGCTTTGGAAATTGTCGTTGTGTACACCGATCGTCACGAACGAGTAGGCCAAGCACCGTGAGGTCGCGAGACTCTCTAATTCGCAAGTCACGTTATCCGAAAACCCTTGGAATCAGAACACGATTCGGCAGCACCGAGGCAATTTCCCGCATCGCTCCCCAGCGCAACATAGCCCGAAAAGCGTCAGCGACTGGCGCGCTTTGGCGCCATCGACGCGCATCCGCGTGGCTGGCGATCGCACACCCCCGCTCGTGACCGTCGGCGTCAGTAAACCGCACTGCTCAGGCTAGGTGGAATAGCCACGACAGCCACAAACCCGACGATGTCCGCCTGCACTTCGGGCAGGTTCGGATCGATTTCCACCGTCAGCTCCGCGTCTCCGGTGAAACCGGTCTCCTCACCGATGCACTGGTTGGCTTCGTTCATCAGCGTCACGACGCGATCGCGGAGCGTCATGAGCATCACGTATTCGTGCCGAGCTCGCTCCAACGAGGAGGCATCCAAAGCGACTTGTAACGCCTCGGCGCGTTCCTGAGCGGTCGTCAGTGCGGCGGCGACTTGAGTCGTCTTGTCCTCGAGGCACAGAACCTTCACTACGTCGCGCTTGTCTTTCGCGGCAGCCGCCATCGCTTTGACCTGGAGTGACGCGGCTTCCACCCCCGCCAAGGCCTCGAGCCCTTCGGTTCGCAACTCCGCCGGACTCAACTTGACTTCGGCGGCGCTGTCGCCCTCCTCACCCACGAGACTGCCGTCCGACACCGCGGAGTCCTGCGTATTGGCGGACGGAGGTGGCGTCGGCGCGGGCTCCTGGGCAGAAACGCCGAAGGAAATGAGAACGGTTCCCCCGACGAGTAGGGTGAGTCGACTGAGGCTCGGGAACCGTGACATGCGCAGGGTAAGTTTACGCTTCATGGCGCTCCCGTCAATCAATTAGCCCCAGTGCTGGCTCGGAACGAGTGGCGACGGCAGCCCATCACTGCTTGACGAAGCTGACGGGCACACTGATGACCGCACTTCCGCTATCCGGGGGCGAGAAGCGCCCACTGCGAGCTCGACCCTTGACGCAGTCGACGACGCTGCCCGGAAGATTGCCGCTGGTGGCCGCCGCCACCCCTGTAACCTCTCCACCGGGGCCGATCCGGAGTTTCAGATCGATCTTGCCGCTGGCGTCGGGATTGGTGGCCAAACCGCGGTTGTAGCAAGCACGAAACCCAGCGCGCATGCCGGCTACGACACTCGCGGCGTTGCCGACCGTTCCACCGGCAACGGCCGCGCCCCCGACGTTGGCGTTACCGGTTGGGCCCTTCACGGTAGCGACCGCGCCGCTACTGCCCGTTCCCTCACTCTTGCCAGCATTGCCAATCGACGCAAGCGAGGTGCCTTCTCCGGGGGTGATCGCGCCACCACCGGTTGCGAGTTTCAAGCCCCCTGGACCGCCCGCAGACACGCCGGCGCCACTGGCGGCCGCCTTGTCCATGATGCTCGTCGCTACGTTGTCGCCCGAGCTGAGCACGTCCGCGGTCGCCGCTTTACCGGTGTTTGCGCCGAGGATCCCCATGTCGAACGAGTCGAGTTCGTTCGACAGGGCCGCGACCTCTCGCGCGCTCATCTTGGGCTTTGCGTCGCCCGAGTCGGCGGGTTTGTCCTGCCTCGCCACCGGCTTGGGTTCGGGTTTGGCTTCCTTTTCTTCGGCCTTCTCCGCCTCCTTTGGATTCTCCTCCGTCGCTTTTTCCTCGACGGGTGGTGGCGCCGGCAGGTTGCGAACCGTCTCGACGAGGCTTTGAACGTTCACTTCGTAGTCGACGACCGGGTCGAGCCAGTCGGAATACAACGCCCCCAACGCGAGGAAGTGCGCCAAGAAGGAGAAGGCGGCGATCATCGTCGTCGGCCAATCGACACCCGTCGCGCCTCGGATCACCGAAACGGGAAGTTGCGGTCGCGGCTGAACTGGCGGCGGTGAGACAAATTGGAAGAGGAAGGTGTTTTCCCCCACGATCACCTTGCCGCGAGCGTCCTCGGTCAGCTTGATTTGGTAACCGTCACCAGTACGGCGCGCTTGCCCTTGCAGAACGCTGAGTTCGGAGATGCCAGTGGGCAACGCGACCCGGCCGTTCATGCCGTCACGGAAGTTGAGGTAGTAGTCCTCACCGATCAACTCGAACAGCGCGAAGCTCGAGGGCAGGTCCTTGGCCGCGACCACGAACGCGTTGTTCTCTCCGGGACCGACGGTCACGGTTTGACGCTTCTTGATGATCCGTTCTTCGACGACGCGGCCGTTTTGAACGACACCGATTCGCAGCACCTTTGGGCCAGTGGGAGCAACCGCGCGCATGACTGCGGTCATCTGCCCGGGACGGCCAGTGGCGGGTGAATGCTGTGTCTGTTGGGTCATTGCTTGTTAGTTCTCCCGCGCTCGCTGACGCCCAATCCCGAGTCGTGACCTATGCTCGGGCCGTTGGCTACCTCTCGTACACTTTTTCGCATCCCTGGCCGCGCTCGTCAGCTTTGCTTTACATGGTCGAAGGGCGATCACCAAATGTGTCGCTCTGGGGGAACGACCCACTCAAGCGTCGAATAAGGCCGTTCCACCGCTCCCGTAGCCGGCGGGCGCGCGAATCGGCCATTCGACCCAGGTTCCAGGTGAGTAATCCTCCCACTAGCCCCGACCCCAAGCAAGCGAGGGCCGTAGGGAGGTCGTTTACCATCACAAAACACGCGGAACCCACGCCCGATGCGACGCATACCCGCCACCCGACGCTCCCCACGCGCCCAAACCCGATTTCGCTCTCGAACTCGGAAGTGGCTTCGTTCAGAAGCGCTACGCGGGCCGTCGCAGACCGTGACCGGTGCAGTTGGTCGACGAGGTCTCCGATCAGCGGCGGCGTGTCGTCGACGCCAGTAGTAGTCCACGCTTTCGCCTCCCAGCTGCGAAGCGCCCACACGTCACGTCCGGCCAAGACCAACGCCGCGACGTTCGCGCTGCCGTGAACCAACCAGAGCAACCAATTATCCGGCATGGGCCAACGCTCGCGGAGTCAAACAACACCTTCTGGTCTACTGCGCCACGTCGAGAACGCAACGCCACGACGGGCACGGTGGGATTACACGAGAGACGACTAGAATGGCGCCCGGTAGATGGCCTTCTCGATGCGATCCAAAAACGGCTGACGGAGCTCCGCCAACGTCATCTGAGGTTGGATTCGACTGACGTCGACCGCGGCAATCGGTTTCTGGACCCGACCGACGATCGTCACCTCGCTGATGGTGATGACCTTGCCCTGGGCGTGAGCGCGCAGCGGCGCAAGCGCTATCGCCAAACCGAGGACGGCGCCGTACCCGAGCGTCCAACGGCTCCAGCGTCGCGCCGGGCGGCCAGAGCCGCAAGCCATTACGCGCCCTGCCTCGTCCCGGTCACTCGAACTCGTCAAAACCGTCATCGGTGGTTCCTCCACTACTGTCCGGCGCTGGCGGAGGCGCGTTCATTGCCTCCATGATGGCCTTCTTGTTCTTAGCACGCGCCAGCAGCTCTTGCGCGTCATCTCCCGCCCCCGGCCGAGTCCGCGGTTGCATCTTCTGATACGTCTCGAACTCCGCGATCGCCTTGTCGACCGCTTGCGCCGGAGTCGTGCCCGCGGGCGGCTCGGAGAACAGGTACACCAGGCCGATGTTGTAGTGCGCCTGGGCCATGGTCGGATCGGCTTGAGTGACCCACGTGAGCTGCTTGAGTGCTTCGTCCGGGCGTCCCTGCAACCGGTAAGCGTCACCCAGGTTGAGGTGAACGAGAACGTTCGTTGGGTCGTAGGCTAATGCACCCTCGAGCAGCGGAGCGGCTTCCGGCGCATTGCCCGCCTCCAGCATGTACACCGCCAAGTTCACACGTGCCTCGACGATGTCCGGTCGCAGCTCGACCACGCGCCGCAGCTCGTCGATCGCCGGCTTGCGATGTCCCTGCTCTTTGTAGATTAACGCACGGATCAGCCGTGCTTCACCGTTGTTCTTGTCGCGCGGCGGGTTCTCGGGCCCATAGCCGTCCAAGATCGCCGTCAACGCGTAGAGCGCGAGGTCTAGCCGCCGGTTGCGGTAGTGGTCTCGTGCCAGCGTCACCATCGCTGGCCGATAGTCGGGGTTGGCTTTGAGCGCCTGTTGCGCCAGCTGCTGGGCCGCGGCCGAGTCTTTCTGAACACTCTTGACCTCGGCCAACGCCGCCAACACGGCAGCGCTGTTCGGCACTTGGCCTCGTAGGCGGTTCAGGTATGTCTCGGCGTCCGAGACGCGGTTGGCTCCCAAATACAGCCTGGTGATCGCCTCGATGGCCGCTTCGTAATCCGGAACCAGATCGAGCGCGTGCCGGTATGCCTCGGCGGCCAAGTCCGTCTCCGCCAAGCGCTGATGCGTCGTCCCCAGGGCGAAGTACGCCTCGTAAGCATTGGGGTCAGCTGCCGTCGCCGCTTTGAACCGCGTACGAGCTGCCGCCAGATCTCCTTGGCGGAACGCGGCCTGTCCGGCCTTGTAGGGCCCCGCGGCAGCGGCGTTCATGGTCGGCCGTGCCGGGCGTTGTTCTTCGCGCGGCACTTCTCCGGCGGTCTTGCGGCCACCGCGCGATGTCGCGGCGTGCTCCTCGGCGTCAGGCACGTCGGGGTCCACCGAGTCGCCACCACAACCCACCAGACTCGAGGCTACGAGCACCGCCAACAGACCCGTCCGTGCGTGATGAGTCGACCACCACGCGAGCCCCACCGAGCTACGCTGACTCATGGCTGCCCTCCCGAATACGGCGCTGGAGGAGGCATGGCGCCCCCGACTTCCGGCGCCGTGACCAGGCCCGGCCGGATCCTGAGGAACATGCCCGGAGTGTAGTTCAACTCGGAGATGCCCTGAGTGTAGTTACTGAGTTTGGCTTCTCCGATCACGTCGGTGAAAAACGCCAGTCGCTGGATCGCGCGCACGATCGCTGGGTTGGAGACGTTGTACCGACGAGCCATCGTGATTGCACGCCCGTAGCGATCGACCATGACTCGGTCGGCTCCCTCGAGCTCGCGGTCGCGGCTCTGCTGCCACGCCGTTTCGACCTGTACACGGATCGCGTCGGCCTTTTCTTGCAGCTCGAGGTTATCACTCTCTTCCGCGCGTTTGAGCGTGGCCTCCATCTTCTTGTCGAACATCACGAGCTCCGGCGGCCGCGTGTTGTAGAGACCCGTCCGCAGCGAATCGTAGAGTGATCCTTGACGCGCGAAAGCGGCGGTACCCCATTCCGGTGACGCGTAGTCGTCGACGATGCGCTGCAGCCGATCGAACCACACCTTGGCGTCCTTGGCTGCAGTTTGGTAGTCGTTCAACACCTGCTGTGGCGTGCCCCGGAAGCGATGGTGACCGGTGTCGTAATCGAAGGCATTGCGGATTTCGGCGTCGAGCAACAGGAACGCTCCCTCGGCGGCAAAGTTCGCTTCTCGCGAACCAAGCGCACTGCTCGTCCCGTCGGGAGCACGAGGCGCTTCGTCGCGGTACTGCGCAAACGCCGCGATCGCGCTCTCCCACCACCCGCGCTCGAGACCCGAGCGAGAAGCAGCCTTCATTTTGGCGACCCAGTAGGCGGCCTCGACCGTATACTTGCGGGCCTCGGGGTTGGCCTTGTTCTGGTCGAAGTAAACCCGCATCGCCACCTCCGCGCGCTTGCGCGCATTCGAGTTGGCGCCAGTGTCCGGACTGAATTGGTCCCATTCTTTGAGCGCCGAACTCGCGACGACGAAGTCGGCCTCGGCCACTTCGGCCCGCGTTGCCCCCATTTGGGCGAACCTGTCGCGCGCCGATTTCATGCCTTCTACGTCGCCGAGGCTCGCGTACAGATTCATGGCTTGTTGCGCCGCACCCCGCCGCTGTTCGTTGGGGAAGTGGCCAATCTTGCTCACCGTGTCGAACGTCTCGGCGGCCTTCGGGTAATCGAAGAAAAGGACGTACGCATTACCGAGCGCGTCGTAGGCCATCTTCAGATACTTGACGCGGTTTTCGTAGCGCTGAGGGTTCGGCTCGACCGGCGGCTTGGCTTTGGGGTCGCCGAGCTTCAACTCGACCAACTTCTGATCGTTGCCGTAGCGTGAGATGAACAGCTCGTACATCTCGATCGCCTTGTCGTAGTCGCCAACTTGTTTGTACGCGTAAGCGCCGTTCATGGCGGCCTCGGGAGCTTCGTCGCGATCGGGCGCGGCGTCGAGTGCCACCTTGTATGCCGCAGCGGCTTCACGCCACTTCTTGTCGCGCTCCGAACCGGGCGCCATGCCTTCTGCTTCGTCGTAGAGCTTACGTGCGTCCAAATAAGCAACACCCTGGCGCACCGGAGTTCTGAGCGCGTCCTCGGCGGCCTGCGTC
>CBINDO010000212.1:0-14102 GCA_966249405.1 uncultured bacterium | reverse complement strand
CGGAGTCGGAATCCCGGCACTGGGTGTCGTCGTCGACGTCGACGTCGGTGGCGTCCACGACACCGTCGCCATCGGAGTCGTCGGAGAGGTCGCATTGTCCGTCGCTGTTTTGGTCCGCGCCATCGTTGGAGGTGCTGCCGCCACCGGTGTGGACGACGGAGCAATCGTCACAGCCGTCGGAGTCGGAATCCCGGCACTGGGTGTCGTCGTCGACGTCGACGTCGGTGGCGTCGGTCACGCCGTCGCCATCGGAGTCGTCGGAGAGGTCGCACTGTCCGTCGCTGTTTTGGTCTGCGCCGTCGTTGGAGGTGCTGCCGCCGCCGGTGTGGACGACGGAGCAATCGTCGCAGCCGTCGGAGTCGACGTCGCGGCAGAGGGTGTCGTCAGTGGGGTTGGTATCCGTGCCGTCCAAGACGCCATCGCCGTCGGAGTCGTCGGTCACGTCACAGATGCCGTCGTTGTCCGTGTCCGCGCCATCGTTGGAGGTACTGCCGCCGCCGGTGTGGACGACGGAGCAATCGTCGCAGCCGTCACTGTCTGCGTCACGGCACACGCTCGTGTCGTTGTCGTCGGCGTCGTCCTCATCCGTTACCCCGTCGCCATCGGCGTCCGGGTCGGACACGTCACAGTCGCCGTCCGAATCGACATCCGCGCCGTCGTTCGCCGGATCACCGCCCGAGTGATCGGGGCCGGTCTGCGAGCAGTCATCACACTGGTCGTTGTCGGTGTCGCGACAGACGAACGGATCGTTGTCCGAGTTGTCTTCATCGTTGTCCACGCCGTCGGCGTCGGAATCCAACGACATGTAGTTTGGCCGCCCATCGCTATTGTCGTCGGGGCACGGCCAGCCTGAAGCACACTCGGCGGTGTCGCTCAGGGTATCGTTGTCACTGTCGTTGCCATTGCCGTCGCCCGGCGTCGAGTCGTAGTCGAAGACGTTCGGGATGCCGTCGCTGTCGTCATCGGGGATCCAGTCCAGGTTCATGGCTGGTACGCCGAACTCGGTCATGTCATCGTCGGCGGTGTCGTACAGGCCGTCGTCGTCTTGGTCCTGGGAGTTATCGATGACGCCGTTGGTGTCGATGTCGAGGCCGATGTAGTAGATCTCGGTGATGTCGTAGAGCGTGTCCCCATCGGCATCGAGGTCACGAAAATCCGGATTGGAATCGCCGTCGGTGTCGAGGAGCGCGTAGTTGATCGTCCCCGAATCGGCGCTCGTCTCCACCAGGTCGGCCAAGCCGTTGCTGCCCACCGCACCCGTCGTTAGCCCGAAAGACGCCGAGCTCGTTCTCCCGTGTCCAGCCTCGATGGTGTCCACGACCGCGTCGTTGTCGCTGTCGATGTCGTTGTGATTCGGAACTTGATCGCCGTCGAAGTCGAAAGCGGCGTCGAGCACGTCACACACACCGTCGCTGCCAGCGTCCGTACACGCCGACGTCGCGCCAGCGCCGGTGTTGGTCTTGTCTTTCCAGTTGGGGATGCCGTCGTTGTCCGCGTCCGCGTCCGGATCGACGTTCAGCGGGGTCTCGTTTACGTCTGGGATGCCGTCAGCGTCGTTGTCGACGTCCGTCGGGTTGGCGATTCCATCGCCGTCCGTATCGCCCGGTTTGCCGTCCAGGAACGTCGTGTCCGACAGCACGCTCGAATAGGTCGCGTTTGCCGGGGTGCTCGAGGTCCCGCTCAAGTCTTCGGACAGGCGCGTCCCGTTGCTGGAGGTGCCGATGATGACCCGCAGCGCCGTCGACAGGGATATCCCCTGGGTCGTGAGCACCGAGAGCGGGATACCGATGTCGAGGAAGTAGTCTTGGCCCGAGTACAACGACGAATCGGCGGCCGACACCTTGACGTTGCCACCCACGCCGGTGTCGATCGCCTCGCTGTGCAACAACGTCTCGGCGTCGTCCGTAAAACCGCCGGTTTTGGTCGTGTTCGAGTAAAACGTCAGAACGTCGTTCGAACCGGAGGCGTTTGCCAGCAACAAGTAGTCGAAAGCCGACGTGTTGCCGTCGGTCTCGAACATGATGCCCCAGCCGTATTGCGCCAGATTCTGACCGCTCACGGGGTTGTCGTTGGTGCGCATGCGCACCATGAAGTGGGTGTCGCTCGCAGCGATGTAGACGGCCGGATACTGGTTGGTGCCGACGATGTTTCGGCCGTTGTTCTGCGCGTCCGTATCCGGGTCCGTGAGCCCAACGCCGAGCTGTTCTACTGCAACCCAGTCGGCGTTGGTGGCTGGGAACGTGACCGCGTGCGCCTGAGAATCGACGGCGTCGTACGCGGGGTTCGCGCAGGCCGTGATTATCGCAGCCGCACAACTCGCGGCGGCCAATACGAGACCATCGATTCGCTTGGATTGATCCATGAACAAGCTCCGTCCGCGCCTCTAGGCGCGTGTGCGAGGCAACTCCCTCGACGCTCCTCAACGGCGCGGGCGCGACACGGGCTAACTTGGCCACCCCGAAATTGTCGCCGGCGGCGGACCCAGCGGCCGGTCCGTAGAGACCGGTCCGTCTGGACCAAGGCAGCGCATTTCCCGTTGGGTATGACGTTGAACCCGGCCTGCGTCGTGGTCTAGTCCGCCGGGCGTCGCTGAGGCGCGACGTTGTCTCGCTCCGCGTCGCTTCGATAACCCAGCGCCACGACTGAGCTCACGCGCGCGGCGTCGAGGTACGGCAGCCAGTGGGAGGGAGCCGTGAGCCGCCGCGGAGGTGCTGGGCCCAACCCAACAAACGGACGGAGCCGATTACGCGACGCTGGGGTGTAGCTGCGGTATCAGAACAGTCGCGCGCCGCGCATCTCGGCGCGGAAGCGTTCGCGGAACTCGTCGTGGCAGCTCTTGCACTCGGCTTTGATGGCGGTCGTGTCCTTGACGCGAGCCGCTGCTGCGGCGCGTTGGGCCGACATCTCCCAGCCCGAATAACCGGCGGGCATGTGACTCGCGAGTTGGTCGAGCGCGCTCGCCAGTCGCTCGTGATCACCCGCGTTCATGTAAGCGCGGACCGAGTCCTTCATCCAGCCTTGGAGCGGACAATCGGGCTGTCCTTTGTTGCCGCAGTCGGTTACCGCGGGCTGGCTGGTTGCGGCTGCGTTCACGGTGGGTGCCGACTCGGGGTCGGGAGTTTTCGAGCATCCCCAAGCCGGCAATGTCGCGAACGACGCGAGAAGCAGAAACGAACGGGTCACGGGTCAACCTTTGGCGTCGGGAGGCAACGCCGGCTCGACGATGTACGCCTTCGGGAGCTCGCCGGTCAACGATTCCAACCACGCCACGATCGACGTGATTTCCGCGTCAGACAACTCGAGGCCGAGCTGGTAGGTGCCCATCATGCGCACGGCATCGGGCAACGTGGTCGCCGAACCGTCGTGGAAATATGGCCCGGTCTTGGCGATGTTGCGCAACGTCGGCACCTTGAACATCATCTTGTCTGCGGCGTTGGCCGTCACCTTTTGACGGCCTTCGTCGGTCTGGTTTGGCCACGGCTCCACGGCGCCCGCGCGTTGGTAAGAGTTGCCGCCCAAGAACTCGCCCGTGTGGCAGACCATGCAGCCGACGTTGGTGAACACCTTCAGGCCCTCGAGCTGAGCCGACGTGAGCGCGCTCTTGTCGCCTTTGAGATACTTGTCCCACGGTGCGGGCGTGCTCAATCCGCGTTCGAAGGCGCCGATCGCGCGCCCGACGTTGTCGTAAGTGAGCGGGTTGGGTTGACCGGGAAACGCCGTCTTGAAGGCGTCTACGTAGCCGGGGATCGCCTGGAGTCGTGCCACCACGGCTTCGCCGCTCGGCATCGCCATCTCCACGGGGTTGAGGATCGGACCTTTGGCTTGCTCCTCGACGTTGGGCGCTCTGCCGTCCCAGAACTGCACGAAGAAGCCGCCAGCGTTGTACACCGTGGGCGAGTTGCGTCCACCGCGTTGGCCGTGATCACCCGGCGAGGTCTTCTCGCCGTCCACGCCGTAAGCGTCGAGTTTGTGACAGCTGTTGCACGAGACGTCCTTGTTCTTCGAGAGCCGCGTATCGAAGTACAACATGCGCCCCAGCCCGATCAGCTCTTCGGAGACCGGCGCTTCGGGTGCATCGAACCGAGCACGCAGCGGGGCAAAACGGCGGAGCAGCCTGGGGTTGAACTCTTTGCTGGCCTCGACGTTGCCGCCACCGGCCGCTTCCTGCGCGACGTTTGCAGTCGTGGCCACGACTTCCGCTCCAACCGTAGATACCTCGGTCGTCGTGGGGGCACCGTTACTGCAACCAATGGCCAACGCACCTACCGCCGCAAACGACCATGTTCGAAACGCCAACCTACTCATGAACGTAATTCCCCGTGCTCCAATTGGTTTACCTTGAACGTGCTCCACGCCGATTCACTCCGCGCCCGGCGGCATACTCGCCCAGCGCAGCCCTACGGACATCGACAAGGGCTGACTGCGGGGCGCGCCGCTCTTGGCGCCCTCGCGTAGAATGTTGGCAGGCCACACGAACTTGAACGTCGTGCCCACGCCCGGCGTGCTGGCGACTTCGGCGCGCCCGCCGAGCTTGCTACAAGCGTCGCGCACGGCCGCCAACCCGATGCCGCGACCGGAAATTTCAGTAGCCTGGTCGCGCGTCGAGAAGCCGCTGGTGAACAGTGCGTTCACGAGGTCGGCGCGCGTCTTGTGCGGCAAGCCCAGGGTTTTGGCTTTGTTTGCGACCACGTCCCAGTCGATGCCGCGGCCGTTGTCCGCGAACGCGATGCTGAAGTTGTCGTCGTCCAGAGCAGTGCGCAGGGTGAGCACGCCCGCTTCGGGTTTGCCCAGCGCTACGCGTTCCTCGGGCGACTCCAACCCATGGTCGATCGCGTTGCGCAATAGGTGAACGGACGCGGCCCAAAATTCCGCCCACTCGTCGGGTTTCAAGCGGATGCGGTTGGACTCGATTTGCACGTCGATCGACCCCTTGCCGAGGCGCGTCGCCAGGGCGGTGGCTTGCTCGGCGATGCGAGCCAAGCGCTTCTGCGTGGGCTCCAGGCGCCACGCTTGGATCATCGCGGCGATCTCACGTCGCGACTTGCCGGCTTGGATAGCCTCCAAGATGTTGTCGTACTCGTCGTCGTCGATTTCGATCTTCAGGTCCGAGTCGCCGAGCAGTCCGCGCACCTTCGCGGCCAGCTCGAGCCAACGGGCGTGCAGGCGCTCGAGGCGCGCCTCCGAGAGCGTCCCTGTTTCCTTGTAGTCTTCCTCGAGCTCGTGACACAACGTGGCGACGGTTTCGATGCCATGGAGGCTGACGTTGCCTTTGAGCGTGTGCAACGCCCGCTTCAGGCCGTCGATGTCCTTGCCGTAGGTGTTACCCACGATCGACTCGACCTGATCTTGCGCTTCTGCGAAGAACTCCAAGAAGCCGGCGCGGTCGGAGAACACCCGCGCGAACAGTCGCGTGACCTCGCGTTCGTCGTTCTCTGCACGCGCCCGCGAGAGCTCGGCGGTGATGTCTGAGATCACGACGAGCACGCGTTCCAGCTGCTCTCCCTGAGACAAGATCGGACGGTAGTCGAGCAGCAGATCGCGCCCATTAACGCTCAAACGTTTGGGCAGCTGATCGAGCGAAACTTCGAGCGGCAGCAACCCTTCGAACAGTGACTCCCATGCCAGGGCAAACCACGTGCCGGAAGTCGGCGCGACGCGGCGCAGCACGTCCATGAACGTCTCGTCCTCGGCGGTCGGTCCAAACCACTCGGTCAGGATCGCCGAGCGTTCGCGAGACATCTGCCCGGCTGCGTCCAAGGTGAAGAAGCCTTGGCCCACGTTGTCGAGCACGCGACGCATGTCGGCGTTGCGCGTATCGAGCTCGCGCGTCCGGGCGCTGACCAACCCTTCCAAACGCTCTTGTTCTTCTCGAGCCGACTTCCGGATGTGCGCGAACAGAGCTTGGATCTGCTGGAGCATCGTGTTGAACGCCGCGGCCATGGTCCCGATCTCGTCGCTGCTGGTGCCCACGTCGACGGGTTTTTGGTCGAGGTCCCCGTCGGCGACCGCTTGCGCCACCGTGGCAACGGCGCGTAAGCGGCGGCTGATCGAACGTGCGATCAGTGACGCGCCGACGGCGCCGATCAGCAACGCCAACAAGCCAGCGATCATCACGTCGCGCTCCACGGCTTTGCTCTCCGCAATCAGCCGCTTCATCGACAGCTCGAGGACCAAGGTGCCGCGCGGCCCCTCCAAAGAGACGACCGGGGAAATCACCGCGATGCGCTCGCCCAGGTTCACCACCTCCGGCGCCGTGACGCCAGTCTTCTTGGCGAGCAATTGGTTGCTGACCGCGCCGCGCGCGCGCAAGATGTCGCCTTTGGCGGTGAACAGCGTCAGGCTCTCGACGTCGTGGTCTTGTGCGACGGACTCGAACACCTCGCGCGCCGTCTCTTGGTCGTCGAACGCGATCGCGGACTCTACTTGTTTGGAAACCAAACGGCCGTACGTCACCGCTTTCGACTCCAACGCGGCTCGCATCGACGTCAGTTGGTGCGTCTGTAGGTACCAGGCGAGGACCGAGGCGACCGTGCCGACGAGCACCAAAATCAGCCCGACCAACTTCTGCTGGATCGAGAGCCCGCGTTTCTTGCGCTCGGGCGCCGCTCGTCGTGGCCTGCGCGACGGTGTGGTCGGCGGTGGGTCTTCTGAAACGAGGGGAGGACTCGGGCTCACCGAGGGAGACCTCGTCAGATGAACGGAATTGGTCTGAGCGCTAGCCATGGTGCCTCAGGCATTAACGGCTCGTCGGCGCAAACATGTAGCCGGTGAGACTGTGCGCCGGGCTATTTGTCAGAAAACCGCGTGATTACGTTTGGTTAATCCCCGCGCCAGCGGTCCGCGATAGACGCCAGGGATTCACACTCGTCGTTTCACTCGTAGCGCCAGCTGCCGTCCAAGAAGACGAAGTCGTTGCGCGACCCCGCGTGGCACGGACCACAAGCACTGTCCTCGCCGTTGCCCGAGAGCAAGCCGTCTTCGGCGTCCCAGTAAGCAAACTCCCAGTCACCCGTCGCCGCGTCGAAGCCCGCCGAGCGTTTGACCATGATCCCCAAGGCGGCGAGTTCGTAGTTGCCGTTGCCGTCGAGCACCAGCTTCTCCTTGACGATCGCCGCACCCGTCGGGAACGACACATCCACGGTTGCGGCGTCCAACGACGCGGGCGCCTCTTGCTCGGAATCGTGCAACGCCTGGGCGACGCCGAAGGCCTCCGGGTTGAGCCAGTCCAGGAGGTACAAGTCGTCACCGTGGACGCTCTCGACGAACGCTGTTTCAGCCGTGTTGGGAAGCCGACACAAGGCAAAGATCTCGGCGCTGATGTTCATCGGCTGTTCGGTGTGTCTCCGCCAGCTCGTGTACGTCGCGCGGATATGTTCGAGCGAAGGTGTCCCGGAGTCGTCCGCGTCCGGAGACGTCTCGGTCACCGTGTGCGATGGCCCAGCCTCGACTAGGGCATGGCGGTCGGAGGTTACCGAGACTTCGCCTCGCGAGCTCGGGGCGTCGGTGCTCGTCGTGTCCGAGCTCGTTGTTGGTTCGGTGGTGTCGCCGTTGATGCTCGCTGTTGGTTCGGTGGTGTCGCCGTTCACGTCGTCACAGCCGGCGAGCGCCGCGACCGCGGCCAACCCGCAACAGTACGCGCGCCACGGGCGCCGCCCAACGCTCGCCGATCGTTGCCCCATCGATTGCCGCGCCGTGTTGCACGAGATCATGTTCATCAACGTACCACGTGACGGCACGGCCCTGCAGGCGAGGAAAATGGAGGCAATGCTGGAAAGCTCGCGTGTCACGGAGCGTTGCCGGCATCGCAACGAAAGTTCTGCGCGACTTGCGCGAATTCGACGGTGCTGGCGACACTGACGAGAGACCACCGAGGCTGGCGACGGCAAGCCATTTCCGCCACTGCGCAGGGTGAATGATGATCTTCAAGAGTGGACGTAGGCAGTTTCTCAAGTCGGTTGCGGCGAGCACCGCAGCTCTTTCTGGTGCCGGCTGCGGCGAGTTGGGTGCCACTTCGAATGACAGCGCGCCTGGCACCGCGGATACCGGGAGCACCAGCGCTTCGGACAGCCAGGGGCAGGTTGGCCCCGCGCCCGTTTCGGCCTCGACCACTGGCATGGAACCACCGGCGGGGACGACACGACCGACGTCCGCCGACGACACGTCGGAAGGTGCCGCGTCGCACGCGGAAACGAACGACACGGCGGGCTCCAGCGACGGTTCGGCGCCTCGCGACGTCGATTCTACGTCGGCTGCCGTAACGTCGCCGCTGGGCGTCGCATTACTCGGGCTCGGCAGATACGCGAGTGAGCGCCTCGCGCCCGCGCTCCAGCTCACGCGGCATTGCCGTCTCGTTGGCATCGTGACCGGCACTCCGTCCAAAGTCCCCGAGTGGCAGAGCAAGTACGGCATCGAGGACAAGAACGTCTACAGCTACGAAACCATGGCCGAGCTGATAGACAACCCCGACATCCACGTCGTGTACGTCGTCACTCCCAATCACGTGCATCCCCAGTTCGTGATCGCAGCGGCGCGAGCGAAGAAACACGTGTGGTGTGAGAAGCCGATGGCGATGACCGTGGACGAGTGTCAGGCGATGATCGACGCCTGCAAAGAGAGTGGCGTCACGTTGTCCATCGGCTATCGTCTGCAACACGAACCCAACACCCAGACAATCATCGGTTACGCAGACACCAAGCCGTTTGGTCCGATCACGCAGATTGAGGCGTTGTCTGGATTCAACGGTTACAGTGAGAGCGACGCGGGGATATGGCGTTTGAAGAAAGAGCCCGGTGGCGGCTCACTCTTCGACATGGGGGTCTACTGCATCAATGCGGCCCGGTACGTGACTGGTGAAGAGCCGGTTCGCGTGGTGAGCGCCACTCAACGCACGAACCGCCCGGAGCTCTTCACGGAGGTTGACGAGTTTACGGACTTCGAACTCGAATTTCCGTCGGGTGTCATCGCGACGTGTCGCTCGAGCTTCGGTGAGCGGATGGATTCTCTGAAAGTGACGTGCGAAGGCGGCAGCTACGAGCTGGTGCCGTTCCAGGGTTACACCGGCGTCAGTGGCTCGGCGAGTGATGGCACGCGCTTCGACCAAGTCGTCGAGAACCAACAAGCCAAACAAATGGACGACGATGCGCTCGCGATCATCGAGGGCCGTCCCTTGCTCGTGCCCGGTGAAGAGGGACAACGCGACGTCAGTGTCCTCGAGGCGATCTTCGAATCAGTGCAGAGCGCGCAACCCGTCGTGATTGGGTGATTGCGGCGAGGCCCTGCGAACCACGCCAGTCGCACGAAATGTACTTGCATTGACAAGTAACTGGGCTAAGGTTCGGCCATGGCGCAGTTTACGGCCGATGGAGGCATCGTTCTCGAGGAAGCCCTCGGCTACTGGGTGGCGCGCGCGTACCTCACGTCGCGGGCCGAGATGTACCGGCGATTCAAGCGTCACGGTGTCGACCTGACTCCAGAACAGTGGATGGTTTTGGTGCGCCTTTGGCAAAACGAGGGGGTCACCCAGTCAGCACTCGCCGACCGCACGTTTCGCGATCTCCCGACGATGAGTCGGATCTTGACGACGATGGAGCGCAACGGCTTGGTGGTGCGTCGCAAGGACGTCAGCGACGGCCGCGCTCGTCTCGTTTACCTCTCCGACCTCGGTCGGAGCCTGCGGCGTGAGCTCGTCCCCGAAGCGCGCTCGATGGTGGAAGACGCCCTGCGCGACATTCCAGAGGCAGACGTCGCGGTGACGAGGCGGACGCTTCAGCGCATGTTGGCAAACCTCGAAGCCGCCGAATGACGCCAACGAGTGAATCGTTAATCCGGTAGAGGCCGGAGGGCTTACACCGGGACATATACTTGCATTGACAACAAAAGGAACACCATGAGCCATTCATCAGACAATCAACAAGCCGTGAACCACGCTTCGACGTACTTTCCGACACACACCCTAGAGAGCGCGCCGGCCGAATCGCGACCGCTTTTGCAGCGTACGCGCGAGAAGTTCGGGTTCGTGCCCTTGGCCACAGCTCGGCACGCAACGGCGCCAGCCCTGCTGGAGGCTTTCACACACTTGCTGGAGGTCTTCGACAAGACGTCGCTCTCGACTTTGGAGCGCGAAGCTTTGGCGCTCGTGCTCGCGGGTAAACTCGACTGCAAGTTGTGTCGTGACCTCCACCGGCGGATGGCGCAGGCGGCAGGAGCCCCGAGCTCGGTGATCGAAGCGCTCATCGTCCGCGACGGTATCGAAGAGCCGAAGCTTGCGGCGTTGGCTTCCTTCACCGAGCGCGTCGTGGACACCCGCGGCGACGTCACGGAGGATGAAGTCGCGGCCTTCGTGCGGGCCGGCTTCACCGCGCGTCAGGCGCTCGAGGTCGTGGTTGGCGTCGCGACGTATACGTTGTCGATCTTCGCGAATCGTATGACGCGCAGTGAGACGATCCGGTGAGGTCTCCGCGACGGCATACGCCGACGAGCGCCCAATGACGCCTCAGCTGCGTCCGCCGGTTTGTCCGCGCCAGCGCAGCGCGTGATCGGCGAGCACCAGCGCAACCATGGCTTCACCCATCGGTACGAAGCGCGGCAACAGACACGGATCGTGGCGACCCTTGGTGCGGATCGTCGTGGCGTTACCCGCTTGGTTAACGGTGGGCTGCTCTTGGGGCAACGAGCTCGTCGGTTTGATCGCGGCTCGCAACACGATCGGCATGCCACTCGTGATCCCGCCCAGCATGCCGCCGTGCCGGTTGGTGAGCGTCTTGAACGCGCCGCCTTCGCTGCTGTAGATGTCGTTGCTCTGACTGCCGCGCAACGTGGCACAGCCGAAACCCACGCCGTATTCGACGCCGAGCACCGCGGGCAAGCTGAACAGCGCCTTGGCGAGATCTGCTTTGATCTTGTCGAACACGGGTTCACCGAGACCCGCGGGAATGCCGGTGGCGACGATTTCGCTGACGCCGCCGATCGAATCTTGTTCCTTGCGCACCTTTTCGATGAGTTCGATCATCGCCGGAACCTTGCTCACGTCGGGGCAACGGACGATGTTCGGCTCGCCGTCGGGCAGACGTTCGACTTGCTCCAGGGTAACGGCTTCTGGGCGCTCGACGCTCGCGACGATGTCGCCGACTTGCTTCACGTAACCAATCACCTCCGCGCCGTACAACTCGCGCAACAGCGCTTTGGCGACGACACCAGCGGCCACGCGCGACGTCGTCTCACGCGCGCTGGAACGGCCGCCGCCGCGGTAGTCGCGGAAGCCGTACTTGGCGTCGTAGGTGTGGTCGGCGTGCCCCGGCCGATATTTGTCGGCGATGTCGGCGTAGTCGCGGCTCTTCTGATCTTCGTTACGCACCAGGATCGCGATGCTCGTGCCGGTGGTGCGGCCTTCGAATACACCCGCCAAGATCTCCGGCGTGTCCGACTCGTTACGTTGGGTCACGATCTTGCTCTGGCCGGGTCGGCGACGGTCCAAATCCACCTGGAGCTGCTCGACGCTGAGCGCGATCCCTGGGGGGCAACCATCGATGATCACTACGTTTCCGGGTCCGTGAGATTCGCCGGCGGTGGTGATCCGAAAGGCCTGACCGAAGCTGTTTCCTGCCATGCTGGCGGGTCTAGCAAAGGCGAGATCCCAACACACGCGATTTTTCGGACGGAGCGGACGGTGGCGCGCAGCCCGCTGCTTTTGGGGGCCATTCCATGCGCGCGACGGGAAGGAAGCGTTGCTGTAGCTCGTAGCGCCATGGTTATGAGGACGAGTTCCCTCTGGGCAGGGTCATCCGAGGCAAGGTGCCTTAGGACATCGTCCTATCGAGGCGGAGACATGAGACCAGTGATGCGTCGTTCTACTTTTCTTATTGGTGCGATGAGTCTGATGATTTTGGGCAGCGGCTGTGCCGCGATGCGCGGCATGAGCGCCAAACACGCCTACCGCGAGCAACAAACCGAGAACCACGTGTACAAACAACCGTTGAAGACGGTGTGGCCGCAGGCTCGCCAGCTGTTGTTCGAACGGGGCTTCGAAGTGAAAGACACCGATGGAACCAACGCCGAGACCGAGTGGAGGATCGCTCCTGGGGATAACACGCAGCGCGAGCGCTACTTGCTGTCGGGGTTGGAAGTCAGCGAGAGCGAATGTAAGGTGCAGTTCACCAAAGCCACGGAGTTCAAAACGGGCGCCAATTGGGGTTCGCCTCAAACCGAACGCGACCTCGGCCTCGAATTCGACCTGATCAAGAAGGCGGACCCGGACGCGTTCGCGCAGATCGAAGCCGAGGGCGATCGTCGCGCCGAGGCCGCCGAGAAAGAGTAGCGTCGCGCGTCCTGCCTCACCCGTTCAGTCGAGTTTCGAAACCCAAACGTCGAAGCGGCGACCGCTGGGCGCGATGAAGCTGCCGACGCCAGGCTTCGGAGGGTCTGGCGTCGTGTGCGCGATCCACAGGTCGCGCGGCTCCGTCTCCGACAGCCGGATCCGGAGCTCGAAGCGGTGCGTCACGCGTTTGGCGCCGCCGAACTTGCCGCGTTCCATCAGGTGAGACGTGTTCGTGAGGAGCCGGTTCGTAGGCGCCGGGGCGGCGTCGAGCACGCGGCTGTCTACCAATTTGCCGCCCTCGGTGACCAGCTCGACGCGGAACTCGTAGGAAGCAATGCTCGGTAGGCCTTCCCAAGCTTGGTCGCTACTGGCGGCGCGAGGTAACCAGCGCGTGAGCTCGACCCAAAGGTCGGCGCGTGCGTGACTATCGCCGAAGGTATCGTCTTCTTGGGCGCGGGGTTTCTGATCGCTGGGCGCAGCGGCCGACGTCGAGCTGACGCGCCGCTGGTCTTCGCGCTGCTCGTTTTCACGACGTTGGGCTTCTTCGAGGGCAGCGAGCCGCGCCTTGTCGCGCTCCTTCGCGAGCAGCCGCTCCACCAACGCGTCGCGCTGCGGTAGTGGTCGTGTGGGCTGTGCGGTCGCGCGCGACTCGACCGGGTCCGGCAGTTGATCGTCGAGGCTCATCCAGTCGCCCGGCGCCTTCGTCGACTCGGTCTTGCGCGCGTCCCGTGCCCGCTTCGTCGGGGCGTCGTCGCGCTCGCCGCGAGGAGCCGCGGGTTCGGACCGCGCCGCGCTGGCACGCTGCGCGGGTTCAGCCTGGGTGGACGCTCGGGTTTCGGAGCTCGGTTTTTTTGGGGGCGCGCCTTCGCGCGCCGGCGACACCGTCGCCAGCGGCGTATCGTCCACGCTTGCCGTCGCTTTGTTCGGGATCTCGTCGTTCGACGTCCGCGCGGCCATGCGCTCCGCGGCGTCCGCGACGTCGGGCTCCCACGGCGTCACCTCGAAGGAATCGCTCGGCAGTCCGCTACTCGGCGCGCGCGGCGGGGTGGCTCGCTCTCCGATTGGCGCAAGTTGCCACGCCAGGCACACCACGGCGGCATGCGCGGCGAGTGAACCTGCAACGAAGCCAAACCGCATATTCGAGTCTGACACGGAGCGCGGCGCGGAGTTTCGCTGCCGGCTCCGATTTCGCTCGGTCGGCATTCGGCGGAAAAACCGACCCGCGCGTGTTCCGCCCGCCGCCGCCGCGGAGCGACCGACCGCTCCTCGGCTGGGAAATGTCGGTTACTCCGGTCTTGCCCGTCGCTGAAGATGGCATCGTTACCCGTCGCCGGCGGCCTCCGGCTGCTCCAGGCGTGTCGCGCCGCTCGGCGCCCTTGCGCTACAGCGTACAATCGGGACCGTCGGTGATGATCGGATCGCCGGTATCGACGACCTCGAACGCGTCTCCAGGAATGTCCTTGAAGTCGTTGAGGTTGTCGTCGTTCCAACGTTGGTCGGGCGACCCCGAGACATACCAGTTGGAGCCGTTGTCCGCCATGATCATGCCAAAGCGCTTCATGGCGGTGCACAATACTTGGACTTCGTCCGAGTAGCCCGAGCAGTCGTAACTCGCTTTCATGCGCACGCGCAGGCCCATGGGTGCCAGGTTGGGGTCCTCGTTGCTGGACGCATAATGTCTCGCGGGGAAGACGTAGGCGCGTTGGCTTCGCGACACCGTAAAGCGCAGGGCGTGTCATACCTCGCCCTTGGTCACCACCTCTTCGTAGCGCACCAATCCCGGAAAGAT
>CBINDO010000211.1:0-14127 GCA_966249405.1 uncultured bacterium | reverse complement strand
TCGAGCATGTTCGCATCGATGGCAGGCTCCGCCAGCGACACGGCTTCCCCATAAAACGGGCTCGTGCTGATCAGACTCACGACGCTCCTTGGAACCTCCGCGGTGGTGCCTCCCAGCCCCATCCAAAGTAGGTACCGAGCCTGCCAATCCGCGGCGCTGGCGCCTGTGTTGTTTTCGGAGAAAGTGAACGCCGCCTTGGCGTACGCGCCTGGGTCCTCGACTGGCCCGAACAGGCCGTCGCGAAAGTTCGCTACTCGAGAACGCCCGCCGGTTACCTCAGCGACCGTCTTTGCAAGTGGACTGTTGGAGTCGAAGTTGGCGCCATGGCAATTAGTGCAAATCGCCTCGAAGACAGCCTGGCCACGACTCATCGAATGTACACGGCGTTCGGGCGCTAGACTCGGCACGTTGCCCTTGAAGGGACCATCGAACAGCCAGCGATTCACGGGGCTCGAGGCAGCCTCGTCCAACTCGCCGACGGCGGGCGCTCCGGTTGCTTCGGCGAACGCAACGCACTTGTCGGACCACAATCCTAGTGGCACCGACTCGAGCGAGAATGCCTTCTGTGACTCCGAGACGAAGACCGTATCCAAGTGCGGAAGAACTTTGGACATCTTCTCTCGTTGGGTCTCGGTCCAGCTCTTCTGGCTGTCGACCAGCTCTGCCCGCTCCGACTCGGTGCCAGCCAAGTAGTCCTTCCAATCGCCTCGGCGAGGATACCATTGACCCTTCGGCTCGTTGAGGTCGACGGTCACCCAGTGCGCATGGCCGGGCATCCCGTCCGGGATTCGCTGCGCGTGCTCGCCGTCTTCGCCAGTCATCAGCCGGGGCCCGTTCATCCGCGCCTCGATGTCGCCGGGCGAATCGGGTCCGGGCGCCGACTTCTTCGGAATGTTGGTTCCAGGTATCGTTGGCGCGGTCAACACGGAGGGGTCGACGATGTCGTCGTCCGTTGGGCAATGTTGACCAGTAACGCTGAGACTATAGTCTATGACGCGGTTGCGTGCGGCGATGCTCGCGCGAGCGAAGTTCGAGTCACCTGGCAGGACTTCGAACGGCGTGCCATCGGCACGAAACCCGGAGGGAATGCTCAACATCCAGTTCGCCATGATCTTATGGGCGCGGCAATCGAAACCGGGCACATTGCGCGGCATGTGGATGAAGATGGCGTTCTCTGGAACGGTCTGCCAGTCGTCCACGCGTGTATCGGCATAAGTAAACGGCGTATACACATTGCGCCAAATTAGCGACTTCATCGGGCCGAACACGCCGAGGCCGATTTCGTCGAACCAATCGGGGCCTTCGGTGCCGCCCTCGACCTGCGTGAGGACGTCCGTCACTCCCAACAATCGGTAAGGCTTGCCCGCCGTCAGGGAAACGTCGGACATATCGACTGCGGTTGCGCTAATGTAAGCCATGCGCCCTTGACCGTCAGCACCGAGACGCAGACGCGGGCTCTGCTTGGTCAGGGGAAACTGGAACACGCCTCCGCTCTCCCCTCGCTTGGGGTACAGGTCCAAGCTGGACAGTACCGGGTTTTCCACCGTTGGGAATCCGTGGGGCGAATGGCAGTACGCGCAGTTGCCGAGCATGTATGCCTGCGCGGTCACCTCAGCGTCATTTCGCGGGGTCCGCTCCCCTTGCGACTCCTCGAGTCTCGCCTGACCCGGCTCGATGCCTGAAATGAGCCCGTATTCGATGAAACGACGCAGCTGAGTGAGCTCGTCCGGGTGGACGGGATCGTAAACGCCGCCCTCGCCGGCAGGTCGACGATCAGCCTGCCACGGATTGAAGCCCAAGACGTACGAGTGATTGTTGGAACCCATGTGGCACTCGTCGCACCGGTTGAGTCCCGGGATGCCGTAGTGTCGGATCTGGCCCGACGTCGCGTCAGCAACTTCGTCCTCCGTCATGTACTCACACTTGTCCGAGCGCAAAGGACTGATCGGATTCTGCAACGGATCCCTCGACGACCGTTCGTCGATGATGACAGGACAAAGTCGATCCGTCCAAGGCTCGCCATTGCGCATGGGATCGCTATCGCGGTCCAAGAGCGTCGCCTTCTGCTCGTCCTCGCTCCACGCGTAGGTGGCCCTCAGGGCTCGCACGCTGTACTTGCCAGGCGCCACCTCCTCGTCTCGGCGCACGACGATCAGGCGCGTCTCCATCTTCCGATAGCCGACGTTGCCTTCCTTATCGATAACCTGCCTCAAGAACGTCTTGTAGAATCGGGTGTTGTCTGGGATGTCGAAGTCCTGGATTTCGTCGTTGTAGGCAATCACCTTTCCGACTGGAACGCGGACGTAGCGCTGCTTCTTTGCGTTGTCGGAGAACAACGTGTAGGTGGGCGCGTAGCTGAAAACACGGTGCGACGCGAGCACTTCGGAATCGAGGCTCACCAAGTCGGTGTCCCACAGCATCTTCGGCAAGTCCTCAGACGTCTCGTAGGCCTCGAACTGCTTGTCCTTGGCCAGTAGATCCGCTTCGTCGCAGGTTGGTACTGCGGACGTTGGCACGCACGAACCAATGTTGGTTTGAGCCTGTGCCAACTCCGCCGTGACCGCATACGGACGGGACGACACTCCGCAGCCAACGGCCGGACCCTCACTGTCGTTGCCGCTTTCGGCGCATCCCTCAACCGAGATTTCGTCGTCCTGGGGCCACGACGCCGCTTCCAGCGCTTTGATCTCCTCACACAGCCGAACGAACTGATCCCCGCACTCGCGCTTCGTCCCGTCGCCTGACCTCGGCGGCATCACTCGGTCCGCGGGAGCAGTAACTCTCTCTAGGCACTCGTCGCCCAAACCGGGACGTTCGTCGAACGAGTCCGCGGTGAGCTTGAAAAGGAACTGGTCAGTTGGGTTGTTCGCCCCGCCGTGGCAAGCGACGCCACCGCAATTGCGATCGAACTTACGCCAGACCTCGTCTTTGGTGACGGAGTAGACCGGTAGTTCCGACGTTGTTTGGCCATCGCCGTCGCCCGTTGCAACGCCCGCGTCCACCTTGGACGCGGCGACTACCGCTCGACGATACGGAATTGCCTCGGGACAACAGTCGAGCGACGCACGGTCGGGACACTCGCAGGCCACAGGCACGCAGCGAAGCGCCGGCTCTGCGCTCTCTGTCCCCACGTCGATACTGCTCGTCGAGTCGTGACCTGCGTCTGTCGCAATCGGATGCGATGTTGCGGACGAGTCCGGAGGCAACGAAACGACGCCCGCATCCTGTTCTGCACTTGCATCGAGGACGTCGCTCGTGGCCACGGATGCATCCAGGCCCGCGCCCGCATCGCGTGGATTGGCACCTGAATCACTCGAGAGCGGGTTCTTGGTTACCTGAGTCTCATCGTCGCTGCATGCAAGCGGCCCAAGAGACGCACCAATACCGATGGCCACGGCAAGCAAGCCGCTGGAACGCCCAGCATTCAACCTCGGCATTGCCTTGCGCCTCCCCCAGAGGGCCACAGTCAATCTTTCACAGGCGCTCTTTATCGTCTTCATCGTCGACCTCATGGTTTGCCTCTCAGGTCAATTTGATACACAAGCACTCTCAGCCAACCGTGTTAGTGAGACATATCAACCATCGCTCGCAACCGGCCAACCCAAACAGGCACGAGCTATTAACGTCGAGGCGCGCGTCCTGCAATAACAAAAGGGTGGCTCATGTAGGACCGTTTCGTCTCGGCTGAAGTGTGACCGTGCGCGGCCTTTCTTCGTTCGTCGCGCGTATGCAAATGTCTTCAAACCGTCACAATGTGAGATTGATTGGAATGTGGCGAGACGCGAACTTACCGCGGTGAAACTCTGTTGGGCAACGCGCCGAGATGATGCTCGGTTCGGACGCCCTTCAACACGAAGAGACCCAGCCGCCAAGGCGACCGGGTCTCTTCTCCGTATCTTGATGAGTCGAGTCTAGAAACTCAGCTCGAGCTCATTGAGCCACGCAGCTGAGGTTTCCGTTCGCGACGGTTGCACCGGTGCAGCCAATGGTGTGACTTTCGCAAGTCGGGCCACCGGCGAGCGGCGAGTAGAAGCCCGCGCGGCAAACCGACGCAGCGTTCCCGAAGTTATCTGCCGGGTCGTTGAGCCAGTTCACGAGGTCGACTTGGGCGTTGCAGTAGGCGATCTCGGCGGCGGTCGCCGGGATACCGTTGCTGTCGTTGTTGTAGCGGCGGAGGCAGTCTGCAGACGTGTTCTCGAAGCCACCAATGGAGTTGATGTACAGCTTACGACCGAGGTAGTCCCAGGTATTGGGAGCAGCGCTGCCCTCGTTGAGAGCAAAGGGCTCGTTCAAGTCGTCGTAGGGGGGTGCGAGCACTGACTGTTGACCGGACCAGCCGATCGTGCAGGTGGTCTTGCCAACGATGCAACCGATGTTGGCCGTAGCGTCGACTTCTTGACAAACCTTGACCAGGTCGGTCGTGGGGTTACCCGCGGCGGGGATTTCGACCGAATTCTGACGCCACTGAGCCATCTCGAAGAAGCGCAGAGCGGCAGTGTCGGGAACTGACGAGCCGGGCGTGCTGTGAATGTAGAAGTTATAGACGCGACCGTCGAAGCTCGTGTTAGCGCCTGGCGGACGGCTGGTACGAGCGTTGATGCAGTTGTAGTCATCGACGCCGCCGCCCGTGTACACGGGCTGGTAGCACTTGCCAGCGAGCGGCAGATTGCCATCGGGGCAAACGCGTGCGCCGGTGCTAGCGAAGTCCGACATGCGGAATACGTTGCGCGTGCACTGCTTCGTGGGGAAGCCGAACGCGTTGCCGACGGCCGGGTTGGAGCCTTGCACCTGATACTTGGTGGGAACGGACAACACTGCACGGACCACACCCAACTGACCATCGCGACCACAGAGGTCGTCTTCGGCGGCGCAGGGCTTGCGAATTGGATCGCCATAGGGAGCAAGCGCAGCGCTGGCTTGCTGGCTCACGATGCCTTCGAAGTCGCCGCCGTCGCAGAACGGATGCGTTTCAGTGGCCGGCGTGGTGCTGTTCGTCACGCCGTACGTCTGAGTGCGAGCCGTGATCGTCAGCTTGACATCGAGGAAGTCCAAGAAGACGCCGGTGGTGCCGGAAGCGTCGTCGCGGCGGTAAGCTTGGCGCAGACCGGGTGCACAACGGCCGGTGTTGCAGGACGCGCTGTCGAACATGTCGTACCAGCTCGTGATCAACGCAGCGCGTACAGGGTCGGCGCAGCGAACCGAGCGGTTTGCCGGTGCTGCCGGATCTGCCTCGGTGTCGGGAGCCTCATCGAGCTTGTTGCCCGGATGGCTGCCCTCGGTGTCAGCGCCGCCCCACGGGTCCGTGCCCTTGTAGCCGGTGTAAACAATGCGGAGAACGTCTTGCCACGGCTCGATGGTCTTCACCACCGTCGCTCCGGAGTCGTCGGTCGTGTTTTGAGTTGCCGATCCGATCGTGTAGCCCGCAACGGTCTTGGTGCTGCCGAGAACGGCCGTCTCCAAGAACGGAATGGTGCCAGCAGCGTTGTCCGTGAGGGCCACGTTCGTGCAAGCGCCCGTGCTGGTGGACTGGTAGCTGGCGTTATCCGAAAACACGACGATGGAGTCGCCGCAGATCCCCATCGACTCGGCGTTGCCCACGGCTTCGCTGTCGTTGCAGATGTTTTGGTCCATCAAACGCGACATCGGAGAAATTTCTTGGCAGCCGGCGTTTCCGGCTCCGGTGTCGTTTGGCGTGCACGTCGGCTGGTTTGCCGTCGTGTAGCCACCCTCGATTTGGCGTTGGCCGTTCGATGAGCCAGCACCGAGGTATTGGATGTCACCCGAAGCGATGACGCCCTCCGTGGTCATTTGCGAGAAGGCGTTCTCGATCACGGATACCATGGTGTCCGAACCGCTGAACAGATTCTGAGCGCCTCCGGCGTTCTTCTCACCTACCGTGCCCGTATCCGCGCCAGCGACGCTGGCACCTGCAACCAGCGCGAGCGCGATATTGCTCACTACAACAAGCTTTTTCATTGGATCCTCTTTCCTTTGTGGACTGTCTCACTGCCGAGTGAGGGCTCAGTCGCCAACCGATCCATCGTCGTCGGAGGCAACGTCTGAGCGCCTGCTACGGCCAATACTTCACTGAATTGTCTGTCTCGTTCGGGTTCGAGCGGGGGCTTCCAAGAAGGGAGCCCCCGCTCGCCATTCACGAACTACATGAACTCTCCCGAGGGAGAGTCGGGCGACTTAGTAACCGCACTCCGTCTGGCAGACGCCGAGGTCGCGAGCCGTAGCGATGAAGAAGAAGCCAGCACCAGCGGGGTAGTTGGTGTCGAACTGACGCTCGAGAACGATCTGGTTGGTGAGGCCGTCGCCGAGGTTGGCGAGCATGACGTCCTTACACGGACCGTTCGGTACGAATGCCGGCGCGATGCAGGCGATGACGTCGACGGGGTTGCCGGAGGCGTCGTTACCGCAGTAGCAGTAGTTCGAGGGCAAGGTGTCGCCCGCGTAGCAACCGGTTTCCTTCACGCACGCCTGAGTCGCTGCGCAGCCGGGATCCGAGTCGCAGAGGGTTGCCGAGTATGCATCCAGACCGTAGCTCGCGAGGACGGGGTCCGTCTGATAGCAATCGGAGCACGTGGCTTTCGGTGCGTCGCAAGCGTTGGCGCCGTTGACGGCAATCACGTCAGCGGGGCAGGTTTCGCAGGTTTCGACCGGCGAGCCGTTGATGGCGCCGTCACCACAGAATGCCTCGGTCTCGCAGGTGGCGGAGCAGCCGTCGCCAGCAACGTTGTTGCCGTCGTCGCATTGCTCAGCGGTCTGCTTGACGCCGTCACCACAGAACTCGACCTCGCATGCTGCCGAACAGCCGTCGTTGGACGCGGTGTTGCCGTCGTCGCAGTCTTCAGCGCCGAACGTGTTGCCGTCGCCGCACACGTTACATGCGCCTGCGCCGTTGACAGCAATCACGTCAGCGGGGCAGGTGGTGCAGTTCTCGCCAGCGTTCACCGCGCCGTCGCCGCAAGCCGCGCAAGCGTCGGGGCCACCAACTGCGATCACGTCAACCGGGCAGGTGGCGCAAGTCTCGCCGGCTTCGACGAGGCTGTTGCCGCAGACGGGGTTGAGCGTGCAGGCATTGGAGCATGCATCGGTGTCAACCGTGTTGCCATCGTCGCACTGCTCGCCGGAGTCGGGCAAGCCGTTGCCACAGCTCTCGAGCACGCACTCGACTGCCACGGAGAAGGTGTCCGTGCAGCCGCCAGCCGTCGACAAAGACGTCGAGAGGACGGTGGTGCCGGCGCTGGTGCAGGTGAACGTCGTGTCGTCGTCGCTCGCGTTGGCGAAAGAGCCCACCGGATTGGAGGAGGCCCACGAGGTCGTGGCAGTCGCGGGAACGTAGGTCGACTTGAGGTCGATCTTGCTGCCTACGAGCTGCATGAGGGGGCCAACCACGCCGTGGGTGAAGCCGCACTCCTCGCCGGGGACGACCGCGGTGTCGAGAACGAAGTTGATGTTCGCCTTCACCTCGCCGGTTCCCGGAGCGGTGTCGTCCTCGACCTCGGTCGCCGTGCAGGTGACCGTCAGGTCGACCGGGGGGTTCGTGCCGGCGACGACGTCGAACTCGGCCGAGCCAGCACAGGGAATCGTTTCACCCTCGTAGGTGCCGGAGCCACTGATGCTCAGCGTATAGTCGGTGCCAACCGGCAGGAGCAGTTGAACCATGAACGAGGAATCGTCCAACGGAACCTCGAAGGTGCCGCTCTTTACGGTTGCGCCCGCAGCGTTGGTCACGGTGTAAGCGACGGTGCTGACTTCAGCGCCGCCGACGCTCAGGTTGAACTCGACCGTCTGGAGGTCGCGGTCAGCGCCTTCAGCGGACGGGTCGCTGTTGTCGCTGGAGCAGCCAACTGCCGCCAAGCCGGTACATACGGATGCAAGTGCGAGAAGCGCGATTCTGCTTTTGATCATAGTCAGTATCCTCAGTAATTTCGATGGTTGAGGTTAACTCTCCCACCCTGTTTGTTTGCCGTTTTCGTGTGTCTCACGGGTTACCCACTCGGCGCACTGGCCGCGCTGGGCGCTGAGTAAGTACAGGATGTGGGACGCACGAGCTGTGACGTTTTCGCACCAACTTTGTGACCCCGCTGAAGCCCGAAGGCGAACAGTGTTGAGCCTCCGCGAAACCGCGCGAAACACGCCGAAAACATTGCCCTCGGCCGGCGGTCTTGTGCTGTCACATTGATGCCTTAAATGCAGTTACGCGGCTCCCGGCGGCTCTGCGGTGACATTCGATGGCAGGAGCGTGGCATTTCCGAGGACACGCTGAGGCAGCGCCCGGTTTTGACGTGGGGATGCTCGATCATTGCACGAACCTCCGACCACCAAATCCTCGTACTACGTTGATGCAAGGCGTCTCTCTCTTGTATACAAACCCCTCGACGTTCGATGTCAAATGCAGTGTTTCACCCGTCCGGATACCCCCTGACCCGAAGCCGGAACCTCTCGTTCGGACCGCGGGCGTCTCACACGCTGGCGACCAAACTGGTGCTCGGCCTCCTCGCGGCGGTGTTTACCGCCTGCGACGACGCGAGTGTGACGCCACCGCCACCCGAGATTCCAGACATCGTCGTCATCCGGAGAGAAGCCGGGGGGCCGAGGGATGCCGGGAGCAAAGATGCCGCCGCTGACGCCGCGGTGCTCGGTGATGCGGCGACGGATGCCCAGTCACACGCGTCGGGGACGAGTACCGCATCCTCTGCGCGGTCCCATTCAGCAGTCGCCCCCGATGCGGCTCCTGTTACACTCGCGCTATGTGGCAACGGGATACTCGAGTCGGGCGAGCAGTGCGACGACGGCAATCAAAGCGTAACCGATGGGTGCGTCTCCTGTCTCATCGTTCCGGTCTGCGGGAACGGAGTTGTCGAGTCTGGTGAACTTTGTGACGATGCCAACGCCATCGCAACGGATGGGTGCGCCGGCTGCGTAGTCGTGCCGCTTTGTGGCAACGGAACCGTCGAACTCGGGGAAGACTGCGACTCGACGGACCCCGCGGTATGTCGAGAATGCCGCCATGTCAAGCGGCCTACTTGTGGCAACGGCAGAGTCGAGCTTGGTGAGCAGTGCGACTCCGCTGCGGAAGCATGCGTCAATTGCCGTTTGGTAACCCCGTTGTGCGGGGACGGCACCATCAACAGTGATGAGCAGTGTGACGATGCGAACACCTTTGACAACGACGGCTGTGACCGACTTTGCCGCGTGCGCAAATGTGGGGACGGCGTGGTGCAGGATGGCGAACATTGTGATCCTCCGGGTGCAACATGTCGCACAGACTGCACGTTGCTACCGCCGCACTGCGGCGACGGGCTCACGCAGGTGGCGGAGCGTGAGGTGTGTGACGACGGCAATACTACCCGTGGTGATGGCTGCTACAACTGCGACGTAGAGTGCGGCAACGGGCTCGTCGAGCCGCTGCTGGGAGAGTTGTGCGAGCCAGAGATGGTGACCAGACCGTGCACGGCCTCGATCACTGGGTATTGCGTGCCCTGCGCCGGCGCAGATTGCGAATTGCGAGACATGTGCGATACGAGTTGTCGACCGGTTCCAAGCTGCGTGTCGCCCATCGCGAGCTCGAACGAGGACGCCAGCGCGGACGACCCCGACGCTGGGCTCGTCTGCGAAACTCCAGAGACCCCAGTGGGTCCCTGCCACCTACCACCAGTTAATCTAGAACCTGCGGGCTCGTTCGATACCGACGTCGGTGGGTTTGGCCCAGGAGATCCGCGTGTGACCCTGTCTCACGCCAGCGGCGATGGTTTCGCGGCGCCAGGCGCCCTGCTCATCGTATTCGACAACGCCGCGACAGGGGGCTCGACCGAGGCGCGCGGAGCCATCCAATGTCTCGCTGTTGAAGCAAACAAGCTCTACGACTTTCAAGCAGCATACCGCTTTCTCGACGTAACCTGGCAGGCTTCCGGGGTAACGGTTTCGTTGTTCCTCTACGATAGCGCAGGGTGCACAGGCAGTCCGGTAACTCCTGAACAGAGTCGCGGTGTCAAAGCGGGCGTGACCACCGCATGGACGGGTTACTCCATGTCGGTGGATACCTCGAGCCTGGATCCAACGGGGCCAACTTCGATGCTCGTGAAGCTCGATGTCTGGCGTAGCCCCGAACAGCAGACAGCCGCGGTCTTGTGGGATGACGTGTCGATCGTAGAGAGGGGCGCCATTGCCCCCTGCGCGGAATGGAGTAACGGCGACGCCGGAACTGCCCAAACGACTCCTCCTGATTGATGGAACAGCGCCGTTCTTCGAAGCAAGCACCTCTGCAGACCAGAGTTCCCCACTCTTCGAGTGACAATCTGGGACGTATCATCGGGTCGCGCCCAGGCTGTCGCACGATCGTCACAGAAGGATGCCGCGGTGCGTGCGCGTCAGGTCAGCGTTTGACTCGAAACGAACCTCATAGTAACCGCAAGCCCGACGCGGTCAGCAATTCCGTGTAGCGCTGTCTACGTCATCGTGTGGACATCAACTTCGAGAGCGCCGAATGCACAAACGTGGAACCTATCAGATTACCGCCGCAGCGCAGAAGCTCTGCGCTTCGACGCTCCTGTGCATAGGCGTGTTCACGTACTTGGAGCGTACGCTCCACGCATGTGGACCTCTGCCCGATGAGATATTGTACCCGCGCGACGGCGACCACGATGTCCCCACCAATGCTCAGGTGATCGCTCGCAGTTCCGATCGTGAGTCGTCGTATGCCTTACGCCGGTTGGTCGACAAAGCCGATGGCGGCGACGGGAGCGCGACGCACGTCGACGTGGGCTTGAACGTCTATCAAGACACCGTTTTCGTGCCTCTAGTCCGCCGCTGTCGTACGCAAAACGGCTACACGCTGTGCGCCGGAACCGCTGAACTGCAGCCTCAGTCCCAATACGCGTTGTGGACCAACGACCCCACTTTCAGCAGCAGACCACTCACGTTCAGGACCGGTGATGGGCCCGCTACACCCAAGCCGGTACCCCAGTTGACCGCACGCGTTACGGCGTTGTCTCCGACCTTCGACGGTGGCGCGTGTGAGTCGCTTTCGCCGGCCACGATTGAGCTCCAGTTCTCCTCGACCGGTGAACCCTGGATACTCGTGCCGCTCACGAGTCATGATGGCCCGTTTCTCATCGACGCTGACAGCGAGACATTCACTTGGACTAGCGATGCACCGCCAGCGTGTTTTCGCCTCGAGCAGATGAATTGGGCCGGCGAGCGCAGCCAGGCAGACATCGAGGTCTGCCTGCCGTTACCCGCAACCGAGCCGCACGAGGCAGGCGTCGATGCGGGAGCCACTTCCCACGACGCTGGTGATGGATCAACGGAGCTCCCCGATCGAGATGCTTCCGCTCGCCCACTCCCCGACGGTTCCTTCGGGGCCCCAGATCCCGACGAGGAAACGCCGGCCAGCGACGACGGAGGCTGTGGTTGCCGCATGGGCACCCGCGACGATGCTACAATGGGAGGCATCATGGGACTTCTCGTCGCCGCTCTGTTCGCGAAGCGCCACCGCAAGCATACTCGCCCGCCCTCGCCTGAATCGTGAGGCCAGTTCAGCCGAGTCGAGCTTGTCATTGCAGCCTTTGAGCAACCCTAGGTCCGAACGCGCGACGCTGCGTTCGGACCTACCGAGGCCCTCACTACTCAGCCGCGACGGGCAGCTGGGAGACGCCAGCGGTGAGCGCGGCCAACACCGCCTCCAACACTTGGCCGAGGTGCGGGTGCGCAAGCAGCCGCAGGTCGCGGTCGGCCTTGCGCAAGAGCTGCACCTCGGTGCCGAGCTCCGCCCCGTCGGGACCTATGAATGTCTCACTCACGAGCAGGCCCCACTTCTGACTCTTGCCGAACCCGAGCTTGACCACGCGCGTAGCGTTGCTCACCGTCTGTTCTTCTGCAGCGAACGTCGCTGGGCCACGGGCGATCGGCGCTGTCCACACCGTTACCCCGGGCTCGATGTCGGTGAGCTCCTTCTCGAGCGCTTCGATCTCTTCGCTGGCGCTGGATGCGGCCTCGTTGACGCGTGCCGCCGCCTCGCGAATGTTCTCGAGAGCGGTTTCGTAGTTGGCGAGTGGTTTGCGTTTTGCTTCTTTGTCTTTGGACACGATGAACCTCCGTTCGGGCTTCCGCCCCGTTCACTCGGCACGTCAGTGCCGAGCCGTCACGCAACCTGGTGCGCGACGGCGATAGCGTCAACAATTGCACCACACCAAGCTGCGCAAACCTCGGCTCCGCTTGGCCAGCCGTTGGAACGCGGGCATCGCAACTGTGTCGCAACGGTATCATTGTCCGGGACGTCGCAAAACGTCACACAACCGTCACAATGACATTGGCCCACCGGTCGCCGGCGCGCGCTGTCGCTGGCTCGGAACGGTGGGAGGGAGCCGGGCTGTGTCTCACCTCGCTGGGCCCAACCTCTTTCGATTCCTTTACGGGCCTTCGTTGCTTGGAGCGGCGCGAGTCTGCTCTTGGCGGGATCGTCTTGTCGCGCCCACGTAGGCGGCCAACGTGACGCCCATCACGGCCGTGAGCGTCCACAGAGCGAACCGCGTGCCGAGCGCTGCCATCAACCAAGCGAAGAGCCCAGGCGCCAGTGCGCGCACGACGAGCGCTGGGCGACTGAACGTGCCCAAGTTACGACCGATGGCGCGCGCGCCCAGGAGATGCATCGGCAATACGGCCTTGACGATAGTGACGAGCCCGTTCGCCATGCCGTAAACGACCGCGAACAGTATTGCGATGCGCACGTCGCCTGCGCACGCGAGCAAGAGCAACGTCCCCAAGAAGAGGCCGGCCAACGTCGAGACTCCCAGCCGCACGATGTCGCGGCCGCCCATCACGAACTGCAGTAGGCGCCCCCCGACCTGCGTCACGCCGACGGCCTCACCCACCCAAACCGCGCGTCCTTGCTGTAAACCCGAGGTCTCCAAGATGGTCAGCAGGTGAGCGCTCGCGGCGCCCGTCACCAAGGCTACGCCGGCGAACACCCACGCCAAGAGCTGAACTCGTCGCCAGTCGAGCGGATCGAGGGGGCTCGGCGCCGCCTCACCTGCAGCATCGGGCGAGAAGCGCCGAGCGCCAGGCAAACAGAGTGCATAAACCGCTGCGCTCGCCAGCAACCCAACGCAATAGACCAAACAGACGCCGCGCCACCCAGAGGTTTCGAGCACGTGGTGGGACACGGGCCACGCGACGGAACTCGCAAACCCCGCCACCAAGGTGACGGTGGTGACGAGCCGCAGGTACTCACGCGGACGCACCTGGCCGATCGCAGCAAAACAGGCTTCGTAGAGACCGAGCGCCATCGCGACTCCATTGATCGACCAAGCGAGCAACAAGCCGAGCCAAGTGCGGCTCTCGGACAACACGAAGAACCCCACGGCGCCGAGCAGCGCCCCGATCGTGAGCACGACGCGCCCACCGTAACGATCGATGAGGCGTCCGGCGGCAGGAGCGGCGAGCGCCGCGACGATCAGGGCCCACGTGAACACGGCAAACACGGTTTGCCTCGATAACCCGAGACCGCTGCTCATGGCATCGCCAATGACGGCGATGCCATAATACAACGCTCCCCACGCGAGCAGCTGCGCCGCGCCTAGGCAGAACCCGAGCCCAAGTCCAGACCCAACGCCCCATCGCTGCATGACGAAAATGACCGCCTCGACCCCAGAGTTCGGTTCAGTTGAGCCGTGGGGCTTACGCGCAGCAGCTCGGCGCCTCGGCCTTCGCGGGTTTCGCGCAACACGCTCCTGCCGGTGCCTCGACGTCGACCCGCTTGGGAGCAGGCGCGCAACACCCTCCGCCCGAGTTCGCCTCGCCAAAGTCCGTCACACACACGCCGGTCTCCGGCAATTCCAAGCGCACGTCGTCGGCGGCCTCCAGATCACCCGCGAGCGCCGCAACGACGGAGCGCGCCTGTTCGTAACCCGTAGCCAACAAGAAGTTCGGAGCGCGACCGTAACTCTTGGCCCCGATCGCATAGAACCCTGTCTCGGGATGCTCGAGTTCCCGGTGCCCGTGCGGTGGGACGCTGCCGCAACTGTGCAAGTTCGGGTCGATGAGCGGCGCGAGCTGCGGCGTGCTCTCGAGCCACGGGTCCAACGCCAAGCGCAGCTCACGGGTCATGCCGAGGTCTGG
>CBINDO010000210.1:0-14140 GCA_966249405.1 uncultured bacterium | reverse complement strand
GAGCACGGGCAGTTGCCTCACCGCCTCCGCGCACGGTCTCGTTCGCAGCACGCCGGCGCGACAGAGGTTCTTGGGATGTGACGTCATTCGCTGCTTTCCTTTGAGTACGGGCTGTCGAGTCACGGCCGGACCAGACCGAAAAGTGTGACTCGGTGGTGCTAGTGACGCTAGGCGTATGTGCTTAACACCGCCTTGCGAAAGTTGAGACGCGCTACTGGCCCCGTTCAGGGTCACCAATTCGGATCGTTGGTCCACGATTTTTGCCGAGCCGACGCAGCCTTACCGATCGAGCGGACGGTTGTGCCCGGACTGCAATGGGGTACCCGCGTGTTTCGCTGGGCACCGTGTCCAACCACCTTCGAAGCGTCGGCCGCCCGTGATGTAGACATCGCACCTTCCGATGACCACTCGATGCGCGAAGTCGTGGCGCACGACGGTGTCAGTCGGGCAACGTTTTCTCGCGGCGCTTTCCGAGCTCCACTTCGATGATGGCCATCCGCGCATCACTCAGCGGATAAAAACGGAAGATCGCCATCGAAGCTACGGCAACGACGGCCGGGGCCAAGCTCATCAGCACGACCAAGCTCTCCTTCACGTCGCTGCTCGGTTCAGCATTGGCCATGAATCCAACTTCGTTCAAGAGCTGGAAAGCCAGAAACGGCCCCAAAGCCCAGCCCACCTTCTGGCCCATGGTGGAAGCGGAGAACACCAAGCCCGTCGTGCGACGGCCAGACTTCCACTCCCCGTAGTCGGCGGTGTCTGCATACATGGACCAAAGTAACACCGGGATCGGAGAGCCAACGGCGGAGCCGACCACCTCCGCGACGAACAGCAGCTCCACCTGGTCCGGTGGTATGAAGTAATACGAGAGGGTTGCGACCATGGCCATCGCGAAACAGGCGACGAACATGGGGCGTTTCTTGAACCGGCTGGCTAGCGTCGCCGTAGCCAACACGCCGGCCACCGAAGCCGCTTGCCCAGCCGCGTTGATCGAAGAAACCAACCCGTCGAAGGCGAGCTGCCATCCGAACAGCGATACTTCACGCGTCGGATCTCCGCCGAACACGTAGTACTTGAAGTAGTGAGCGAACACCGAACTACGTAACGAGATGTACAAGACCCACGTCAACGTGGTGGCCAGTAGCAGCAACCATGCCTCGTTCGTCAGCAGCAACTTCAAGTCGCGCGCGACCGAGCTCGACTCGGCCGCGCTCGGACGGACGCGTTCCCGGGTGCCCCAGACCGTCACCATGAAAAAAGCGAACGACACCCCGCCAACCAACACGAACGCCCACTGCCAACCGCGTTGAGGGTTTGCGCCGTCTTCGCCGAGCATCCTCGCGAGCGGTAACAACACGGCCGAGATCACCATGCCGGCGGCGAACGCGAACATGAACTTGATGGACGATAGCCGCGTGCGTTCGGCCGCATGCGTCGTCATCACGCCCAACATCGAGGTGTATGGGATGTTGACGACCGTGTACATCAACATCAGTCCGTTGTAGGTCAAGTAAGCCCACAACAACTTGCCAGGTGCATCCCAAGCAGGCGTCGTGAAGGTCAGCACCCCCATGACCCAGAACGGCAAGGCGCCGAACAAGATGAACGGTCGGAACTTGCCCCACCGGGACTCCGTGCGGTCGGCCCACATCCCGATCGCGGGGTCGAAGAACCCGTCGAGGACGCGGCTGACCAGTAGCATCGTTCCGAGCGCTCCTGCACCGATTCCGAAGACGTCGGTGTAGAAGAAGGGCAGGTACTTCATGAACGTCTGCCAAAACAGAACCGACGCGAAGTCGCCGCAGCCGTAGGCCAACATCTCGCGCAGCGGCAACTTGGCTCGGGTGTTCATCGCGGCGCTGGTATCGCCCAACGGCGATCCAAAACCAAGGCCCGGTCAAAGCCCTAGCGTTGTCGGGGCGCTACCTCGGTGAGGGCGACAACGCAGCGATGTAAGGCCGGGTTGTGATGCATCGGCGTTGACGCGCCCTGTGGAAACCGCGTGAAATAATGGAGCTCACGGTAGCCGGCACTGGCTGCTGCGTTCAAGCAGGCGTCCAAGCCGCCGCCGACCGAAGAGATCCCGTGGCTGTCGTCCGACAGCGTCAGCGCGACGTCCATGCGCCGAGCCAGTTCCAAGATGCCGTGCGCGGGGTACACGGGGCCAAAGCCCTTCCTGGCCGGGGCGGCGTTGAGCTCGAGCAGCGCTCCTGTGGCTCGGACTGCGGCCAGAGTCCGTTCGATGTGCGGCCAGACCCGTTCGGAGAAGCCGAAGTCGGGTGTTTTGAAGCGGCGAACGAGATCGATGTGTCCCACCACTGGTGGCCGTAAGGTCTCGACCAGCTCGGTCACTGCGTCGAAGTAGGCGATGCACAGTTCGTCCCAGCCGCCGAGCTCGTCCTCGAGTCGCTGAGTGATCTCTGGCTTGTAGTCGACGTACGTGCCTTGGACCGAGTGTACGCTGCCGATGAAGAAGTCGAACGGGTGCTGGGCCGCGATCGCTCGCATCGCTTGCTCCCAACTGTCCTCGGGGAGCGCTTCCGTTTCGAACCCGACCAACAGCTCGATCCGGTCGGCGAACTCGGCTTGCAGCTTACGAGCTTCGACGATGTAAGCGCTGAAGTGCGCTTGCAGGTCGTCGGGCGTCCACGCTTGCTCCTCCGCGTACAAGTCGCGTTGGCGCAGCCGCGGGCAATGTTCGGAAAGCCCGAACGTGGTGAAGCCCACCTCTACGGCGCGTTCGACGACTTCGCGCAGGGTGTTTTGCGCGTGACCGCAGAACTGACCGCTGTGTCCGCCGTGGTAGCTGAACCAAACCATCGTTCGACTCTAGCCGGCCGGCGGCACCGAAAGAAGCCCCCAAACGCGTGAAGTTCTGGTCCGCGCCCAGGCCCAGTCGCGACGAAGCCCCGAGGTTTTTGGCCTCGGGGCTTCGTGCTCACGTCCTGCGTGCGCTTCCCGTTTCGTCTCCGCTACGCAGCTAGGCGGAGGGGAGACGAAGCGTCACTTGATGTTGCCGCCCTCTTTGCGACAGGTGGGCGAACAGCCGTCACCGGCCTTGAAGTTGCCGTCATCGCACTGTTCACCTTCGTCGGACTGAACCTTGCCGTCGCCGCAACGAGCCCCGAGGCGGCAGCCCGGGGCGCACTCGCCGTAGCCGCCGTCGTTGACGCCGTCGTCGCACTGTTCCTTGTCCTTCTGCACGACTTCGTCACCACAACGCGGCCCACGTCGGCACATCGGGCCACACTGGCCGTAACCGCCGAGGTTCTCGCCGTCGTCACACTCCTCGCCCAGATCCGCCTGGACGCGACCGTCGCCGCATTGCGCGCCCAAGCGGCAATTGTCGGAGCAGTTTTCTTCACCGTCGCATTGCTCGCCCCACTCCTCCTGCGTTTCGCCGTCGCCACAGCGTGGACCGGGTCCACACTCGGGAGTGCAGGAGCCGTATTGACCGTCGTTGACGCCGTCGTCACATGTCTCGCCGTCGTCTTCGTCTTTGACGCCGTCACCGCAGAACGCGCCGGTGGTGCATTGCGTCGTGCACTCGCCGTAGCCGTCACTGACGTTGTCTTCTCCATTGTCGCACTCTTCGTATTCGGCGTCGATGTCGCCGTCGCCGCACACCGGCACCAGCTGGCACCCGGGCGCGCAGGCGTCTTCGTCGTCATCGCCCCAGATGCTGGTGTTGACGCCGTTGTCGCACGCTTCGTCGTCGGTCTTGGCGCCGTCACCGCAGAACGGACCCAAGCGGCAGGTGTTGGTGCACTTGTCGTATTCCGGCTCTTCCGTGTTGTCCTCACCGTCGTCGCACTCTTCGTCGGCGGTGACCACGCCGTCGCCGCAAACCGGGGTGCATACGGACTTGGCGAGGTTGAAGTTCTCGAGCTCCAGGCGGTAGTTGGATTCGCACCGATTGCGCTCCGCTTGGAACACGATGATTTCGTAGATCTTGCCGTCCTCGAGGCCCAGCGCCACTTCTTCATCCGCCGGACGGTCGGTGACCGCGTCGCCATCGGCCGTCAACGTCACGGAACCCACCGCTCGCTCGTGGATACCACCCAAGTCGAGCACCAGTTTGCCCGCGATGAACACGAACACGTCGTCGTCACCGGTGAACGTCAGCACGGACTCTTGGGAGTCGTCGAACTCGAACCAATGATGCACCTCACTCGTGAAGTGAAAGTTGCGCAACGGACCGTTGTTGCATTGGTTGCCCTTTGCCGCGTCGGGCACGCCTACGTTCTCGAGCGGCCAGAAGCCCTTGCGATCATTGGTGGCGTAAGCCGTACCGTCGGCACGGTGTGTCTCGCTGTCGTACACGAACGTGTCTCCCGTGAGACGCAAGAACAGCTGTTGTTGGTACGTGTTGTTGTACGCGTCGACGTCATTGTACCAACGGTTGAAGCTGTCGGCGCTCGCCACGTTCGCGGTGCTGGTGGCAAAGACCGGCTTCTTGTCGGCACCCAAGTCCTCTTCCACGATGCCGTAGGCCACGCCGAACGTCGGGTTCGTCGGCTGGAAGTCACTGTGACGTGTCGTGATTCCAGTCACCAAGTCCGTATTGTTGCCCACGAAATCGCGTACGATCATCGGCATCACGATGGTGTCGCTGCCGGTGGCTTCGCTGCAGGTGAAACCCTCCTCGATGGTGCACAGCGCGGAGCAACCGTCACCGTCGACGGCATTGCCGTCGTCACACGCTTCGGTCGGAAACTTGATGCCGTCGCCGCAGGCCGAGGTGCAAGCTTGGCCGACCTCACACGCGGGCTCGACTTGGCACTCGGGCGTGCAGCCGTCACCCCACGCCGTGTTGTCGTCATCGCACGGTTCGGTGCCCTCTTGAACACCGTCGCCGCACACCGTGGCCCGGCAGGTGGACGGTTCGCCCTCACAGACGGTATTGGCCTCGACGCGGCAGCGCTCGCCGCAGCCGTCATCCGGATCCGTGTTGTCGTCGTCACACTGTTCGCTTCCGGCGACAATGCCGTCGCCACACACGGTGCGGCAGCTGAAGCCGGGCCGTTCACACACGTAGCCTTCGTCCACGCTCTTGCATTCGTCGCTGCAACCGTCACCGCTCACTTCGTTGCCGTCGTCGCAGAGCTCCTCGCCGGACACCTTGCCATCACCACATTCGGGGGTGTAGCGGCACTCGCCCTCCGCATTGCACGCCCAATCCTTCTCGAGCCGGCACGCGTCGGAGCAGCCGTCGCCGCCTTCCAGGTTGCCGTCGTCGCATTGCTCGCCCGTTTCACGCTTCTTGTTGCCGCAGACCGTCAACACTTCGCACGCATTGCCGGGTGACGGGCAACGATACCCGGGTTCGAGCTTGCAGTCTGCGTCACAACCGTCGTCGTCTTCCTGATTGCCGTCGTCGCACTCGTCCGAGCCGTTCACCCGGCTGTCGCCGCACTCGTACAGGCGTTGGCAAGCGCTGCCCGGTATGCAAACGAACGACGGGTCTTGCTGCGTGCAGTCCGCGCTGCAACCGTCGTCGTCGTCCGTGTTTTTGTCGTCGCAAAGTTCGCCCGGGTCGAGTTGTCCGTCGCCGCACACGATCGTGAACACACACTCCGTGCCTGCATCGCCGCAGTCGAAGAACGGCTCCACCTTGCATGCACCGTTGCAGCCGTCGCCAGCGAGGCTGTTGCCGTCGTCGCAGGCCTCGCCGGGATTGACGACGCCGTCCCCGCAGGCAGGCCCGGCGTCATAGTCCGCATAACACTCGCCCGTCTGACCTTCGCAGGGGGAGGGCGGGGGACCTGCGTCCGAATTCCCCGGGGGCAAAACGATGACTTCGCCGGTCCCCCCATCTGCGGTGGCGTTCGTTTCATCCGTGCCAACGTTGGGGTTTTCACTGGTCTCCTGCCCGTTGCCGTCGACGCGTGGGCTACTACTGCAGGCGGCGGTGGCCAGAGCCAGCGCCCCGAAGGCGAGAGACAACACTGGGAAAGCGGTGGAATTTCGAAGAGTGTTCATGTTGCGGAGCTAACGGTTGAAGCGGAGCCTGGACGCTCGACGTCCTAGCCTGATTGGAATGCGCGCACGATATCCTTCGGAGCGTGCGACGTGGGCTTAGCGTTTTTCACCACGGGCATTTAGTGTGACTGGAAGACTCCCACCGTCGGCCACCGGCGATCGCGGAGCGTGCCGATGTGCGTCGGCGGGTGTTTTCGCCACGCGGCGCCGGCAGTGAGGATGGACTGCAGTCGAGTAGGCTGCAGTCGAGTGGGTGGGCTGCAGTTGAGTGGGCGGGCTGCAGTGATGGGCGGGAGACGCAGAGTGTCTCACGAGGGCTGGGCCCACCCAAAAAATGGAAATCGCGCCGCATGGCGAGGTTCAGGGGAGACATTGGAAGCCGTGACGCACGTCGTTGAGTCGATCCGTGACGGTGAGCGGAATGGATCCGCTCTTGGGCGGCAACTTCGAAGAGAGTACCATGGGTTCTCGAGTGCTGGCTAGGCGTGCGGCCAGGGCATCGACGCACTGGGTCGTGGCACTGACGATCGTGCGCGCCGTGACTGCTTCAGCTTTCCACTCCGAGGGCACGCCTTCGAACGTCAACACCTCCGAGCCATCGTTGGGGGTGAACCGTGAAAGCGGCAGCGAGCCGAGGACGTAGTACCCGAGCGCGTCGTCGCCACAACGTGGCCACTCGGCATTGAGCATTTCTCGAGTCAAAACGAGGGGTTCCTCGGCAGCGCCGGTTTCGGAGAGTGGGTACACGTGCCACGTCCCGGCGGGCGCACGCAGCACCAGCGCCAAGCCTGTTCCGCGGGTGTTGCGTGACAACATCGGCGCGACCGGGTCACCGATCGGGAAATCCGCGAAATCTTCGACGGCACCGTTGCGCATGCGGTAAACGTGGAAGCGGTTGCCCTCCTGTGAGCCGAAGTACCACGTCTTTTGTACCTTGACGACGCCGGCGATGGGGCCGAAGCCGGTGTTCCCCACGCTCGTGGTGGCGCCCCCCTCCTCGATGAAGTGGAGCTCCGTCGAGCCGGTGGTCGTGACGCGCAGGACGCCCCCGCGCTCGGTCGGGTCCAAGCTGAGCTGCCACGACGAGGAATAACGGTTGGCGCGGTCGGCGCCGAACAGCTGTGCTGCGCTCAACAGATTGGGCCACGGGCTACGCGTGGGTGCCGTACTCCACAGGCCGGACACCGAGAAACGGTCCGCGACGCGCGTTAACCAGGCGCTGCTATCACGCCACGCCTCGCCGTCGAGTCCCCACGCATAGGAGCGAAACTGGTGAGTGCCGTCGGCGCCCATGTCGAACGCGAAAGCGCCGCTGGGGATCGCGGGCCGTGTCACACCGAGGAACGGTCGGTTGGCGGAGTTGGCGACGTCGGCCGCCCCCGCCGAGCCCGACGTCGCGGTGACGAAACCGCTGCTGGAGCCATGCCGCGGGCGACCTTGACCGACGCTGAACGTCGTCGTGCCCGAGCCCTTACCGGGCGCTTCGCTGACTCCCGTCGGATAACACGTGAGGCTCCATTGAGAGTACGCGCTGGGGCGAAACGCCAGTAACTCGGGTTGAGCGGCCTCCGTCGGCACTTGTGAGCCCGCAACGCCGTAACCCACGCGCAGCCAGTTGCCGAAAGAACAGCCAATCGCCGAGCACCCGACCACGTCGCGCACCTCGCGAGTAGACGCGGAAGTGAGGCCGCGGGGAACCGTCACTTCTTGCCAGGTCTGACCGAAGTCGAGGCTCTGCCACGCTGTTTCACCTGCAGACAGCTCGAAGGCACGCGGACCACTCAGGTGAGTCCGCCGCAGGTCGGCCTCCGTCCGCTGACTCAACGAAATCGTTCCGTCGAGGCTCACCGTGGCGCCGACGAGCCGATGTGAAGAGGCGATCCAAAAGCCCAGGTTGCCAGCGGATGTCTCACCAGCGTCGCGCAACCACAGGCCGGTCTCGGCCAGAGTGCGCAGCTTGTCGGGGGTGCCCTTTTCGAATTGCAGCGCCGAGGTCGTCTGCAAGGCGAATTCGGCGTCACTGGAGGTCGCTAGCCGCAGGCTCCCCGGGGCGCCCGGTCGCGGAGGAAAAAGCACGGCAACCCGTCCGTCGCGCAACGCCACGAGTCGTTCCACACCCGTCGCTCCGGGCACCGTCAAACGTCGCGACGCGCCGTCACCGTCGAAGACGCAGTAGTCTCGAGACTCCGCCGTTCGTGAGGGATCCGGGCAGCGGTTCGCAATCACTACCCCGTTGTGGCTCGACCAAACGTCGACTTGCGTATGCCACGTCGCGACCGCACGCAGTGATAGGTCCGCCGCCGTCGCATACAGCGCCGTGTCGCCGTTGGTGAGCAGGCACAACAAGCCTACGCCCAGCGCCTCGCTCGGTGACGCGTGCGTGAGACCGAGCGCCACCGCCTGGCAAGGCGAGGAGCCCGGGTATTGGTCGAGCGCGAGTTGGCGGACGTGTCCGGTGCTCGTATCGACCAAACCGACGTGACCCCAATTGCCCAGGACCGCATGGCCGTCTCGGGTCGGTGCTCCGTGCAACACCGCGAGCTCCAACGGGTCACGGCCGAGCCGCGAAGGTGGCGCTGGGTTAACTAGCGGAGCCACCGTGACCCGCGTCTCGTATTCCGGAGTCCACACGCCGTTCGGCGCCAGCAGATCACGGCGATCGCTCGTAGCGATGACGATGCCGGCCGGTTCGACGCTCAACGACGCGTCCTCGGCCGTGATGCCCGTGGGGTGCCAGGTCACTCCGCCGTCGAAGGTGGCGAGCACCCCGCGTGCATCGGTGTGCACGGCGGCGAACCAGTCATCCCAGAACTGGAAGTCGAAATAACTCGGAGACGCTGGAAGTGGACCTAAATTAACGTTCTGGCCAGTGCTCGGATCGAAGGCGACGGTGTCGCCACTATCGGCGAGACGCGCGTAGATGCGCCCGAACCCGACCTCGATCTGGTCGGCCCGCTCGGGCAGGCGGGTGAGCGGCGCCGCTGCAGCCGTCCAATCTTCGGCGCGCCAGAACGCAGTCTCGGCATCGAGGTCCGAGTGAAACACGAACCCGCCTCCCAGCGCGGCGGGCAAACTCGCAGCGGCGATGTTGCTACCGGGTAAGAAGTCCGGGCTCGCGATCGCCTCGCGCCCTGGCTCGTAGCGGAGCCGGACACCGTCCACGACGCGTCGGTCGAAGGTCAACGGCTCGTTGCTCGCGGTCGCGACGGCGCGGTCGGGCATCAACACCCAACGCGCGGTTCCGTCGGATGGGGCGGCGTCGGGCGCGCGTCCGCTCTCCGTCTTCGCGCCGACTGGAGCCGAACGCGCCGTTTGGTTTGGAGTGGAGCCGCAGCCCGCCGCCACGGCTGCACCGAAGAGGCTCGCCAAGAGCGCCGCACGGGTCGTCCACAGGCCTGATTTTCCCATGAACCCACAACGTAGCCACAAATGGCCGGCCAGTAAAAGGTTGGAAGATGCCCGATACCGGAGTAAACGCGCCGCATGGTCGAAACGCACGTCACGCGCCGCCCGATTGCTCCCGGCGCCGAAGAGATCCTTGGGCTGTATTTTCCGGTGCTCGATCACGGTTTCGTGTCGCTCGTCGACTACATGGGTACGGACGAAAGCATCGAACGCGCGGCGCGCGTGAGCTACGGCTACGGGACGCGCAAGGCGAGCATGACGCGCGGCCTCATCCGTTACTTGCGGCGTCACAAACACACGACGCCCAGCGAGATGGTGGAGCTGAAGTTTCACTGCTGCATGCCAATGTTCATCGCACGGCAGTGGATCCGTCACCGCACCGCCAACGTGAACGAATATTCCGGGCGCTACAGCTTGATGCCGATGTTGTTCTACACTCCGGAGTCGGAGCAACTGCAGACCCAGAGCACTCAGAACAACCAGGGGCGCAGCGGCGCTGTGGTCTCGGACGCTCACTACGACCGCGCCAAGGCCATGTGGGAAGAGGGTCGTAAGGCCAGCGTCAAGACCTACGAATGGCTGACCGGGCAGGAGGTGGCACGCGAACTTGCGCGCATCGACTTGCCGCTCTCGACGTACACGCAGTGGTACTGGAAGATTGACCTCCACAACCTGCTGCATTTCTTGACGCTGCGCATCGACTCTCACGCGCAGTGGGAAATTCAGCAATACGGACGTGTCATGGCGGGCATGCTCAAGCGCGTCGCGCCGCTCAGTTACGAAGCTTGGATTGACTACGACGTTTGTGGTGGGCGACTGAGTCGCATGGAGCTCGAGGCGTTGCGCAAGCTCCTCAAACCAAAAGACGGCGGGATCACGGCTTCGGGCTCGCTCAGCGAGGCGGAGTTGATTGCGAGTGGTTTACGCCAACGCGAGCTCACCGAACTGCTCGACAAACTCGTCGACCAAGCGGTCCCGGATTTCGAGCTCGACGCCGCGAGCGGGTTGCCGGGCGAACACTTTCAGGCGCGTTTTGCCGCGGCAGTGCCGTCCGGAGAAGCCGAGCCCCTCGATTGAGCGGGGCGATTGCGATGAGGGGGCCACTGCGTTAAGTTCGCTGCGTGGTCCTCCCCGTCCTGCAAAACCAGCCCTCGAACGATCCCGCCTTGGCTTCCCTCGATCTGGACGCCGAAATTCGGCGCCTGAAAAAAGAGCGCAACGCGGTGTTGCTCGCTCACTACTATCAGGAGGGCGAGATCCAGGATCTGGCCGACTTCATCGGTGATTCGCTGCAACTCGCGCGGCAGGCCAAACAAGCCAAGGCTGAGGTGATCTTGTTCGCAGGGGTACACTTCATGGCCGAGACGGCCAAGATCTTGAACCCCAACTCCACCGTGTTGGTGCCCGACATGGCCGCGGGTTGTTCTCTTGCCGACGGCTGCCCCGCCGACCAATTCAAGGCCTGGCAGGAGCGTTATCCTGGCTCGATTACCATCAGCTACATCAACTGCTCGGCGGAGGTGAAAGCGCTGAGCGACTACATCGTGACGTCGAGTAACGCCGTGAAGATCGTCGAGGCGATGCCCAAAGACAAGACGATCTTGTTCGCTCCCGACCGCAACCTCGGCCGCTACGTGATGAAGCAAACGGGACGCGAGCTCGTGTTGTGGCCGGGCAGCTGTATGGTTCACGAGACCTTCAGCATCCGCAAGCTGATCGCCCTGCAGCAGAAACACCCCGCGGCCAAGATCATCGCTCATCCGGAATGCGAAGAGCAGCTGCTCGAGTTGGCCCACTACATCGGTTCGACGTCGGGCCTGCTCGACTACGTCGCCAAAGATCCGGCGAGTGAGTTCATCGTCGTGACGGAGTCGGGAATTCTGCACGAGATGCAGAAGCGCGCGCCGCACAAGATACTCATCGCCGCGCCGCCCGAGAGCGACTCGTGCAGCTGCAACGAGTGCCCTTTCATGCGGCTGAACACGCCGGAGAAGATTTACCTGGCGTTGCGCGACAACCGCCCCGAACTCGTGATGGACGAAGCGCTCCGCGATGCAGCGCGGCTCCCGATCGAACGCATGCTCGAGCTCAGCGCATCCATCAAATGACCACCCGGGCCGGAGTTTGTCTCGGTCGTGGCGAACTCCACCGGTCGAGCGACACGTTCGACCCGCAACGCGGAGCGCGGCGTGGAGCTGGTGAATCAGCCTTTTTGCATCGAACGGCAATTTGGCCGAAGGTATCGCTCGCCTCGTGGGGTTGGTTCGTGACACGAGTCGAAGCTCGGTTCTCGTTATGAAAAACCTCCTCGGTTCACTGCTTGGTAGTCACGTTTTCCTCGCATCGGCGACGGTCGTTTCGCTCGCCCACGCACAAACCTCGGGAGCGCCGACGACGGCCGGGCCATCCTCCGCGGCGACTGCACCCGCGACGAGTAGTGCACCCTCGGCGGCCACTCCACCCGCGACCGCTGCACCGGTACCGAGCCCGCTCCCGCCGCCCCCCACGCCGGATGCCACGACGCCCGCCGGTGGTGACCCGCGCGTGCAGCCGCTCGCGGCTCCGACCGAGGCGCAACCACCGAGCGTCGCTCCACCTGCCGGCGCGAGCGCGGCTTTCCCCGTCGAACCGAGCAGTAGTCCAGCGCCCGCCGCCCCAGAGGCCTCGAGCGGCGGGGCCACGTCGGCCCCTGCCGGCACCGCGCCAACTGCCACGCCGCAACCGGTCGTCGCCGCAGCGGCCGCGCCGGTCGCCGCCAAGGAGCCTACGACCGCGACGTCAGCCTTCGGCCAACCGTGGGACAGCGCTTCGCTCGCCGTGGACCGACGTCTGGAGACGCCTGCCGAATACGTCGACCGCGCTTTGACTCAACCCGAGGGCACACTCTCGTTATCCTTCGCCAACTACAACGCGTTCTCCGGTACGTCCCAATCCGTTGGTTGGGTTCCGGTGTTCGCCTTCGGCATCACCTCTGACGTCGAGTTCTCGGCGTCCGCACCCTTACGTTACGACGAAGGGCTTGGCGATTGGACGTACCTCGACCCAATCGGCGAACTCACGTTCAAGGTGGTCGAATCCGAAGGCTGGGAGGCCGGGCTGCGCGTGGGTGTTCTGTTACCCGTAACCAGCAATGCCGGCGCAGCCGTGCGTTTGGGGGTTCCCGTCTTGTTGCGGTTGACCGACGTGTTGCGCCTGGACGCGGCCGCCGAGTTGATGTGGACGTTCCAAAAGCCGAAGTCGGCGGGAGTCCGCGTACCCGTTGGGCTCACGTGGCAGCCCGCGTCGTGGCTGTTCACGGGCTTGGGCGCCGCGCCCAACGTCGGGGTGGGTGGACGCAGCAAGACGAGCGTCGATCCATTTGCGTTGCTCGGCGTGACCCTCGGCGCTCGAGAACGGGCTCAGATGGACATCTCGGCACGTGTCTTCATCGAGAACCTGGGTGCGGGCGAAGGTGACAAATCCTGGGACGGAGTGGGCGCCGTGATCACGGCGGGATTCTTTCCGGACATCTACTGACGTCACGAAGCCGGCCTGCCTCGCGAGGTGCCCGCCGGCGTTCGTAGACTGCCTTCACCGCAGCCCGCACGTCGATGTCGTGGCGGCACTCAGCGTGCTTGCGCGAGCAACTTCACGATCGTTCGTGCACGAAAATCGAAGACGCGGTCGAGCATGCGTTCGACGAACAAGTGGTGGGCAATCACCCCTAGGAACCCCAGGGGCTCCTCGTATTCGACCCGATCGCGCATCACGACCGCACCGTCACGCTCCTCGAAGGTGTGCTCGTGTCGCCACGACGTGAACGGCCCCGCGATTTGCTCGTCGACGAAACGATGGGGCGGCTCCCACACGCTGATCAACGTGCGCCAATACACGGGGATGCCGAAAAGGGACAATGCGTATTCGATGTGAGTTCCGGCCTCGATGTCGATGGGTTGCGGCGTTCGAATCTGGAACCGTAAGAAGCCGGGCGTTATGCTCTCCAAGTTACCGGCGTTGGAGAAGAACTCGAAGACCTCGGCGAGAGGCCGTTCGATGCGCTGTTCGCGTGACAAGACGTGGGGTCTCACGCCCGGTGTCTAGGGGCGCTACGTCGGGAGTCAAGTGCGCCAGCTCCCGCAGTCGGCGTCAGTCCTTGTCGACGACCTGCTTGCCGAGCGCAAAATCCTGCTCCGCTAGCACACCCGGTTTCGCACGATATGCGTAGCTGTATTCGGTCTTCAGTATGGGCTGTCCAAGGTGGCCCCGCAGCGCCACCTCAGCCTGCGCTGCGTCGAGTTCGGAGTTGGTCGGAAGCATGACTTCGCGAAGGTTCGGCAGTGTCGCCACGTGCCAACCCGCGGGTTGATATCGATCCCAGATGAAGCTTTGGATGAAGAGCATCGTCTTTCGGTCGCCTGGTGGAGCGAGCATCGGCGTGCGCGACTCGAGCGCCGCCGTGACCGCGACCATGAACGGTCGCTCTTCGGTGGGCGCGTGTCGCTTCATCAGGCGCAAGCCCACGTGCGCTCCTGCCAACGTCAACGACGCAGCCGCAGCGGCGACGTACCACGACGAGCGTGGTCCCAGGCTCGCAAACCGGCGTTTGAGCGCGTCGAGGGCTGCGTGTCGGTCCAACAGCGCCCAGATCACGATCCACTGGAGCCCAAAACTCGGCAGCAGGTAACGATCGCGGAACGGCTGCACGAGCTTCAGTGGGTTCACGCTGCGGACGCCGAACGTCGTAATGCCCAAGAAGCAAAGCGTCGGGATGATG
>CBINDO010000209.1:0-14554 GCA_966249405.1 uncultured bacterium | reverse complement strand
TGGGGTTGTTCACTTAAGGGAATGGCGTTGATGGCTGGGTGGCGACGAACGACTGCAGCCTTCTGGTCGGCAGTAGACTTGCAACGGGATTTCTTGGACACTTGGACTCCGGCTCCTCACTACACTACACGGCAGGCGGTAGAAGTCACGTTTCGACTCAGGCAGGACACCGCCCAGAATGCGTCGCTACTCACTGCTTGATCGGTGGCGGAGGCAACTCGAAATCGCGGTATTGACTGGGGTCTCCCGACATGCCCGCCATCGCCGCTTTGGCGATGTTGTACATTTCGCGCGCAGTTACGTAATGCAGCCTCCAGCGCACACCGTCATTGAAATGCTCTTGCAACGCCTGATGCATCGCACGCCCGCCACCGTGAAGCAACATCGCAGCTTCTGCCTCCGGTGCCCCATGAGTGTGAGTCTTGACGAACACCCACTCAGGACGGCCGGCAACATGGATGTTTTGGCGTACCCAACGGCGCACGCGGTCTACGCACGGCGGATAGTTGGACTGCAAGGAACCGTACTCCAAGCATGGCATCCAGCGTCCCGCCCGCCGGACCCCCAAGGCCAATGGGCCCTGAACCAGTAGCAGCCTGTCCTCATACGTTCTCCCGACGGCGGCCCTCTCACCATGCTCGTAGCAACGCGCTTTGGAAAGGTCTCCCACCGGCCAGTATATTCGGTTGACAATATTCGGCTGAGTCACGTCAGGCATGGACGGGAACGTGAAATCGGCGTAGCAACCGGTATCCCACAACACTTGAAGCTCGTTGTCCACGCCGCACTGTGCGCCGTCGGGACGCCCATTCGCCAGCGCCCAGTTACCGTGGATGAACGCGTATCGCACGCGGCCATCCTGGCCGCGCGAAAAATGTCCGCGCGAACTGAACGTCTGGAGGTACTCTGCGAGTCCTGCCCTCAGGCTTTCCTCGGTCGCATTGTGATGATGCAAGTGAAGCTCGACCTCGCCGGCACCGCCACGAATCATCTGCTCGAGGCCGTCGAAGAATGCTGGCCGGTACTCTTCGCCTGGAAAGAAGAAGCTGTGCTGAGGGCTCTTGCCATCCGCATCGACGAACTGGGAGCTCAAAACTGGATAATGTCGAACCCATTGGTCGACGCGCGCCAGACCTTGTTCGTAGGACGCGTTGTGCCACAGGGGCTCGTAGTGGTCGCACACGGCGAACAACAAGTGTCGCGTGCCGACAGGCCCCCCTTCGACCAGTCGGTCTTGCCAGGAGGATGCTAGGTGTGCGGCGTAGCCCCCCAACCACTTGTTGAGGTGCTTGCCTTTCAAAGCCTCCAACTTGGCGTCCAAAGCTCGAGTGAGCTGAGCTGCGCGCGATAGCATGGCTGATCGAGAGTCTCACGTTTCAAGCATTCAACCAAGTCGCATGGAGGCAACCGATGTCGGTCAGCCGCCTGATCAGAAGGTACCTGCGCACCGTTTTCAGGAAGGAGGCCAGGTTACGGTTGACACCCCTCACGGCCTGGCTCAGTTAGGTATCTGTGGACGCCTATGTAAAGCTGGTCAGTCTGATAGCGCTCGTGGGGTCTACGGCCTGCGCGCCCGTCTACAACTACCCGTACGCCAAAGAGCCCGACCCTCGGACCCAGGAGTACGTGATGGACGTCCCCGACCAAATTCGTGTGACCGTTTGGGGCCAGGATCGCTTGAACACCACGGCGACGATTCGGCCAGACGGCACGTTTACGATGCCGCTCGTCGGTGACGTCCCGGCTGCCGGACGAACTCCCACCCAACTCAAGGCGAGTCTGATGGAACGGCTGAGTCACTTCATCAAGCTCACGGACGGGAGCTCGGTAACCGTGGAGGTGGTGAACACCGCGAGTTACCGAGTGACAATGTCCGGACGTGTCGCTACCCCAGGGGTTCTCACGCCGAATCACTACCTCACCGTGTCCGAAGCAATCACTTTGTCGGGCGGGCCCAACCGTTTCGCCGATCCCGACTCCGTTGAAGTGGTGCGAACGCGTCCCAGCGGCAAAGTCGTGCGAATTCCCATCCGATACGACTTGCTGGAGCGAGGCGAAGCTCTCGAACAGGACATCGTCCTCCTGCGCGGCGATATTGTTTACGTTCCGTAAGGAGCCGCCATCCGGGGCCTTCGAACGCTGCATGTGGGTGCGTCGACGTCTAGGCAGAGAAGCCTGTCCGCGAAGCACGGCAGTCAATGGCTAGTAGCGAGTACCTCGCAACATGACCCACGGAGTCTTGAGGATAATCTCAAGCTCCATACGCAGGAACGTTTGGAAACTCTCCAGAGCGGCGGCATATGCAAGGTCATAGGCCAGCTTAGCGCGGAGGTCGTCCGCCAACGCACCTTCTGCCTCCTCCAATTTGTAGGGATTCTGCAGCTGCTCACGAAACGGCTCTAGCTCGCTACCCTTCTGAATAGCGCCCGTGTAGCTCAAGCGGATCTGGGCCAGGCCCGTCAAGCCGGGGCGCACATCTCGCAAGCGCTCTTCGAAAAAAGGTATGGCGGCCATCAGCTTTGCCATCAGCTCTGGCCGTTCAGGGCGTGGGCCAATCAGACTCATCTCCCCCCTCAGGATGTTTACGAACTGAGGAAGCTCATCCAATCGGGTCGCGCGCAGGAACTTGCCTATCCGAGTTACTCGCGCATCCCCCTTCTGTGACATCACTGCGCCTGTCCCCTTCTCCGCGTCGTCGCGCATCGTGCGAAACTTCAGGATGTCAAATTCTTCAAACTTGTAGGTCGTCGCGGTGTCACTGCGCAAACCTGATGCCCGCCGCTGGCGATACAGAATAGGTCCGGGGGAGTCTAGCTTGATTGCGAGCGCTACAAGCGGAAACGCGGGCAGCGTGATCAGCAACCCGATCGACGCTGCCGCCACATCCAACGATCGTTTGGCATAAACTACACTACGGGGGGGCATGCTATTTCAACCTTCTATCTCTACACGCCGACGCATCCTCGAACGATTCACTTTTTGAGTATCCACGCAAGGACTACCGCTACCACCACGACCACCAGCGTGCCCAGTCCAATCGCAAGGTAACGACGCCAGGTTTGGCTCAACTCGGGCGCCGGGGACATGGATCGGGCTGCCTCAAGCTTGAGCTGCGCCAAGTCTTTTGCAAGCCAGTCCGCCACTTGACTTGGTCCCCAAATGTTGGGCAGCCGTTCGAGAGCCATGCCGAAGTCACTAGCGCTCTGGTAACGCTGGGCGGGCACGAGATCCGCGGCTCGCGCGCAGACGGCACGTACCTGTGATAAGCTAGCCACATCTTCGGCACCATTGGTTCGCAGCGCCAACCCAAGCAAGACACCGGCAGCGAAAACGTCCGATCGCTCATCTACCCGCTCCCCGCGTAGCAATTCGGGTGCCGCGTATTGAGCATGCACGTGTAGATCTTCATCGTTGACTTTGGACCGATTGCGGCGCGCGTTGGACAACCCGCAAACGCGGACGACGCCGTCGACCCCTACTATCAGGTTTTCGGGACACAGGTTACAGTGCACGAACCCACCGCGTGGATTCGCGGCATCATGAAGTGCCATCATCGCGTCCAAAGCTTGCCTCACCAGGCAAACGACGAGACCGACGGGCAATGGCCTATCCGGTCTGATCAGATTGGCTAAGCTTACCCCCGGCACGTACCGTGTCATCAAGAACGGCGAGCCCCCGTCGACACCCGTCTGCAGTAGCTGCACGAGGTTTGGATGAGACACAGCGCTCAACACGCGCGACTCCATCTCAAGAGCAGAATGTATCGTGTCGTCATTGCAGCGCGGCAACTTGAGGGCAATCTCCGAGCCACTACTGCCGGCCGCCTCAACTACCAGTTGTACGGAAAACCGTGCCCCGTCCGCGAGAAGAGATACCCGAGCCAAACGTCGTCCAGCAATCAGCATGCTGCCCGCTTCGAGGGATGAGGGCGGAGGTATGTCCGACTGCCCGCTCTCCCCCGCGGCGGCTGGCTGGCTTGCGAGGCGTGGGGCACGGGGCCTCACCGTTTCGGGCACGAGCTCCAAGACGTCACCCACGTGAAGAGCATCTGGAGGGGCCATAGCCACGTCCGCCTGGGAAACTTGAGCGAACCGGCGAGCTTTGGAGGGTTGGGGGGCTGCCTCCTTGATGACGTTGGGCCCAGAAAGGCCAACAATTTCCGAGGTGGGGAGCCCCAGCAAGGTACCCACTGAAGCGTCCCTTCCCTGTGCGACGAGCAGGGGGGAGGTCTCTCCTAGCGACGGAGCCGTTGGGGGTACTGGCGCAGTCGAGCGCTTTTCGATGTTGAGAACGGTGCGCGGTGGACGCACCCCGACGATGGCCCCGCCCGAAACAGGCGGGTGGAAAGGCAAAGACGAGGCCACTTGCTCGAGTGTCCGTGACGGCGACACATGAGCCTCTCTCATCGCTTGGCCTGTTTTCTTCTGCACACTCAAGGCTTTGAGGAACAGCTCCAATGCTACCGTCAACTCGACATCGACATCGATCAAGGCTTCGAGGAGCGTTCCTCCTGACCGCAGCGCGGACAACAAAAGGCGGTTGTCAGCTGATTCAGCATCCACCAATGCAAGCGCGGCCGGATCCCATGTCAAAGCATCTATCAGAGAGGGCAACTCCGCTAATAGCGCTTCGACCCTCTGCGATTTTGCCCGCCAGTTGTGCTCGATAAGCTCAGCAGCGGTTACGGACCCCTCGCGTTCGGATGCCTCGGCGAAGAACGTGAAAGTGCCATCGCACAATATCGACAGTACGTCGAGAGCAGCCTCGCCCTTGCGGACCCCAATTTCGGCGTCGACTACATCGCCGCTATTCAGCCACACTGTAGCTCGAGCCATTGGGGTGAAGAGACATAAACGCCCGGTCTCACCCGCCACGTGCAGCTTTTTCAGCACCTCCCGTAGCGGAACGATTGACAGATGGCCAGAAAATCCCGTCCCCAGAGCCACTCCACTACCAACCGGTCCGAGTGGATTTTTTGCTGACTAGAGTCACAAGAGTTAGGGTACCGCACGTCTAGTGCGAAATGCTAGGTGTTTGCGAGGCCTCAAACTTTTGATTGATTTGCCGTACGCCTAGAAGCGAGCCAGAATTATTTTCTCCCACGTCCAATTATTAAACGTAGTCTTTGGAGGCGGAATTCGTAGCATCCGGCAAGCACAAGCCCTGAATCCCAATGGTCTGCGAAGGTGACGCCATAGTGAAGCTCTCGGTACCCGGCTCAACTGCCTCCCGCGGTCAAGTTCTAGAAGCGGTCGAGCGGGCGTGTCGGCAGTTCACTGCGCACCAGTCCCGGAGCGTCGAGGGATTCGTCAACGAAATGCTGAGCGCCGTGGGTGAGGCGTTCAACAACATCGCTATACATGCTTACGACGACAGCAACCGTCGTAGTGTATACGTGGAGATTTCCTTCGAGAACGACTTCGTCACAACGACGCTCAAGGACTTTGGCGTCGCGTTCCGGCCGCGCCCTCGTGTCGATCTTGATCTCAGCAGAGTGGGCCCGCGTGACCTACCCGAGTCGGGCATGGGGATGTTCATCATGCGCGCTTTTGTGGACGAGATCGTTTATACGCCGGGCAGCCCGAACGTGTTGCAGCTTCGCAAACGCGTTGCTTGATGTACGCACCGTGGAATCGAGAACTTAGAGCAGACCTCAAAACCGATTGCGATGGGAATAACGCCCCCCAACGGGGATGAGGCGGTCGTTTTTCCCGGCTTTCGCCACCCGCTTTTCGATCGCTCACCCGTCACATGGGTCGCAGGTCAAGTTTTGAGACCCGCTCTTAGGAAAGCCGGTGCTTCCGAGCCTCATTCATCGAGAATCAGTACTCCTCGATCCAGGTGTTTGGGAAACTGTTTGTGCAAAGCGGTGAGACGCCACTCCAGCGAGGCTCCGGAGCGGACGATGCTGACAATGCCATTCAAGTGGGCAAAGAAGCGTCCCAGAATACCCTTTTCTGCGAGGCCGGTCAGGTCGCATATGACGAAATGTCCGAGATGAAGTCGCTCGGCTATCACACTCTCGCACCACGAAAAGTCGACGTCTGGAGTCGGCCGGGTTCGCCCGGCGACAAAAATCCCAGGACGTATCTCGTCGTCAATTTCCTTCTCCGAACTTCCTCGAGGAGCCCACGCGGGTGCCGGCGTGTTGCAGTCGAGGACCGTGACGTTGCGTTCAGTCAAGTGCTGGACGGCGACTCCAAGCTGTAGCGCCGCAGCCAGGGCGCCGACATTCGGGTCGAGGGGGACGAGCCCCAGCACGCTGCAATTGGGTTCCCGACGTAGCATCCGTGCCATACCGATCCATGATGCAAACCGAGGGTCATTGTCCTGAGGGAGCAGAAGTCGGAGCCCGGACGCATCAAGCACCCTCTCCGCTTAGCACGCATGTGCTATGCGTGAACACATGCATCGCGAGAAAATCGGCCTTTTAATCGGAGGCGTCCCCGCGTGAACAAAACTTCGTGGCTGAAGCCCCGTCGGAGCGGTCGTTGTTTCACTAGGGCTGGCGCTAGCATCCTCCTTGTTGCCATCCAAGTCGAAGAGAGCCACGCCGCGTTCGAGTACCAACTGAACGGAGCCGCGAGCATTACGTACACGGACAACCTCACCAATGCTCCCGATGAGCAACCAGAAGTAGGTGCAGGACCTCAAGGCAGCCCGAATGCACTGAGAAGGGAGCCGGGGCTCCTGTACACGGTCAGCCCCGGTGCAATGATTTCCCTGGTAGAACCCAGGGGGCAGCTCTCACTTGCATACTCACACCCGATCACGTTCGCGTCCAGTGATGTGGTTCCTTCCACCAGCTCCGATGCTTTCATCGGGACAGGGACCTACGAGCTTACCCCCATCGACGACATCAGCCTGTCAGCATCTCTCACGCGCTCATCCTTCACCGCCCTGTTGTTCAACAACCAAGCAGCGACGACCATTTCGGGAGTCAGCAACACCGGTACCCAAGAGATATTCCGCTTTCACGTTGGACAGGTTTGGGCGCGTCAGTGGACCGAATCGGTGCGCTCACAGCAATCGGCCTCATTCGGGAGCCAGCTTGAGTTGGAGGAGACAGATCTGCCCAATACACGCGTCGCTACAGGCTCTGCAGGTTTTTTCATCGATCACCGGTGCGGCACGTTTGGCTTCAGCGTAACCCAAAGCGCCACTGAGAATCCCGTAGGCGAACGCGACTGGACGCACATCGTCGCCGCGCTGGCCAGCTGGGCTAGACCCCTAGATCCGCTGACCGCAATGATGCTGACTATCGGTACGAGCAAAACGCTCACTGACTCTCCGTTTCAACTGATCGGAGGCGTTAATGTTACCCAGAACCGTGAATTCGTAACCTGGTCTGCTGGCGTCAACCGCAGTCAGTCAGCTGACCTCCAAACTGGCCGTGTGTTTACGACCGACTCATTACTCGCGGCGTTCGCGGCAAATCCGTTCGAAACGGCGCCGGTCGGGTTCAACGCTAGCGTGACGGGCTCTCACCTCGACTCGGCACTGGGAGCCGGCTACACGCTCCAAGCCAGCGCCACCATCAGCTACGCTCATCGCTACTTCTTCAGCAGCTTGAACTACTCGTTCTTGAGGCAAATCGGCGACGACGACGGACCCACCGCCATCCCGACGCTCACCCGGAACGCGGTGATGCTCACCATCGGCAGCGCGTTTCCGCCGCAATGACTCGCGTTCGCGAGCGGCGGAGTTCCCGCGTCTCACTGCTCGCGGAAAGCCTCGGCGGGGCGCAATCGAGCCGCGTGTAGCGCGGGCCAAACGCACGCCAGCAGGCACACCAAGACGGCGAACAAGCCGGTGAGAGCGAAGTTCTCGGGACGGATTACCACCGGCAACTTGGAGATGAAGTAGACCTTGGGGTCGAGCTTGATGCCGACGTCGAGTACCCACTTGCACAACAAGAAGCCGAGCCCGAGCCCGAGCGTGGTCCCCGAAACCCCAATGATCAACCCTTGGTAGAGGAAGGCTCGGAGCAAGCTACCATCGGAGGCGCCCATCGCCTTCAGCACAGCGATTTCGCGCTTCTTGTCGAACACGATCATGATCAACGTCGCGATGACCGTGAAGGCAGCAACCAAGATGATCAGGGCCAAGACGAGGCTCATCAGTATCTGCTGAATGCGCAACGCCGTGAACAGGCCGTGGTTGAGCTCTTCCCAATCCATGGTGTGATAAATGCCGTTGTTCAACAACGCGTCGACGCGCTCGACGACCGTCGCCGAGTCATCGATGTCTCGGATCCGCATTTCGACGCCAGTGACGGTGTCACCCGCGCCGTAGAAGGCCTGCGCCTCGTACAGGTCGGTGTACATCAACTTCGAGTCGTATTGGTCGAAGCCCGCCTTGAACACACCCTGGACTCGAAACTGCTTCGCGACGGGAGGCCGCAGGTGCCCGTCGGAAAACGAATAGCCGATCGTGGGTGAGGTCACCTGCACGCAGTCGCCGATCTCGACCGCCAACGTGTTCTTGAGCGTATCGCCGATCACTATGCCCGGCAACTCGCTGCTGTCGCCTTCGCGACAAGGGTCCGAGACGATGCCATCCAACACGTCTTCGTCGGGCAGCTCACTGCTGAAACCTTGCGCGGGCTCTATCGCACCCGCGATCGGTGCCGCGCCGCGCGGCGGCGACTTCGGCGCTGGCTTGGCCTTCTCTTCAGGGGGGATTGCCCCTTTCTCCGCGGTTGCGCCTTTTTCCGCCTTTTCCAGGTTTTCGAAGAAGTCTTCCTCCGCCTCGACCTCGGGCACGCGCTGAACCGAGTATGCCTTCTTTCGCTCGGGAGGTTTGCTCTCGGGCCGTCGCAATCCTTCGAGATTGCCTTCGGTCATGTGTTTCGGAAGATCCAAAACCTTGAGCATGCGGTCCGGGTCCACGCCCTTGAGCAACACACCGGTGGCGGTATGGTTGTCGTGGGTTACCATCATCGGGTTGATGACGAAAGGTGAAGCCCCCAGCACGTCGGGGTCCTTCTCTGCAGTGGCCATCACGTCGCGGTACTCGCGAAACTCGCTCGCGTACTTCAGCACGAGCACGTGGGCGTTTACACCGAGCACCTTCTCGCGAAACTGCGCGCGGAATCCTCCGGTGACCCCCAAGACGGTAACGAGTGCCATCGTTCCCAACGCCACCCCCAAGATCGCCAGCAGCGTCCCGACGGAGACCATCGCCCGCTTGCGAGAACCCATGTATCGAAGCGCCAGAGATAAGGGGAACCCCATTGTGGGTGGGCCTCTACCAGAGGAACCCGAGGGATGCAGGTACAATCGCGAGGGCCGGTGCCGCGCAACCGGGCTCTAGCCGGGCGTCGAGAAATCTGCCCTAAATGGGTCAAGTGCGTCTCCTATTGGCGCGGGAGCATTGCAGTCCTGAAAGGTCGGCGTGTTTCCTGCACCCGTCCTGCAAATCCGTGCAGCCAACTCGCGGCAATGGACGTTCGAAACGGATACATTTTCGACGACCCCCGATCCGAAGGTCGGAAATTTCGAGGCCTTGCTCGCCGCGACCCTAGTGACGGGCCTCAATTCTTCGTATTCTCCCAGAACCCCCAAGGTCCCCCCGATGAGTCAGGAAAACGCCCGCTCAGATGCCGCGCCGTCTCCGCCAGTCAGCACTGGCGTCGGAAGTTCGAGCGGACTCAAGATTGTGAGCGTCGCTCCCGGAAGCCAGACTCACCTGAAGACCCCGCCGCCACCTCCGGGCTTCGACACCCCCGTCGATCCGCAGGGCGTCCCCGTACCGCCTCCCGACCCGTACCTGGGCTACACCATCGACAACCGCTACAAGGTCGAGGCTCTGCTCGGCGAGGGCGGCATGGGGATGGTGTACCTGTGCCGGCACAAGATCATCGACAAGCGGGTCGCGCTGAAGATCCTGCGGTCGGACCTCGCCCGCGACAAGGAAGTCACCGAGCGCTTCTTGATAGAGGCCCGCGCAGCGTCGTCGATCGGTAGCGAACACATCATCGACATCAGCGACTTCGGACAGTTGCCGGACGGTTGTGCGTACTTCGTGATGGAGTACCTCGACGGCGTCTCACTGACTTCGGTGATCCGCGGAGGCAGCCGTGTGGCGCTCGAACGCATGCTGCACGTCGCGGTCCAACTGTGTCGCGGCTTGTCCGCCGCCCACAACGCGGGCATCGTGCATCGCGATCTCAAGCCGGACAACATCTTCCTGGTCAAACGCGGCCACGACGTCGACTTCGTCAAAATCCTGGATTTCGGCATCGCCAAGGTTTCCACCGTCGCGTCGGACCGGCTGACGCACGCGGGTTCCGTGTTTGGCACCCCCCACTACATGTCCCCGGAACAAGCGTCGGGTGCCGTGGTGGATCAACGTGGTGACATCTACTCGGTAGGCGTCATCTTGTATGAACTCGCGGTTGGTCGCGTGCCCTTCGACGCCGAGAACTTCATGGGTATCCTGACCCAGCACATGTACCGTCCGCCCGTGCCGCCACGCACGATGGCTGCGGCAGCTGGTGGAGAGGTGCCTCCGGGGCTCGAAGCCATCATCCTCAAGTGCCTGTCCAAGCGTCCCGAGCAGCGCTACCAGAACATGGACGAGCTCCGAGCCGACCTCGAACGGCTCCAAGCCAATCAGATCCCGAACGCCGTCCACGAGCTGCTGAAGCTGTCGAACGGCTTCGAAGTGCCCGCAGACTACTTCCAGGCGCCGGGCTCCTCGCCCCCTTCGGTCCTCGACCAAGGTGCCATGGGTCGTCCGAGTTTGGACGAGATACCGGCGTTTCGTAAGAAGAGCAAAGGCCCCTTCTTGCTCTTCTTGATGGCCGGGCTCTTCGCGGCGATCGCGTTTGTTTACACCCAGCACTCACCGTCGTTGGGTCTCACCGCGGGTGAGAGTGCCGGCTCCAAACAGAGTCCGTCCGACGCCCAGTCGATAGTCCTGGCCAACCCCGCGCCCGCTCCGCGCGGCGAAAACCCAGGCCAGCCCAACACGCCTGCCGCCTTGCCGGAAGGCGCGGTGCAGGTGGCGCTCGCGTTCGAACCGAGTGACGCCCACGCTTTTCACGAGGGGCGTGATTTGGGCACGAGCCCGATCGTGCTGGCCGTCGATCCGGCGCGCCCGGCGAACGTGCGCGTCGTCCGTTCTGGGTTCAAGCCCAAGTCCCTCGTGCTCGACGGTAAGGAGCAGAAGCTGATCGTTCGCCTGGCGCGCGCCAAGGGTAGCGCCGAGGGTGAAGTCGAGGTCACCAAAGCCAGCGGCGCCAAAGCCGCGCCCAGCCCCGAGTCAGCGGCGAAACCGACCAAGAAGAAGAAGCCCGGCGACAGCATCATCGTAGATCCGTGGCAGTGAGCGTAACTCCCATCGATACGAGTTCGCTGCGCCGCGCGGTTCCGGCTCCGGTGCTCGAGATCTGTGAACAACTGCATCGCCACGGCCACGCGGCGTGGGTGGTTGGCGGTTGCGTGCGCGACCAGCTGCTCGACACACTGTATCCGGCCGACGAACGGCGCATTCCCGGTGATTGGGACATCGCGACGAGCGCGCTCCCGCGGGCCGTGCAGAAGTTGTTCCCCAAGGTGATCCCGACGGGGCTAGAGCACGGCACGGTCACGGTGGTGCTCGACAAGGTACCGTACGAGGTGACCACGTTTCGAGCCGAGGCGGGGTACGTCGACGGTCGGCGTCCTGGTCAGGTGCGGTTCCTCGACGACATCGCCGCTGACTTGGGGCGCCGCGACTTCACGGTCAATGCGATCGCTTACGACCCCCTCAGCGACACCCTGGCCGATCCCTACGATGGCATTGGCGACCTGCGGTTGCGCGTGATCCGCGCCGTGGGTAATCCGGCGGAGCGCTTCGCGGAGGACGGCCTACGCGTGCTCCGCGCCGCGCGCTTCGTATCGACCTTGGAGTTCGCCCTCGACGAGTCCACGGCCGGCGCAATTCGGCCGTCCCTCGATAGCTACCGTAGGGTATCGGCGGAGCGTATTCGCGACGAGTGGTGGAAGGCTTTCAAGACCCGTCGTCCCAGCTTGGCGTTCGCAGTCATGGCGCAGCACGGCTTGCTCGAGGTTACCGTACCGGAGCTCAGCCCCGCGGTGGCGGATGAGCGATGGCGCGCCGTGCTCGAGTGGATGGACGGGTGCCCCAACACCGCGGGAGAGCGCGGCGTCCACTTCGTCGAGGTGCGCTTGGCAGCGCTATTGCACCCTCTCGTCTCACGAGACGCCGTGGCCCGTTCGAATGGTTTCGACGCTCGCGTCGCCGACGCTGTCTCACTACGGCTGAAGTTGTCGAATCAGGAGCGCGCACGCGTGGTGCAACTGCTCACGTTCCACGACCTGCCCCAAAGTAGCACGAGTGATGCCGAGCTGCGGCGCTGGCTACGCGTCGTGACTCCCGAACTGGTCCCGGACTTGTTCGCGCTCGGCAAAGCAAACCCCGACGTCAAGAGCGCCCAACGCGACGCCTTGTTTTGCCTCCAAAGCAAAGTCGAGCAAATCTTGGCGCAACAACCTGCCCTCTCCGTCAAGGATCTGGCCGTGGACGGCAAGGTCTTGATGGACGAGCTCGGGCTGCGCCCGGGTAAACACCTTGGCGAGCTCTTGCAGCAGCTGCTGGAAGCCGTCACCGACGAACCCAGCCTCAACACGCGCGAGACGTTGTTACTCGCGGCCAAAGAAGTCGTCGGCATTTGAGTGGAGCGCGGGGCAACACGCGCAAAGGATGGTGCGCGGTGGGCGGGAGCCGTGCCACGCCGTGAGACGCTGGGCCCACCCCCAAACACGCCACGCGACGCCAGAGCAGGCGACCCCTTCGATCCACCCGTCGAAAATAACGCGCCGCAGCCGTCGCCAGATTACGGCAGCGCACGGCGCCACATTATGGCAGCGCACGGCGCCAGATTACGGCAGCGCACGGCGCCACACCAAAGATCGACGCAGCAAACGACGGTGCAACAAGAACAGCGACCCCCCAGCGATCATCGCCCCAACGACGACCTGTGGGGCCCCTCGACACCAGAACGCGAACCTCGCCACTCATCCCAACGGCGCTGTGCGATCCAAACGGCGCTGTGCGATCCAAACGGCGGGTGAAGCGGCCGCTCTTTGGCCCCTCGAAGTACGTCAGTTGAACGGCGACCGTGGTGGAACGGCGCGCCGGCTGTAGCTCGGGTTATCAGCAGCGCGCCGTCGTGCAACCGGGCGTTGGAACTGCGGGTCACGCCAACGGTCGAACGGTGGGTAGTCGAGGCGGGTTACCTCACGAGACGCGGAGGACGCCGAGGTCCCGCTGCATGGTTTGGTCGGGCCCAGCGCCTAACGGCGTGGCACGTCTCCCGCCCACCACTTGTTCAGACTGTCGCCGGCGCGCGCCACCGGGCGCCTCTACGATGTAGCCGCAGCGCGGAACCATGGAAAACGAAAACCCCACACCGAAGTGTGGGGTTTTGCGGCGCCCCTCTGCGGGCGGCATTTGCAGACTTGCGCCGACGGGGCGAAACCTCAAGCCGAAGCGGGTTTCGGAGCGCCGAAGATGCTCGCTGCCCGCTTCTTGTCCTTGGTGTCGGCCCGCTTTTCGGCATAACTCGGGATGATGACGCGCTCGCGCGGAGGCAACTCGCGGCCAGCCATGCAGGCGTCGATCTCCTCGGAGTCGATTGTCTCACGCTCGAGCAAGGCGTGCGCCAAGCGGTCGAGTTTTTCGCGATTGTCGAGCACCGTCTTGCGAGACAGAGCCAACTGAGCGTCGATGATCGAGCGCACCTCGCGGTCGATTTCGCGAGCGGTCTCTTCACTCACGCCATCGCTCCGTGCCGCCATTTCGCGACCGAGGAACACGTTCTGTTCCCCTTCGCTGTAGGCGATCGGGCCCATCTTCTCGCTCATGCCGAGCTCGCACACCATGGCTCGCGCCACGCGCGTCGCGCGTTTGATGTCGTCGGATGCGCCGCTCGTGATCGAACCGAACACGACCTCTTCGGCGACACGGCCACCGAGTGCCATCGCGATCCGCGCCAACAGCTGCGTCTTCGTCATCGTGTGACGATCTTCGGTCGGCAAGAACTGGGTCACGCCGAGAGCTGCGCCGCGCGGGATGATGGACACCTTGTGCACCGAGTCGTTGCCCTGGATCAGCTTGCCCACCAACGTGTGGCCGGCCTCGTGCCAAGCGCTGATGCGACGTTCGTCCTCGCTCATCACCATCGAACGGCGTTCGGGGCCCATGAGCACTTTGTCTTTGGCGAGCTCGAAGTCCACCATCGACACGGAGTCCTTGTCTTGACGCGCCGCGAGCAGCGCTGCTTCGTTGACCAAGTTCTCGAGGTCGGCGCCGACGAAGCCAGGGGTCCCGGCAGCGAGGATCGATAGGTCTACGTCGCCGCCGAGCGGAACCTTGCGCGTGTGAACCGCCAGGATGCCTTCGCGACCGCGGATGTCGGGACGTGCCACCGTGATGCGGCGATCGAAACGACCGGGACGCAAGATAGCGGGGTCCAACACGTCGGGACGGTTGGTGGCGGCGATGATGATGACGCCTTCGTTGTGTTCGAAGCCGTCCATCTCGA